>CACMHG010000001.1 GCA_902613475.1 K189A clade bacterium
TACTTAAGCGAGCAAATGCAGGAAATCCGCCAAAGTGGCAAGGTTGTGGGGATGGATCGCATCGCAATTATGACGGCGCTGAACATGTCCCATGAACTGCTCAGCGGCCAGTCCAAGGTTCAAACCAGCCAGGACTATGCAAAATTGCGCATTCGCGCCTTGAATGATCGACTTGAAAATGCCATCGCCGATGGCAAGCAGCTGAAAATCTAGCCCGTCTCTTAACTCCCCTGTATTCCTACGACGCCCTTGGTGCTGTCTAGATTTGGTCTTGCGATACCATGCCAAAGCCCTATTGCCGCGAGCAAAAATCGCTATACTGCGCCTATCTCCTGGGATGTTAGCCAGTGGTCGCGTCCTTGAGCCGTTATAAAAACGTCAGGGGACTTTTCGCTAATTCTGTGTGCTTACCCAATCCGATGGGCCGCCTTCGAGCTAGCTGAGGTTCCCGCCTTGAATCAAAACGGTTCAGGGCAAACCAACAGCGGCATTTCCGGGAGACTTCTTATTTCCTCTGCCACGACTCCATCGTGGGAGCAATAAGCATGAGCCAAGAGTCAGACTCAGACCCATTGACTGAATCCAAAGCACAGCTGCGAAAAGTCTTTAAGGACAGAAGACGCAGCTTGGATGACGAAGTGCGTCGTACCTGCCATAGCGCGATTGCCAACCATTTAGAAATACTCTTGGCTGCAGGCAACGGCCTTAACAATCTTGCCGTATATTTTTCCAGCCCCGATGAGGTGGATCTAGCCGCTTGGATAGATTCTGCGTGGTCGGCTGGTAAACACCTCTATGCACCAGTAATCGTGCAGGTTACCGGGCAGATGGATTTCTACCCGATAAACGCAACGACTAAAATTGAACGAGGGCGCTTTAATCTTCGTAAACCGGTGCTCGACGACGGCGCGGTTCCCGCACTACCTGAGAATTTGGACGCGGTATTACTGCCCTTAGTGAGTTTCGACACCCGGGGCGGACGCCTTGGCATGGGCGGTGGATTCTACGACCGCTACTTTGCCGACTCAGCCACCCGGCCATGGATGATCGGCGTTGCATACAATATTCAGCACTCGGAGCATCGGTTACCAGCACAGCCTTGGGACATTCCCTTGGATGCCTTAGTCACGGAATCAGGTTACCGAATTTTTGCCGCGCAACACTCGGCCGACCTCAAGGAGTAGGCTCTATGAGCATTCATCCCATCATAAAAATGGGGCATCCGACCCTACGTGAGGTCGCCCGACCGGTGGGCCTCGACGAGATTGATCGCCCAGAAATGCACACCTTGATAGCCGACATGGTTGAGACACTGCACCAGGCAGGCGGCATTGGCTTGGCGGCACCGCAGATTGATCAGCCAATTCAGCTTGCGATCATTGAAGTCCCCGGCGGGCCCAGTCGCTATGGCGATATTGAGGCCATACCCCTTACGGTCTTCTTCAATCCGGTGCTAACGGTGCTCAACCCAGAAGAGTCCGGCTACTGGGAAGGGTGTTTGTCCGTGCCCGGTCTACGCGGTTTCGTATACCGACCACAGCATGTGCGTGTTGACTACACAACCATTTCGGGCGAGCAGGCATCCCTGGAACTCAGGGGCTTTTTGGCCACCGTGGTGCAGCATGAATTCGATCACCTAGCCGGCAAGCTCTACGTTGATCACATACGTGATATGACCCAGCTCGTATTTGAGGACGAATGGCTAGCGCATCAGCAGGAGCCGGACTAGAAGTGCTAGCCAGTTTTGTTGTGAGGCGTTAGCGCAAGAACAAATCGTAGGCAGGGTTATCTTGCTCTGACCAGAATCGATACCCAATACGCTGCAAATACGCCTGCAGCTGCTTACGCTCGGCAGCGCCCGCGTCGAAGCCTACAAGGACTCTTCCCCAGGCGGATCCGTGATTGCGGTAGTGGAACAATGAGATGTTCCAGTCGACACCCAAGCCTGACAGAAACTGCAGCAATGCCCCAGGCCGCTCAGGAAACTCAAATCGAAACAGCATCTCTGACCCTGGGCTACCCCGATGACCACCCACCATATGACGCACATGTACCTTGGCAGCCTCATTCTCAGTCATGTCAAAGACTCGATAGCCCTTAGACTCAAGCTGCGCAACCAGCGCCATGCGATCTTCCTTCGACTTCACACCGATACCGACGTAAATGTGCGCTTGCTCTAAATCCGCGCAGCGGTAGTTAAATTCCGTGATCGCGCGTTTGCCCAGGGCGCGACAGAACTTTAGGAAACTGCCCTTGGCTTCATCGATGGTGACCGCCAGCACCGCCTCCCGCGCCTCACCAACCTCTGCGCGCTCTGATATGTGGCGCAGACGGTCAAAGTTCACGTTGGCGCCACTGACAATGGACACCACATGGGACATTCCCGGATGGGCATCGACATAGCGCTTCATGCCGGCAATGGCCAAGGCCCCCGCGGGCTCAGCCACACAGCGGGTGTCTTCAAATACGTCTTTGATGGCGGCGCAAATTTCATCCACGTTTACCACCACCACGTCATCGACGTATTTCTTGGCGACCTTGAACGTTTCCTTACCAATTTGAGCCACGCTGACGCCATCTGCGAATAGGTCTAGCTGGTCAATGGGCAACCGCACACGACGTCCGGCCCTCATCGCTGCATCAAGGCAGTTCGATCCTTGGGCTTCGACACCGATGATTTTGGTCTGCGGATGCAAATACTTCACGTAGGCGGCGACCCCGGCAACAAGCCCGCCCCCGCCGACGGGCACAAATATGGCATCCAGTGGCTCGCTGTGCTGATTAACGATTTCCATGCCAATGGTCCCTTGGCCCGCGATCACATCGACGTCGTCATAAGGGGGTATATAGACCAGGCCCTGCGCGTCGCAAAGTGTCTTGGCATGCTGGGATGCCTCGTCGTAATTATCGCCGTGCAATACAACCTTTGCTCCGCGGTCGCGTACGGCGTTCACCTTGATGCTGGGTGTGTTTTGACCCATGACGATAGTGGCGCGAATACCGAGTTTTTGTGCGGAAATGGCCACGCCTTGCGCATGGTTTCCAGCGGATGCGGTGATGACCCCAACCGCTTTTTGATCATCGCTGAGCTGCGCCATTTTGTTGTAGGCACCGCGCAGCTTGAAACTGTAAACCGACTGCATATCCTCACGTTTCAAGCTGACGTTAAGGCCCAGGCGCTTTCTCAGCAGCGGCGCGTCAGACAATGGGCTCTCGACCGCCAGGTCATACACTTTTGAGCCCAGAATTTTCTTTACATAACTTTCTAACATGCCAACAATTTCTCAATCATCCCCAGGACATTACTGTCCGTTGTTGTGCCACTTCGCAAACGAGGCGCTTTATCAGTCATTCTCAGGACGAACTCAAGCAAAAAGCTGCAGAAGCAGCCATTTCGTACATTGCCCCTAAGCTGGATCGCAAAAGCATCGTCGGGGTTGGTACCGGCTCAACGGCCAATTGCTTCATCGATGAGTTAGCCAAAATTCGGCACACCTTTGATGCAGCCGTCGCTTCCAGCGAGGCAACCCAGCAGCGATTGGCCGCACATGGCATTACGGTCCTTGATCTGAACGCGACCCCGCACCTAGATGTCTATGTCGATGGCGCCGACGAGATTGATGCCCTGGGAAACATGATTAAGGGGGGCGGTGCAGCCCTGACCCGAGAGAAAATTGTCTCCAGTGCCGCCAATGAATTTGTTTGTATTGCAGATGATAGCAAGTTAGTGACGAGGCTCGGTACCTTTCCACTGCCTGTCGAGGTTATTCCCATGGCACGCAGCCTGGTCGCGCGGGCCTTGGTTCAATTGGGTGGACAGCCTATTTGGCGCGAGGGTGTGACGACCGACAACGGCAATATCATTCTCGATGTACACAACCTTAAGATCGAACAGCCTTTAGAAATGGAGCGTCGCATCAATGACATCGCGGGGGTTGTATGCAACGGGATTTTCGCTCAGCAAGCGGCTCATGTGGCATTTTTGGCCGGAAAAAATGGCATCACCAACTTGCACTCTTCAGCCGCCGAGGTGCCTTAGTAGGGTATTTCGCCTTCAGCGTGACAAGCCTTTGGGATCGACATAATCCGCGATCAATCTGCTCTCAGGCGGGCTTTAATGCGCTCTAACTTTGAGCCACTCGACAGTTATCCGGTCTAGTGATCGGGACTGATCCAAGCGTTTCGCATACCATCTATCGCCTCAGTGTCCGTTTCATGCTGACGATTCTTGGAGAGAATGATCTATGCGCTGCCACGAAGTTGATTACGAAATTCTTGGAAACTCCATGCAAATTGTTGAGGTGGAGCTTGATCCCGGTGAAACCGTGATCGCCGAAGCCGGTGCAATGACCTATATGGAGGATGGCATCACCTTCGAAACTAAAATGGGTGATGGCTCCGAGGCGGACGAAGGCGTGATGAGCAAACTCTTTGGCGCGGGTAAGCGCATGATCATGGGTGAGTCCATTTTCACCACGCATTTCTCAAATTCCACCAGCGTCAAGAGGCGGGTCGCTTTTTCTGCCCCCTACCCTGGCGACATCATAGCCATCGACATGGCGCAGCTTGGTGAACAAATCATCTGCCAAAAAGATGCTTTTCTGTGCGCGGCGCTAGGCACGAAACTCGACATTGCTTTGAACCGCAAGCTAGGTGCAGGCCTATTTGGCGGCGAGGGTTTTATTTTGCAGCGTCTCGAGGGTGATGGACTGGCCTTTGTGCAGGCTGGCGGCACCATAGTTAGAAAAGAGTTGAAGAATGAAACTCTGCGCGTGGACACGGGCTGTTTAGTCGCTTTCACTCCAAGCGTGGACTACGACATAGAGCGCGCAGGTGGTCTTAAGTCCATGATTTTCGGGGGCGAAGGCCTCTTTCTGGCAACCTTGCAGGGCACGGGTACCGTGTGGCTGCAAAGTTTGCCCTTTTCACGCATGGCCGACCGTATCCTATCGGCTGCTCTCCAAATGGGCGGCGATGACAAGGGCGAGGGTTCGGTGCTGGGCGGTATTGGAAGGCTGCTGGATGGCGACAACCGCTAACGCGCTTTCTTGCTCAAGCTCCAGGGAGGGGTAGCAGTTTGTCAGGATTGAGAATTTGATCCGGATCAAACACTTGCTTTAAGCCGCGCATCAGCGCGATTTCTTCATCGCTGCGGCTATAGCCCAAGAAATCGCGTTTCAGTAGACCAACGCCATGCTCGGCGGAAATACTGCCCCGACGCGACTGCACCAGTTCGAATATCTTCGGACTCATGGTGTGGCCCACGTGAAAAAACTCTTCAACCGACAATGAGTCAGGCCGTAAAATATTCAAATGCAGGTTGCCGTCACCAATATGGCCATACCAGCAAACTTCAAAGTCTGGGTAACCCTCCTTCACGTAGCGATCTACGTCAGCGAGAAAGGTCGGCACTTCGCTAATGCGTACTGAGAGATCGTTTTTGTAGGGCGTGTACGGTGCCAGGCTCTCCGAGATCCCCTCACGCAGCTGCCACAGCGATGCCGCTTGCGCCTGAGACTGGCTCACTACGCCATCGACTAACCAACCCTGCTCCATGCAGTCGGCAAACGCCTCCTCTGCCTTGGGCAAATCAGATTCATCAAATTCCAGCAGGGCGTAATTTTCCACGCGGTTTTCAAGAGGTGCGGGCAACCCACGATGGGCCTGTACTTTTTGCAGAGCCAGATCCGAAAAAAATTCAAACGCTGAAAGAGTTAGGCGGTCATTAAAACCATTCAAAATGTTGAGCAGATCCGTGACTTGGGGCACGCCTACTACCATGACCACCTGAGGCTGGGGCTGAGGGGCGAGACGCATCTCCAACTCGCCAATCAGGCCAAGCGTCCCTTCAGACCCGATCATGAGGTGTCGAAAATCGTAGCCGGTGGCGTTTTTAATCAGACCCGCGTTGCAGTCCAGTAGTGCCCCGGCGCCGGTGACCACTTTCATGCCAGCCACCCAGTCTCGCGTCAAACCATAGCGTATGACTTTAATGCCTCCGGCATTTGTCGCTACGTTGCCACCGATTTGCGATGAACCCGAGGACGCAAAGTCCACGGGATAGAACAAGCCCTGCTCTTCGGCAAATGCCTGCAGATTCGCGGTTATCAAGCCGGGCTGACAGCTTACGATGCGATCCTTGGCAGAGAAATCGAGGATCTTGTTCATGCGATCAAAAGATACGACCACCTCACCCTGACTCGCTACCGCGCCGCCGGACAAACCGGTTCGGCCGCCAGAAGGTACGAGCTTTAGGTGATGGCTACGTGCATAGGAAACCAGATCTTGAATCTGATCAATGCTTTCAGGAAATACGATCGCGCTGGGCGCCACGACAAAGCCGTTGGTCCAGTCCTTACCCCAAATCTGCAGGCTCTCGGGGTCTTCCTTAATCTGTTTAGACGCTAAAACCTCAGACAGCATGCGCTTCTCCTCGCGGGCTGGTCCAGTCGCATACCGCATCGAGTCGCTCCCAAATTGCGGCCTGTATTTCTGGTGTTTCGTTCACCAGATGATGCCGTGCTGGAGGCACAATATGGAGCTGGCTTTGCGGATAGATGCGGGCTAACACCGGCAGATTATGACGGTAGCTGACCGTGCGGTCTTCGTATCCGTGAATGATGACGGGTTTCAACGCCGACGGACGAGACGACTCGAAATGCCTGAACCAGTTAACCATGGCATTAACCCAAGCGACCGGTAGTGTTCGTGCCTGTAGCGGGTCTTGGCTCAGTAAGGCGACAAAATCAGGGTTGTCGATATTTGTCGATACATCTCTGGGCCGAGAAGCCACCGTGCGCTTGGCTAGTTCGAATACCCAGCGCATTCCGGGCCATGCATAAGGTCTAATCAAGGGTGCTAACAATATCATTTCGCCATTTGGCTGATCGTTTTGAGCGAAGCGTTGTTGCTGCCAGTAATCCATGGTCAGTGCCCCACCCATGCTTTGCCCAAACCAGTGCAGGGTAAGGGCATCAGCCAGGCGCTGTCCGATTTTATGGACAACCTCGATCACCTGAATATAACGCTGAAAATCCTCGATAGTGGCCTGAGGACCTGTCGATAGACCGTGGCCTATTTGATCAAAGCCGATGACTGCTATGTTCCGTTGCAAAAGCTCGCTTACAAGGTGACCGTATAACCCCATATGATCATAGTAGCCATGGCAGACCAGTGCCCATGCTGCGGGCTTTCGATCTTTTGGCACAAAGGTTTGCGCAAAAATGCGCTCCTGCCCTACGGCAAAAACGCCATAGGCGCGTTTTGCTCCAAGCGCCTCGAAACCCAAGCTGTAGTAGGCGTTGTATTGCTCAAATAAGGCTGGGTCCACTTCGCACCAGGTGCCTTCGTCTACTGGGGGTGCGGCCAAGGCCTGGATAAGGGCCGCATCATCGAAGAGACCTTCGCCGCGTTTCGGGAGCTGTGACACCGTGACGGCCTAAGCGATCATTGGTGCCAGTTCGCCAGCGGCGTATTGAATGAACATCGACTCCAGCGACTTCGCCTGAATTTTATCGGCATTGCCCGAAGTGCCAAAGGCCTCGTAACGAGCAATTACAACATCCTTCATAGCCTTCTGCGAAACGGCCAGGTACTTACGCGGATCAAATTCTGCTGGATTGTCTGCCAGAAATTTACGAATCGAAGCCGTGGATGCTAGGCGCAAATCCGTGTCGATGTTGACCTTGCGAACACCGTGTTTGATGCCCTGCTGGATTTCTTCGACGGGCACACCATAGGTTTCTGGAATTTCACCGCCGTATTCGTTTATTTCCTTCAGAAGGTCCTGTGGCACGGACGAGCTACCGTGCATGACAAGGTGAGTATTGGGCAGGCGTTCATGGATGGCCTTAATGCGGTCAATGGCCAGGATGTCGCCCGAGGGAGGACGGCTGAACTTGTAGGCCCCATGAGAGGTACCAATGGCGATAGCCAGCGCATCCACCTCTGTTTTTGCCACGAAATCTGCCGCCTCTTCTGGGTCTGTCAGCAGTTGATCCATGTTCAGAACGCCCTCAGCACCGACGCCGTCCTCTTCACCAGCGGTACCGGTCTCCAAGGATCCCAGACAGCCGAGTTCACCTTCCACAGAAACGCCGCAGGCATGCGCCATTTCCACCACACGCCGGGTCACATCCACGTTGTAGGCGTAGTCTGCGGGGGTTTTCTGATCCTCTAGCAGCGAACCGTCCATCATGACCGAGGTAAAACCCATCTGCATGGAACGCTGGCAGACATCGGCAGACGCGCCGTGATCCTGATGCATGACTACCGGAATGTGGGGAAATTCCTCTACTGCTGCCAGCATCAAGTGACGTAAGAAGTTTGGTCCCGCGTACTTTCTGGCACCCGCAGATGCCTGCACGATGACAGGACTATTGGTTTCGTTGGCCCCCTCCATGATGGCGCGCATTTGCTCCAGGTTATTCACGTTGAAAGCAGGAACACCGTAGTTGTTTTCTGCGGCATGATCTAAAAGTTGCCGCATACTGATAAGAGCCATAACTGTTCTCCGATAAATTCTATTCAGCGCTTATTGAACTGTGCGCTGCTGATTAAGGCTATCCGTTACGCCTTGGCGCAGCGATCGCCGAGTACCTTGACCGCTGGCAGGGTTTTGCCCTCAACCAATTCAAGAAATGCCCCACCACCAGTTGAGATGTATGAAATTCCTTTGGCGAGATCAAATTGCTCGACCGCTGCCAAGGTGTCGCCACCGCCTGCGATGGAGTATGCACTGCTTGCTGCAATTGCCTCACCCAGCACCTTGGTGCCTTGGCCGAATTGTGGAAATTCGCATACCCCGACGGGGCCGTTCCACATAATCGTTTGCGCGTCGATCAAGCTCTCAGCCCAGGCTCGCGCGGTCACTGGGCCGATGTCGAGAATCATCTCGTCATCGGCGACGTCATCAATCGCTTTCACCACGCCCACCGCATCCGGGGCAAACTCCCCAGCGACCATTACATCGACTGGAATAGGAATATCGACCTGCTCGGCAATCCCACGGGCAGTATCAACCAGATCTGCCTCGAAGAGCGAACTACCCACGCCATAGCCAGCCGCGGCAATGAAGGTATTCGCAATACCGCCACCAACAATAATGCGATCAGCAACGCTGGCTAGAGAGCCCAGAACCTCTAACTTGGTGGAAACTTTGGCGCCGCCAATGATGGCCACCATGGGGCGAGCAGGTTGTGCGAGTGCCTGCTGAAAGGCTCGAAGCTCCGCATCCAATAGAAGCCCGGCGCATACCTCGGGTGCAAACTTAGCTACCCCGTGGGTGGAAGCTTGAGCTCTATGCGCTGTGCCAAAAGCATCCATGACAAAAACATCGCATATAGCCGCCATGCGCTGGGCAAGTTCATCTGCGTCTGATTTTTCGCCAGTAAAAAAGCGAACATTTTCCAGCAGCGCAACCTGACCCATGGTCACTCCCCCAGCCTGTTCTAAATCGGCCAACAGCGGGACGGGCATCTTCAGCAATTCTGCCATCCTCTCGGCTACCGGAGCCAGGGACGCTTCGGGATCAAAGTGGCCCTCGCTCGGACGACCTAGGTGCGACATCACCACAACGCTAGCGCCTTGCTCTACGGCTCGGGAGATGGTGGGAACCGTGGCGCGAATACGGGTATCACTGGTTACCGCGCCATTGAGCAGGGGAACATTAAGGTCCGCCCTGATCAAAACCCGTTTACCGCTAAGGTCCAGATCGGACATCGCCGTAATGGCCGGTAGTTTCATGCTCTTCTTCCCATCTTTATGCTGACAACTGAACCGACAACGGCTGCCCGACTTAGGCCTGCCTACCTGCCACGGTCAAGGCTGTGGCCACGATGCGTTCGGTCGTCATCCCCAATGTTTCTAGGGCTTGAGCACCGGGGGCCGACATTCCAAAGCGGTCAATTCCGACTACCGCACCATCTAAACCCACATATTTAAACCAAGTGTCGGGGTGGCCAGCCTCTACCGCCACTCTGACACGTACTGACGCGGGTAGTACCGCTTCTCGATACTCTGCGTCCTGCATCTCAAAAACCTCGACACAGGGCATGGACACTACACGTGCAGGAATTCCTTGAGCCAGCAAGGATTCCGCCGCCGCCATGGTAATGCCCACCTCTGAGCCCGTCGCGATCAGCAATACTTGCGGTGATTGGTCGGGCTCATACAGCACATACCCTCCACGCTTAACGTTCGCAAAAGCCACCTCTGAGCGTGCTTGTGCCGAGACTTTTTGCCGCGTAAAGACCAAGGCCGTGGGCATGGTGCGACTGGCCATGGCGGATTTCCAGGCCACCGCAGTTTCCACCGTGTCGCATGGACGCCAGGTCGCCAGATTGGGGGTGGTACGCAAATTAGCCAGCTGTTCTACAGGCTGGTGCGTGGGTCCGTCTTCACCGACGGCAACAGAGTCATGGGTATATACAAAGATATTCGGTAGCTGCATCAGGGCTGCCAGCCGCACGGCGTTTCGGGCATATTCCATAAAGATCAGAAACGTGCCGGTGAAGGGGCGATATCCACCGTGGAGCTGCATGCCGTTACTGATCGCGGTCATACCAAACTCGCGCACACCAAAACTCAGGTACTGATCGTCATTCGCTTCGCCCCATCGAGTATTGTTTGAACCGGTCAGGTCGGCGGAGCCGCCGAAGAGTTCTGGCACCCCTTGAGCCACCGCCCCAATGGCAGCTTGCGATGACTTGCGTGTCTCCAGATCCACAGGATTCGCCTGCTGATTCTGCGCAAAACTATCGATAGCATCTGACCAGCCCGCGGGCAGCTCTCCATTCATGCGCCTTTCGAATTCGGCAGCCAGCGCAGCATCGCTCGCGCGATAGGTTTCGAGCTTCGCCTGCCATGTCTGGTGTCGTTGTGCGCCAACATCACGTTGATCCCAAGCATCTGCAATGTCACTGGGGATTTCCCATGCGGGCGCGGCCCATCCTAGCTCGGCCTTGGTTAACGCGATTTCCTCCTCACCGAGTACGGAGCCGTGAGCGCTAGCCGTGCCGCCTTTGTTGGGTGATCCGAACCCAATCACAGTCTTACAGCACACCAAGGTTGGTCGCCCATCGGACTCGGCCGCATTCTTTAGGGCGTCGCTGATTTCTTGAGCATCATGACCGTTAACGTTACGAATCACACGCCAGCCATAGGCCTCAAAGCGCGCGGGCACGTCTTCACTGAACCATTCCTGTACCTCGCCGTCGATGGAGATGCCGTTATCGTCATAGAGGCAAATGAGCTTTGATAATGCCAGGGTGCCTGCAAGTGACGCGGCTTCGTGAGAGATACCCTCCATCAAACAACCATCGCCTGCGACCACCCAAGTACGATGGTCGACCAGGTCGATCTCCTCGGTGTTGAATTCTTTGGCCAGCTTTTGCTCTGCCAGCGCCATGCCTACCGCCATGGCGAAGCCCTGGCCTAGGGGCCCTGTCGTGGTCTCCACTCCGGGACATTCGCCAAATTCTGGGTGACCAGCGGTCTTAGAGTGAAGCTGCCTGAAGTCCTTTAGATCTTGAAGGCTAACGTCATAGCCAGTGAGATGAAGCAGCGCGTAGAGCAACATTGAGCCGTGCCCATTCGACAGCACAAATCGGTCACGGTCAGGCCAGAGCGGGTCATTTGGGTTGTGCTTAAGAAAATCTCGCCAGAGAACCTCGGCGACATCGGCAAGACCCATGGGGGCTCCCGGGTGCCCACTCTTCGCGGCTTGTACAGCGTCCATGGCCAATACCCGAACGGCATTCGCGAGCTGAAAACGTGAGGACATAGTATTTCTCTCCGACTTGAGAGCGTATTGTCCGTGTTTTGCTGCCCATGCTGCAAATATTCTGCAATTTAAATCAAATTTTCGTCACTTAAACCCGCATTTAATATCCAGTAGCATCCGCGCTCAGTTTGACGGACGGTCTGCACCGGTCAAGTAACAAAGGAAACTCCCATGCCAGCACAATCGTTATTTACTTCCGAATCCGTTTCTGAAGGCCACCCAGACAAAGTCGCTGATCAGGTATCTGATGCGGTCGTCGACGCCATGCTTGCCCAAGACAGCGAATCTAGAGTCGCCTGCGAGACCATGATCAAAACCGGTATCGTGATGCTCGCCGGTGAAATTCGCAGCGAAGCCGTTGTCGACTTCGACAAGCTTGCCCGTTCGGTTATCGAACAAATCGGTTATGACGGCCCCGAAATCGGTTTCGACCCAGAGGCCTGTACGGTCGTAAACGCGCTCGGGCAGCAAAGCCAAGACATCGCCATGGGCGTCGACGAATCCACGGATCATGAGCAAGGTGCTGGCGATCAAGGTTTGATGTTTGGCTACGCAACAAACGAGACAGATGTACTGATGCCCGCGCCAATTGTCTATTCGCATCGTTTGGTTGAGCAGCAAGCCAAGGCCAGACGCAGCTCTTTGAAGTTTCTGCGGCCTGACGCGAAAAGCCAGCTGACCTTTCGCTATGACGAGGCGGGGCGACCCATTGGCATCGATGCCGTGGTGCTTTCCACCCAGCACTCTCCAGATGTCGATCAAGCGACTCTGCGAGAGGCCGTCATGGAGGAGATCATTATGCCAGTATTACCCCAAAACTGGGTCACCCCTGACACGCAATTCCATATCAATCCAACAGGGCAGTTCATCATCGGAGGCCCGGTAGGCGACTGTGGATTGACCGGACGCAAAATTATTGTCGATACCTACGGCGGCATGGCGCGTCATGGTGGAGGGGCTTTTTCTGGCAAGGATCCGTCTAAGGTGGACCGATCTGCCGCTTATGCAGGGCGTTACGTGGCGAAAAACATCGTCGCCGCAGGTCTCGCGGAGCGCTGCGAGATTCAGGTGAGCTACGCCATCGGCGTTGCAGAGCCGACTTCGATCAGTGTGGATACCTACGGCACAGGCAAAATCAGCGACAGCGAAATCATTCAACTTGTCCGTGAGCACTTTGATTTGAGGCCTAAGGGACTAATCGCGATGCTGGATCTGAAGCGTCCCATTTATCAGCAAACCGCCGCCTATGGCCACTTTGGTCGAATCGGAGACGACTTCACGTGGGAGCGTACGGACAAGGCAGAAGCGCTCGCAGCCGCTATCCTTTAACAGCTGGAACTCGCCATGATGAGTTCCTAGGAACTCATCATGAGCCAGACAGATCGTTCAAAACCACTACCCACACTGAGTTTTGAGTTCTTCCCCCCCAGAGAAAACGATGGCGTTGCGAAGCTATTGGATGGCTCGGTCGCCAAGCTTGCCGCGTTTGACCCAGACTACTGTTCGGTAACTTACGGTGCCGGTGGCTCCACTCGACAGGGCACTCAGGATCTTGTTGAGGCACTATTGGCAGCGCAAATCAACTCCGTCCCGCATCTTTCGATTGGCGGCAGCACAGATGCGGCCTTGCTTGAGCTTGTCGAGCACTACCGAAATATCGGCGTAACGAAAATTCTCTGCTTACGTGGAGACCAGCCGTCGGGGGATGCAAGCAGACCTGTTTACGCAAAAGATTTGGTCGAGCGACTACAGCAACACTATCCGAAACATTTTGAGCTGGCGGTCGCCGCCTATCCTGAGGTGCATCCCGACGCGTCTTGCGCCGCGAAAGACATGATTCACTTTTCTGCCAAGGTCAGCGCTGGTGCAAGCTCTGCGATTACCCAGTACTTTTACAACCCTGAAGCCTACGGTTTTTTTCTCGATCGATGCGCCAAGGCAGGACTCTCCATACCAGTCACAGCTGGCATCATGCCGATTACAAATGTTGAAGCCCTGCAGCGCTTTAGCGCTAAGGCTGGTGCCGACATTCCTAGATGGCTGGCGAAATCGATGGCGACCTATATGTCAGACGAAAAAGGCCTGATCGATTATGGCGTTGAGGTGGTTACCAAGCTGTGTGAAAGGTTGCTCGAGATGGGGGCTCCCGGGCTACACTTCTACACGCTTAATCGATGGGGAGCGAGTAGCCGAATTTGCCGCAATTTAGGCTTCCTCGAAAGATGATTTGTCACGCCTGAACCGTTTTTTCTTCGCCGGAGAGCACTGCCCCGGCGATATTCTTCAGCTCGATGCTGAAAGCTCAAACTATCTCTGCCGCGTGCTACGCATGCGCGAGCAAGAAGAAGTAGATATTTTTGACGGCGAAGGCGGCCTCTACCGCTGTCAGGTCAGCAAAGCGCATCAGCGGCGCGCCCAAATACGTGTTGTCGAGCAAATCGTCTCCATCGAGCGGCCGGACCAGGCACCCTCACTGGCAATGGCGCTGCTCAAGGGCCAAGCCATGGATCGAGCGATCGCCCAGGCGACAGAGCTTGGCGTACAGCAGATTTGGTTATTGCAGACGGATCGGAGCAATCTTCCTCTCAAAGGAGAACGCCTGGACCAAAAACTAGGCCATTGGCAGCGGATCATTGCATCTGCTTGTGAGCAGTGTGGACAGACCTGGCTACCCGTACTCCACCCGCCGAGGACGGTAAAGGCCTGCATAGATGAGCAGGCAAATGGTGTACCGATCGTTTTTGACCTTGATGGCGCCCTTCTGCCTCGTCAAGTCGACATCCATCAACCGCTTATCTTCATTGGCCCGGAAGGGGGTTGGAGTGATGAGGAAGCACAGTTTTTTCGCGATCAGGACGTCGCTAGGTATCGGTTAGGGGACACAGTTTTGCGCGCAGAAACCATGCCCGCTGTCGCCCTGGCACTGATTCAGCATCTCAGAGGATGGCCTGCCTAGTATCTTTCGTCAGGCTCGCCCGCAGCCGCTCAGCGGCATCTGATACCGCCTGCATATCGGCCTCAAGTTCTGGATTTATCGTCCCTGCCCCGAGCTGCTCTTGGTAAGCCCCCAACAGCCCTGGCAGCATGTCTAGTACCGTCGCAAGCTGCACTTGGGCAAAATCCGCATTCTCACCCCCTAGCGTTTTCTCAGCATCGTCGAGGACAAACTCCCCCCCGGATGCAAGCACGTCAGCCCGCTCAATCACGCGTTCGTATTGGGTGTCATCTATCTGGGTTTGATTTGCCAACGTCTCGCCTAGGGGAGGCAGGGTTAAGACATGAAGCAGCGTTTTGGCATCGCCTAATACCTGATCGTGTTCAGGCGCGGCAGCCAAGGTGCCGTCCAAAAGACGATCCAACAGATTTATTTGGGCGCCGGTTATTTCTAGCACATCGCGCCACTGACGCGCTGCAGCAAAGTCTGCGACCTGAGCGAAGGATAAGCGTAGGGACGCCAGATCTTTCGTGGTTTGGAGCTGGCCCAATAGCGTTGTCCATTGTTCCGCATCTTCGTCGCCCGGCGTTTGGGCGCTGCCCAGGGCGGCATTGAGGGGCACAACCAAAAAAGCGACCTCTAGCGGCATCACCCAGTCTGCTTGTGACGCCTGTTGGGCCTGCCGATCTAGATCCTTTAACGATTTACCGACTTGCCGCAGGAGTTCGAGGCTTTTGCTGGTTAACGGCAGCCGATCTGCCGCCAGCGCATTCAACCAGTGCGCCAACAGTGTCCACGAACTGTCCGGCGGTAGCACGGTGCTAATCGTTTGCGCCACGCGCTCCATCTGCTGAAAGCCGGCTTTGCGATTCTCATCCAATATTACCGCCAGCAAACCGCGCTCGAAGTCGCGTCGATTATGGAAAACCTGGCTTGGAGTGAGTCCGCTCGACACGTTTAGTTTACCTTTAGGACATTCGGGCCCGTGAGCATAGACCATAGCTCGCAAAGTCGAACAGGTGCAGGAAGAATCGAGGGTCGGCTACCTATGCAGGCTGGCATTTGCTTCATCGGCACAACAATCGTTACCTTACCGTCCTCATCTTCTTAGCAGGTATCTCCATGACCAAGATTGCCTTTCTGATGGATCCCATCGAAACCGTCGCGATCAAAAAAGATTCGACCCTCGCCATGATTCGAGCGGCTCAGATGAGAGGCATGGATGTTTACTATTGTCGGCAAGAAGACCTTGTGATTTCTGACAACCGCGTCTGCGCCTATTTGAGTCGTTTAGCGTTGGTTTCGCACTTCGCCGAGGCACTCGATCCTGCTAGCGTCAATACCGGCGAGGATTCCTGGTTCACTCTGGCGTCCGAAGAGCTGATGCCACTGTCCACCATGGACATCGTCATGATGCGCAAGGATCCCCCCTTTGACATGGAATATATCTATACGACCTACCTTCTCGAGCGAGCGGAATCAGAGGGGGTAAGGGTAGTAAACCGGCCAGGTTCGTTGCGGGACTGCAACGAAAAACTCTTCGCAACCGCCTTTCCCGAGTGTTGTCCGCCGCTTGTTGTGAGCAGGCGCCTGGACGTGCTGAAAAAATTTCACGCCGAGCACAAAAATGTGGTCTTTAAAAAATTGGACGGCATGGGTGGGGCTTCAATCTTTCGCATCATGGAATCCGACCCAAATCTTTCCGTCGTCTTGGAAACGCTGACTGATGGCGGCCGCGAACAAATCATGGGTCAGGTCTACTTACCCGAAATTGTCGACGGCGATAAACGAATTTTGATCGTGAACGGCGAGCCGGTGCCTTTCGCTCTAGCACGAATTCCGTCCGCGGGCGAAACTCGTGGAAATTTGGCCGCTGGGGGGCGCGGCGAAGGGCGGCCCTTAACCGACCGCGACCGTTGGATCGCTGAGCAAGTCGGACCAGAGCTGGTCAGGCGCGGGCTAAACTTTGTCGGCATCGATGTGATTGGCGACTACTTGACCGAAATCAATGTCACCTGCCCAACCTGCATACGAGAGTTAGATGCTCAATTTGGTTTGGACATCGCCGGGGATCTCATGGACTCTCTCGCAAGCTAGCGTCAAGCGACCCGTGTTTGCGACCCTCTCCAGAGATCGGTTTTACTTTACCGCGCTGCTTGCCATCGGCATTCACGCGGTCTTAGTGCTTGGCGTCACGTTCGAACAAGAACCGCGGAAAGCGACCACTGAGCCTCTCGCGATCGAACTTCAGCAAGGCGGAGATGCGCTTACTTTGGACGGCCTCGCGATCACACCAAACAACGATCCCTCGCAGTCGAACCCACCACCTGAGCGAAAATCCAACCAGCAAACATTCAACCTTGCTGACTCGGCGCCTGAACCCAAGCCATCTCTCGCGCCATCTCCCGCGCCGGCGGCACCTAAAGAAACAGCGCCACCGCCGCTGAAGGCCCTGAATACGAGGCAATTGGCGGAGCAAATCGTACTGTTCGATCAGCAAGCGAAACAGACTCGGGGTGATGCGCGACGAAGAGACCTTTCTGCAACAGGGGCACCAAGTGCCGCAGAAACCGCCTACCTCGCGATGTGGCGTCGTAAATGCGAGCGCCTAGGAGGAAACAATTACCCCGCAGGCAGACTGCAGGGTGAACTCACCCTCCGCGTTTCCATTCATCACTCGGGACAACTACTTGATGTCAGGTTGCTGCGATCCTCGGGACACGAGGCACTCGATGCGGCTGCCTTGAAAACCGTCAGGCAGGCCGCACCATATCAACCCTTCAACGTCGATATGCGCAAGCGGTATGATGAATTGACGTTCACTCGAACCTGGCAATTCAGTCGTAGCGGATCTTTAATCAATTGACAGAGCAGAACGATATGGTGAGGACAGTCTCATAACGCCATGAACCTGACGAACCACTTTTTGCTGGCTCTCCCGACGCTGCATCAGGACTATTTCGCGGCATCGCTGACCTATATTTGTGAGCACAGCAGCGATAGCGCCATGGGCATCGTCGTCAATCGCCCCTGCGATATCAGCGTTTTGGAACTGCTTAACCAACTCAACCTGAATCCGCAACGACATTGGGTCGATTACCCCGTTATTGCCGGAGGACCTGTGTCCACAGACCGTGGCTTTATGCTGTTCGCTGGATCGGACGCCTATGACTCGTCTTTAACCGTCGCCGAGGGTGTGCATCTCACCAGTGCCTTTGAATCGCTTCGGGCGGTGGCCAATGATGAAGGTCCAGAGCAATTTATGATTGCCCTTGGTTATGCCGGCTGGGGCGGGGGGCAGCTGGAAGATGAGATCGCGCGCAACGTCTGGCTCACCGTCGAAGCAAATCCGGAGATCCTATTTGATCAGCCCTATGAGAAACGGCTGGATGCTGCGGCCAGCCTCCTAGGGATTGATTTGAACCTGGTTTCCCCAGATGCCGGATACAGCTGATGGTTGCTGGTGAAGGCTATGTGATAGGCATCGACTTTGGGTTAAAGCACCTGGGCATCGCTGTTGGCCAGACGGTAACCGGGACTGCCAGCGGATTGAGCACTTTAAAAGCCCGCAACGGCAAGCCCAACTGGTCAGAGGTTGACGAACTCTTGGTTCAATATCGTCCCATGTCCCTCGTCGTAGGGCTTCCGCTGAATATGGATGGCAGTGTTTCCGATATGTCCCAACGCGCGAGTACTTTCGCTCAGCGCATTGCACGACACACTCGCCTGCCAACCTATTTGGCAGATGAACGCCTTTCTTCTTGGGCAGTAAAAGACGATGACGTGCTGACCGGAGACATTCACGCTCGCTCTGCATGCTTAATTGCCGAGACCTTCTTAAATGACTTCAGCGCGTGCCTGCCGGTGAAGACCGAGTTGCACCACCCGACATGAAGCCTGTATCTGAAAAAAATCTCGCCGCCCGCCTCGACCAATTAAACGAACGCATTGCGAGCGCCTGCCGGGCAAGCGGCAGATCCTCAGAGGCAATCACGTTAATCGGGATAAGCAAAACTAAGCCTGCCGAGGATGTTGCCGCGGCCCACGCGCTTGGACTGAAAAATTTTGGAGAAAACTACTTACAGGAGGCCAGCGGCAAAATTGATGCCCTGGAGGGGTTGGCGGCGACTTGGCACTACGTTGGCAATATCCAATCCAATAAAACCAAGGAAGTCGCCAAATACTTCGACTGGGTCCATACCGTTGACCGCAACAAGATCGCGCAGCGGCTAAATGCCCAGTGTCCGACAGATAAAACCATCCAGGTGCTCATCCAGGTCAACATCGATGAAGACCCCAACAAGGGTGGCTGCAGTCCGAGAGAGACATTGCACCTCGCTCAGCAAATGATGTTGCTGCCCAGAATTCAAATACGAGGATTGATGACCATTCTCAGTAAAGACTCGATGCCTAGGGACAGCTACGAAAGCGTGGCACAATTATTTACTGCGATTGCCGCTAAACTGCCTGCGGATCAGCAACGATGCTGGGATACCTTATCCATGGGCATGACCGACGATCTTGAGCATGCCATTGCAGCAGGCGCTACGCATATTCGAATCGGCACAGCCCTTTTCGGTGCCCGTGAATAACGCAGGGTTCTAACCAGCCAATGCACAATGTAGGAACGCCACAATGACCATCGCATTTATCGGCGCAGGCAACATGGCAGGCAGCCTCATTAGCGGCCTGCAGGCTGGCGGTTATTCCGCCGATGATATCGTCGCGGCGGATCCAGCCCAGTCGCAGTTGGATGCACTCGCCACTCTTGGCATTAGCACCACGGAAAATAACGCCCAAGCGGTTGCTCAGGCAGAAATAATCGTGCTCGCCATCAAGCCTCAGATCACAGGTGATGTTATACAAGCGCTACCCGCACTCCAGCCCGATCAGTTGGTCATCTCGATCGTTGCAGGCATCGATACCCGTAGCCTTGGCGACTGGCTGCCAGTTCGACAGCCCATCGTGCGCTGCATGCCAAACACCCCGGCTCTATTGGGGGCAGGCATTACTGGTCTATATGCCAACTCGTGGGTAACCGACATTCAGCGCGGTGAGGCAGAGGCCATACTCAACGGTGTCGGCAGCAGCGTTTGGGTCAGTGAAGAAAGCCAATTAGACGCAGTAACTGCAGTCTCTGGTAGCGGTCCTGCTTACTACTTTTTGTTGATGGAGAGCATGATTGAAAGTGCCCAAGCGCTTGGTCTTGACGCAACAGCAAGTCGGCGCCTGGTAGTAGAGACCGCCCGCGGTGCGGCATTGATGGCCTGCGAACCTAAGGCTGACCCCGGCACATTGAGGCGCAATGTGACCTCTCCCGGTGGAACCACTGAAGCCGCCCTTAAGGTCATGCAGGAAGAAAACCTGAGCCGCATCGTTGATCGCGCACTAGGCGCCGCCAAGCAGCGCGCTGAAGCTCTCGCCACAGAATTTGGAAGTAAAGCATGAACCCAACACTCTTCATGATCGTCGATCTGATTTTTCGTCTGGCGACCCTGTTGTTTCTAGTGCGATTTTTGCTGCAAGCCTGTAAGGCTGATTTTTACAATCCGATCAGCCAGGCCATCGCCAAAGGCAGCGACGGTCTAGCAGCACCCTTACGGAAACTACTGCCAAAAACAGGCAGCTATGATTTGGCGACCCTTATTTTAGCTTGGTTAATGAGTATCATTTTTATGGTGCTGATTACCCAAGCGAGCTTGGGTGCCATCTCATACCTTGGCGCAGGTCTAATACGCTTGGTTTCCATTCTCATCGACTTCTACTGGTGGTCGACCCTGCTCTTGGTAATCGCAAGCTTCGTAAGTCAGGGTAACTACCACCCAGCGCTATCGCTCCTTGATGAGCTGCTCTCACCGCTAATGACGCCGCTTAGGAACATTCTGCCGACGGCAGGGCCACTGGATTTTTCACCGATGATACTGATCTTGATGTTGTCCATCGTGCAGCAAGCGCTGCCGAGCGCCTACGGTTGGATATAGCGTTATGCGTTCTGAGGTCTCCTCGGTCGGCAAGGTCAGTCCCCAACACTTTCGGTGCCAGGAACCTCTGACGCTGCAAAATGGAGCCGTGCTGCCAAAGTACGAATTGGTCTACGAAACGTATGGCACACTCAATGACGACAAGTCCAATGCCTTGCTAATTTGTCATGCGCTGTCCGGCCATCACCATGCAGCAGGGGTTCACGCCGACGAGGACCCGAAGCCTGGTTGGTGGGATGCCTGCATCGGCCCCGGCAAAGCCATGGATACCAACCATTTCTTCATCATCAGCCTGAACAACCTGGGCGGCTGTCACGGTAGCACCGGACCACGAAGCATTAATCCAGACACCGGCAAGATCTATGGGCCTGACTTTCCAAACATCGTGGTTCGTGACTGGGTTCGCTCCCAGGCAGCCTTGGCAGATCACCTTGACATCAAGTCATTTGCTGCGGTCGTCGGTGGCAGCCTTGGCGGCATGCAGGCACTACAGTGGGCCATAGACTATCCCGAGCGGGTTAGAGCCTGCGTGGCCATCGCATCGGCGGCCAAGCTCTCTGCACAAAATATTGCCTTCAATGAGATCGCGAGGCAGGCCATCAGCAGTGATCATGATTTCGCAAATGGACGCTACGCCGATGAAGGCGTCAACCCAGATCGAGGGCTAGGCCTGGCGCGCATGATCGGGCACGTAACGTATTTATCCGACCACGGCATGGGCACTAAGTTTGGTCGTGAGATCAAGTCCGGTGACTTCGACGAGGCCGATAACGTTGAATTCCAGGTCGAGAGCTATCTCAACTATCAGGGTCAGGCATTCACACGGTATTTTGACGCCAATACCTACCTGCTCATGACCAAGGCTTTAGATCATTTTGATCCCGCGAGAGAAACAGGCGGTGACTTGGTCGAAGCCTTGCGCGGAACTACCTGCAAATTTTTGATTTTATCTTTCAGCTCTGACTGGCGATTTTCCTCCCAGCGCTCTCAAGAGATCGTCGATGCTTTGGTAAAAGCCAAAAAGAACGTGGCCAGCGCCGTGATCGAATCCGAGCACGGCCACGATTCTTTCTTGCTACCGATTGAACGCTACACTGACGCTCTCGGCACTTTTTTGAACCGATGCCTGGCAGAGCACTCGGGAGCAGATTCATGACGCTTCGCGGCGATTTGGCCCTGATCAGCAAACTGATCAATCCTAACGCTCGGGTGCTAGATTTGGGCTGTGGCAGCGGGGATTTGCTGGCTGCCCTGCAGGCTGAGAAAGCGGTTAATGGCTATGGACTTGATCGAGATCCAGCCAATATTCAACTCTGCCTCAGTAAGGGTGTAAACGTCATTGAACAGGATTTGGATGCCGGTATTGGTAACTTTGCCGACGACAATTTCGAGATGGTCATCATGACCGATGCGCTCCAAGCTGTCCGAGACCCAAGAGAACTGCTGAGGCAAATGCTCAGAATCGGCGAGGAATCGGTGGTGACCTTCCCAAACTTCGGTCATTGGCGCTGTCGTTTGCAGCTAGGATTGAAAGGACAAATGCCGGTTTCTAAGCATCTGCCTCATGACTGGTACAGCACCCCCAACATTCACCTATGTACGACCCTGGACTTTGAGAAAATGTGCGAAGAAGAGAACATTCGAATTATTCAGCGGCGAGTAGTGAATACGCGATACCAAGAACACTGGACGATTCAATTAGCCCCTAATCTGATGGCCAGCCACGCCTTTTACCGCCTTGGGAGACCCTTATGAAGTCCATAACAAATAGAAAAGTGGCGGGGTGCCTGGTCATGCTGGCTTGCCTGACGGCATCGGTAAGTCATGCCCAGCAAATGCAGCGGTTTGGGGATTATGAGATTCACTACATCGTCATACCGACCACGACCCTACAGCCTGATATCGCGGCCCGATACGATATTTCTCGCGGCAAAGACAAAGCTCTGTGCAACATATCGATCATCGATTCTAAGGGTAGGGGTATGCGTTCAGTGCTTGAGGGATCTACGCAGAACTTACTCGGTCAACGTCAAGATCTTTCTTTTCGTGAAGTCGTAGACGGAGAGGCCGTTTACTACTTGGCCACCATTAGACACGCTGACGAGGAAGTGCATCGAATCAACATAGATGCGCAAGTAATGGCGGATCAAGGCGCCAAGGCAGCAAGTACCAACCTGCAGATCACTCAAAAGTTGTATTGGTCCGATTGATGGATCTAGTACTCGCCACACGCAATTCGGGTAAGGTCGAGGAAATGCGGCCGATGCTCGCGGGAATCGGATACAGCTTAATCAATCAAACAGATACACAAATTCCAAGCGCCGAAGAGAACGGCGCAACCTTTGTCGAGAACGCGCTAATCAAGGCGCGCTCCGTCGCCGAAGCCACGGGCCTTCCATGCATTGCGGATGATAGCGGTCTAGTCGTTCAGGCATTACAGGGGGCGCCGGGCATATACAGTGCGCGCTATGCTGGCGAGGAGGCCTCCGACGCCGACAACAACCAACGACTATTGACGGCCCTTGCCGGGCGAACGGATCGTAGCGCCTTTTTTTACTGCTGCATGGTGTTTATGCGCTCAGCCCAGGATCCAACGCCGCTGATTGCCACTGCCCAGTGGCATGGGGAGATACTGAACGAGGCTCGCGGCAAGGGCGGATTCGGCTACGACCCATTGTTTTGGCTGCCAGAGCTTGCGCAAAGTGCGGCAGAGCTGCCGAATAAGACGAAGAATCGTATCAGTCATCGGGGTCAAGCCTGCGAGATTTTGATTCAGGCTCTCAACGCGACCTCTACCGCCTAGGTATGACCGATTCATGCCCAGACACCAGCGCGCTAGGGCTGTACGTGCACTTCCCCTGGTGCGTAAAGAAATGTCCGTATTGTGATTTCAACTCCCACCCCATCAAGGAGAGTACCGATCAACAGACCTACCTGAACGCCTTGCTGCTAGACTGGCGACAGCAACTTGGGACATTTGGTAGAGCCCGCATCGCCGAGTCTAATACCCAGCAAGTCAGCTCCATTTTCTTCGGCGGCGGCACACCCAGTTTATTCGAACCCCAATATCTGGCACGTCTGCTTGAGGAGGTTCCCCACAGGGGGGCCGAAATCACTCTCGAAGTCAATCCTGGCACCGCGGAGTACTTCCGCTTCGAAGACTACAAAGCCGCTGGTATCAACCGCCTGTCCATTGGCGCTCAAAGCTTTTCGAATACGCAGCTTGCGCAATTAGGGCGCGTACATCAGCGGGACGAAACCGTCCGCGCTGTTGCTAAAGCACGACACGCTGGCTTGGGCAACATCAATCTGGACATCATGTGGGGACTGCCAGGTCAGAGTGTTGAGGGTGCGCTGGATGATTTGCAGCAAGCCATCGACCTAGAGCCAAAGCATATTTCTTGGTATCAGCTAACCATCGAGCCCAAGACCGAGTTTGCGGGTAGGCCCCCGATTTTGCCCGTCGACCCGGTCCTGCAAGAGATTGAGCAGGCTGGGCTTGCGCTGCTTGCCGATGCGGGTTTTCAGCGATACGAGGTCTCAGCGTTTTCACAGCAAGGCCATCAATGCCAGCACAACCTGATTTATTGGAGCTTTGGCGACTATCTAGGTATTGGTGCGGGCGCCCATGGCAAGATCAGTCAAAAGGATGACATTTATCGTACCCAAAGGCCCTCCCAACCTCGTCTGTATCAACAGGACAGTCAGATTACTGAGCTAACGCTGATACCCGATGCCCAGCGTCCCATCGAGTTTATGATGAACGCGCTTCGCCTAATTGACGGGGTTCCTCAGCAGACGTTTGCCGAGAGAACCCAATTACCCTGGCAATCTGTGAGGGAAGTTTGGCAAGAACTTGTGAGCCTTGAGTTGGTTCGCCAGGACCGCTGTGCGACAACACCTCTGGGCCTGCGCTATCTAGATAGCGTACTGGAGAGATTTCTCAGCTAGCTAGAGCTCAATGCGCTGATACTGTAGGTCGCGAATTTCATGCCCCAGACGCTCGCCCCGGGCTTCAAATTTCGTCACGCTCCGAATTTCATCAGCCACACTCGAAGGCGGTGTCTGTGTCGCCGCGCGTATATCGTCCTGAAGAAGTTTAAAACCAGGATTTGCAGCGAAGTGTTCGACCATCCACTGGGCGTACTCTGCCCAATCCGTCGCCAATCTGACGATTCCGGTAGGCGCCAGTTTTTGGTGAAGTAAGTGCAACAACTCTGGCTGAATCAATCGCCGCTTGTAATGGCGCTTTTTGGGCCACGGGTCGGGAAAGAAAATACGTACTTCTGCCAGAGCGTTGTTATCGATCTGCTCCAATATAAGCTGGGCAGGCTGATCGACAAGGCGAACGTTAGATAGCTTCTTTTTTTCCAAACGAGACAGCATCGATCCGATGCCGGGCTGATAAAGCTCTACACCCAACAAACGCCAATCAGGCCGTTGCTCGGCCCAAGCGATTAGCTCCAATCCCATGCCAAAACCGATCTCCATGCCCAATGGGCGGTAGCGCAGATCGTCAGGCTGCCACCGATATTGGCCGGATAGGGTGTCCAGCGCATTCGTCTGAGCCTTGGTAAATCTGCCGCGTCGGCGAATGTAGTTAAAGGCCGTATCGGACTGATCGAACGCTGGTGTTTCGCTATCGCTCATGACGACGCTAAAGGTCCTGCCCCGGCGCGGAACCCTTCACGCGCACAATGGCCAGACATAGACATACCCAGCCCGCGATCAAACTTAACCCACCCAGGGGAGTGACCGGGCCCAACCACGTCATTTGCAGTAACACCAATAGGTAAATGCTGCCACTAAACCCAAGCACTCCGACCGAAAAGAACACGCCCGCGACAGCGAGCACCCGGGGGCCGCCCAGCTGAAGCCACAGTCCGGTGAACAATAGCGCTAACGCATGAGACATTTGGTAAGTCACGCCAGTTTGCCAGCTCGACAAACTCGCCGTAGAGATCACATCGCGAAGACCATGTGCGGCAAA
This sequence comes from K189A clade bacterium, assembly GCA_902613475.1. Taxonomy (GTDB): domain Bacteria; phylum Pseudomonadota; class Gammaproteobacteria; order Pseudomonadales; family Azotimanducaceae; genus UBA4421. The sequence continues at coordinate 25,689 of CACMHG010000001.1, forward strand.
AGCCCCAAGCATTACCGATAGGAGGCCATACAGACCTCCTATCAACATGATCGCCTTCCCAGGCACGATGGTTTTAAGAATGGCCTAGCGTAGGTTTCCTAGGCGCCGGCGATGGCAGTTTTGAGCTTGTTCATGGCATTTTTTTCAAGCTGCCGAATACGCTCGGCGGAAACGCCGTATTCCTCGGCCAACTCGTGCAAGGTTGATTTGTCATCACTTAACCAACGTTGCTGCAAAATGTCGCGACTACGCTCATCAAGTGCGGCAAGCCCAGTGGATAGGCGCATATGCATGTCTTTATCACTACTCGCATCTGCAACTAAATCTGCGGGATCCGGCGCCGCAGATGGCAGGTAGTGTACTGGTGCAGTTGCGGTTTCGTCGTCACTGCCATAACCATCAAAGGCCATATCGCTGGCACTAAGCCGACTTTCCATCCGCGTCACCTCGACACTGGGCACACCCAATTCATTAGCGATTGCATCGGTTTCTTCAACACTTAGCCAACTCGACGTTTTCTTGGCACCACGCAGGTTAAAGAAAAGTTTACGCTGGGCCTTGGTAGTCGCCACCTTCACGATGCGCCAGTTGCGCAAGATATACTCGTGCATCTCGGCCTTAATCCAGTGCACAGCAAAGGAAATCAAACGTACGCCAACGCTTGGATCAAAACGTTTCACCGCCTTCATCAGACCGACATTGCCTTCTTGAATCAGGTCAGCCTGGGATAGGCCGTAGCCTTTATAGGAGCGCGCTAGGTGCACGACAAAACGCAAGTGGCACATTACCAACTCACGTGCCGCGTCAAGATCACCATGATCTTGTAGTCTATGAGCCAACGATTTTTCTTGTTCTGGGCTGAGAATGGGGAACTGACTGATCGTGCGCAAGTATGCATCAAGATCAGCTCCGGGGGCCATACTTGGCATTTTCATGACATCTGTCGTCATTTTTAAAGCCCTCTATTGGGTTATCTCAAATATCTGTGCCGGGCAAATTTCAACCGACAGTGCTACTTTGGGTAACAATTAAGCAAATATTAGCACTCACGGCGAGGGAGTGCTAATTCAATTTACGTCCACGAAATCTGAGCGAGATACAAAGTAAGACAGTGATTGAACACCTCATATTAGCCCGAGTTCTTCATCCCCAGACGTTGGATTAAGGCTAACAGGGCACCTGTAATACCCAGTAACCAGCCCGCGGTGAGCACCAATAGAATGATTTGCGGCGTAAACGCTGAGAGCTCGGGATCACTACCATAGGAAACCAGCAGCGATTCTAGCGGGGCCTCAATTTGGTTTAAAAACACCGCCATAAGAACGATGGCCATCATCCCGCCGCCAAGGCCAAAGGCGGAACCAAGATAAAGAAACGGGCGACGCAGCTGGGCTCGGGTTGCGCCGATCAATGCTAACACTCGTATTTCTGCCAGGCGGGCGTCAATGGCAAGACGTATGGTGGCAAAGGCAACCAAGACTGCGGCCGCGAGCAGCATGGTGATCAGTGCGCTTCCTCCTCGATTGGCCAATCTGGACAAATCCCGCAGCCTCTCCAGCCATGTAGACTCCACGACGACCTCGTCTACCCCTGATCGACTCGCGAGCTGACGGCTTAGCGCCTCAAGGGCGAGATAGGGCTGTTCACTATCTAGGATTACCCCAAAGGATGCGGGCAATGGATTGGCTTCAACCTCGGCAATAGCCTGCTGCAGAAGGTCTGATTCGGAACTTCGGGCCAACAGCTCGTCAAGCGCTTGTTGCGGTGTCGTTAGCTGAAATCTTGTCACCGCAGGCTCACGCTCCAGGGCAGTGGCCGTCTCCTCTATCAACTGCTCGGACGCTCCAAGGGCCATGTAGACTGTCAAGCCGGTGCTGCCCTGCCACTGCTGACTTAGGCTTTGCACATTGCTTTGCAACATCCAAAGCAACCCTGGCATTGCCAGTGCAACACCAATCATGAGCCAAACCAATAAACTGCTCACGATACGACGGCTAATGAAAAGAGAAGTTTCGGACGCCACGCGTCGATGGTCCGCCAACCAGGTGCGCAGCCGCCCCCGTCGTGGCTGCCAAGCGTTCGGTCGAGTCTGTGCGCTACTTTCGCGATTAGCCTTAATTGCAGCCATCCTCAGTTTTTTGGTCCGTCGGTGTCCTGCACCAGAGAGCCCTGGGAGAGGTGCAATATGCGACAGCCTTGATCCTTGATGAGATCAATGTCATGGCTGGCGACCAGCACCGTCGAACCTAGGTCTTTAAACTGATGAAACAACGCCATCACCTGACGTGACAAATAAGGGTCTAAATTACCCGTGGGTTCATCAGCAAGAATAATTTTAGGCCTGTTCACGACCGCCCGAGCAATACCTACTCGCTGTTGCTCGCCGGTTGACAGATGCCGTGGGTACAAATGACCCCGATCACTGAGATCTACGGTAGCCAGCGCACCTCTTACTCGCCGACCAATCTCTTTCGTCCCCAGGTGTGTTACCCGCAGAGGCAGTGCGACATTTTCAAAGACTGATCGATCGTCGAGCAAATTATGATCCTGCAGAACGATACCTAACTGCCGCCGATACCAAGGCAGAGCACGTGAACCCAGTCGACTGATATCGCTGCCATCCACCACGACCCGACCGCTTGTCGGGACCAATGCGCCAATCAGCAATTTCAACAAGGTGCTCTTACCGGCACCGGAGTGGCCGGTAAGAAAGACCATGGAACCTTGCTCGATATCTACCGTCACCTCGGATAAACCCTCGGAGCCATTGTCGAACCGTTGGGTTACATGCTGAAGCTGCAAATACGTCACGACTCGTCGGCTTGCAGCAGGGCAGACACGAAGGCTTCTGGCTCGAAGGCTCGCAAATCTTCTATCCCTTCTCCGACGCCAATAAAACGCACCGGGATACGCTGGGCGCCGAGGGACGGGGATGCAAGCGCAAACAGCACCCCGGCCTTGGCGGTACCGTCCAACTTGGTCACAACCAGACCTGTGAGGGGTATCGTTTCGTTGAAAAGCTTGACCTGGCTTAGAGCGTTTTGCCCAACCCCGCCGTCGAGTACCAGAATTACTTCGTGAGGCGCTTGAGCATCGAGGCGTTTTACCACGCGCTCTATTTTGGCCAACTCATCCATCAGCTGGCTTTTAGCCTGAAGTCGGCCCGCTGTATCCACCAGCAGTACATCCACTCCCTTGGCCTGGGCACTTTGCACGGCATCAAAGGCCACGGAAGCACTGTCAGACCCTTGAGGCTGGGCAATAACGGGAATGTCTTCACGCTGCCCCCAAGACTGCAGTTGTTCCACTGCCGCCGCACGAAAAGTATCGCCCGCTGCCAACATCACGCTCAAACCTTGGTTTTTAAAACGCTTGGCCAGTTTGCCTATGGTTGTCGTCTTACCAACACCGTTAACGCCGACAAAGAAAAACACCTTTGGCAGTCCGTCTGCTGCGCGCGGCTCGACGACCAAGGGCTGCGCGACGCCGTCTAAGCGCTGTACCAGTAGCTCCTGCAGCGCTTGATAAAGAGCCCCCATGTTCGCCAACTCGCGGCGTCCTGCTCGATCGGTCAGTTCGGCAATAATTGCCTGAGTAGTCTCCATGCCAACATCGGTCATGAGAAGCGCAGCCTCAAGATCCTCGAGAGCAGATTCGTTAATCTCTTTCTCACCCAGCAACAAGTTGCCAAGCCCCTGGGCTAATTGCTTACGGGTCTTAGACAACCCATTGCGCAGCCTGCCGAAGAAGCCCCGATCCGCAGCGGCCTGTGCGTCACCGGATGTAGGAAGGTCTTTCTGCTCAGTCATGACTAGATTCTCTTGCAAACTCGACGACGGAAATCCTGGCTGCCCATCGTCTGCGGTGAATCGATTCTATAGCATTCGCAACCTAAGCTAAGCGCGCGGGTAAGGTGCATTGAAAAAAAAAGTTCGGCAAGGCAACAGTCAGGAGGTGCGCATTAACAGCGGCGCGCTGCGAGGGCGCAAACTGCTGTTTCCCAACATCGAAGGGCTGCGCCCGACCCTAGGACGCACCAGGGAAACACTCTTCAACTGGATACGCCCCTCACTCAACAGTGCTAGATGCCTGGACTTATTCGCTGGCTCCGGTGTTCTGGGCATCGAGGCAGTTTCTATCGGTGCTCAAGAAGCGGTATTTGTTGAGAATAACCCTGCCGCAGCCGACCATATTAAGATGGCCCTCGAGACCTTCGATTTATCCTCGCGCTGCATCCTGCATGAGGGTGACGCCCTGAATTTTTTGCACGGCTGCGAAGAGCTCTTCGACTTTGTCTTTGTCGACCCCCCATTTGCGCAAACTCAGCTGCTGAGCCATGCCGTTACACAGCTGGTTGAGCGCAACCTCGTTCAACAGGCGATCTATCTAGAATTCGAGCCGCAGCAAGAAGCCACCGTTGCGACCCTCATGAAACAGCACAGCCTGGAGCAACTGAAATCTACCAAGGCCGGCAACACCCGAGCCTGGCTAATTGCGCCGAACCTATCTCAGGGTTAGCATCCGCTACGCTCCTGCGAGCACACTGAGGATTGTTAAGGAAATCACGGCATGGCTGAACGCATCGTCGTCTATCCGGGTTCATTTAACCCGATCACCAACGGCCATACCGACTTAGTCGAGCGGGCACTCACTCTCTTTGACCATGTGGTTCTCGCCATTGGCACATCGGCGCAAAAAGACCCGGCGGTGGCATTGAAGGATCGAATGGAGCTCTGCCGCGAAGTGCTGGCGCCCTTCGGTAGCCAGGTATCAGTAGAGGGCTTTAATAGCTTGCTGGTGGACTTCGTCAAAGCCAAGAACACGCGCTTTGTCCTGCGAGGCCTTCGCACCGTGACAGACTTTGACTACGAATTTCAGATGGCGGAAATGAATCGCTCCCTGGATCCGCAGCTTGAGTACGTCTTTCTGCCGACATCCAGGGATTGCTCGTTTATTTCCTCTACCTTGGTTCGAGAAATATCAGCGCTTGGCGGCGATATCTCTCAGTTCGTCGACCCAGCAGTGATAGCGGCGCTGAGCAAGGACTAGCAGACAGGGCGTTTCCAGCTAGAAAATCTCTGGCAGGCCGGGCAATAAACCGTACTGCGCTGGCCCAATATCTGCAGCTTGAGCGGTGATCCGCAGATACGGCAGCCCTCGCCCTGACGACCGTAAACATTGAGACTTTGCTTGAAATAACCAGGCTGCCCGTCCGAACCAACGAAATCTCGTAGCGTCGTGCCGCCAACGTTGATGGCATTCGCCAATATGTCTCGAATGGCCGCTGCGAGAAATTGGTAAGCGAATCGACTAACCTTGTGGGCTGGGGTCGAGGGCCGGATACCAGCGCGAAACAGCGATTCCGCTGCGTAAATGTTGCCCACACCAACCACTACTTTTCCATCCATGATGTGATTCTTAACCGCCACCTTGCGCCTGCGAGAAGTGGCAAAAAGATAATCACCGGAAAATTCATTACCCAGCGGCTCTGGCCCCAAGTTCTTTAGCAGCCAGTGCTCTGAGCAGGGATGCGGTGCAAAATGGAAGCTGCCAAAGCGGCGAGGATCGTTATAGCGAAGCCACGGACCATTCTTGATCTCAATGTCGATATGATCGTGAGGTCGTGGCGCATCATCGGGTGTTACCACGCGCAAACTTCCGGACATGCCCAGGTGAACCACTAGCGCACCGGTCTCTGTCTCAATCAGGATGTACTTGGCTCGTCGAGTGACGTTACGGACTTCGCTGCCCGCAAGATGATCGGGCAGGGATACGGGCCATCGAAGACGCGTTTCGCGGACGTGAATCCGCTCAATCGTCTGGCCGCTTAAAAAGGGCTCGATTCCCCGTCGAGTCGTTTCGACTTCCGGGAGCTCAGGCATCTTCTACTTGATTTTGCCTTCTTTGTAGATCACATGCTTTCGGACGACAGGATCGTACTTTTTGATCTCCATTTTGTCCGGCGTGTTCTTTTTGTTTTTGTCCGTGGTGTAGTAATGGCCCGTGCCAGCACTTGAAACCAATTTGATCTTGTCTCGCATGACTTATCTCCCTGTGTGTCGCGACGCTAGCTTGGCGATCTAAACTTTGTGCCCGGCAGCGCGGACGTCTTTTAGCACCTCATCGATGCCTTTCTTATCGATAATGCGCATTCCGTTCGAAGAAACACGCAGCTTCACATAGCGTTTCTCTGTCTCTACCCAAAAGCGATGGGTATGCAGGTTCGGCAAAAATCGACGTCGCGTCTTATTCATAGCATGGCTGACGTTGTTCCCAGCCATCGGGCGTTTGCCTGTTACTTGGCATACTTTGGACATAGTAGGAGTTCCAAAAAATTCGAGGCGCGTTTATACCAAAGTGGCCCTAACAGGGCAACAAAGATTGTGCTGGGCTCAAAGCAAACCCCTCAGCTGAAGCGATACCCATGTGTTGGCACTTACCACCACATGATCGAGCAGCCGTATTTCCACCTGTTCGAGAAGGTCAAAAAGTGAGCGCGTCAACCCAATGTCTGCCTGACTGGGTTCTGCGTTCCCAGACGGGTGGTTGTGACAAACAATCAGCGCCGCTGCGTTTAATTCGAGCCCACGTTTCAACACTTCGCGAGCGTGCACATGGGTGCGGTCAATGGATCCTCGAAACAAAATCTCGAAGGCAATATGTTCATGCTTGGCGTTGAGAAACATACACCCGAACGCCTCGTAACCCAAATGCCCCAAGCGCTTGCGCAGGAACCTGGCGACGGCCGCTGGCTCGTTGAAGCTCTGCGTGCGTTTCAGCTGGACTTCCGTTTCTCTGACGCTGAGTTCATGTATCGCCTTTAGTCGCGCCGCCTTGGCAGGACCCACGCCACGGACTGCTAGCAGCTGCTGGATGGGCGCGGCCAAAAGTGCGTGAACGCTCCCAAACTCTTTCAGTATTCGCTGCGAGAGCAAAACCGCATTTTCGCCGGGTAATCCGCTGGCAAGGCATAGGGCTAGCAGCTCGGCAGTTGACATCTGTGCAGCCCCATAGCGAGCCATTCTGGCGCGCGGCTGCTCGTCTTCCAGCCAGTTAGCAATTACGCTGCTCGCCGCTTCAATGTTACCCTTGCTACGTAAATCATCGGGGTGTTTCGCAGTCATTCACTTTCCTTGTGTTAGGTAATGGTGTGATAAGCGCCTCTAACAGGGACCCGATGCCGCTTTTTGTTTGTGCATTACACAGAGGTATGGGCAATGCCCGAACGATCGGATCTGTCAGGTCAAAATATTCTGCTGGGAATCACTGGCGGAATTGCCGCCTACAAAACGCCAATGCTTGTGCGCCAACTCATTGAGGCTGGTGCGAATATTCAGGTAGTGATGAGCGAAAATGCCCATCGTTTTGTGACTTCGACGACACTTCAGGCCGTCAGCGGCAACCCTGTGAGGGACGACCTGTGGGATCCAGCGGCAGAAGCTGCCATGGGCCATATCGAGTTGGCACGATGGGCGGACCAAATTCTTATTGCTCCCGCGACAGCAAATGCCATCGCGAGACTTGCCGCAGGCGATGCCTCTAATCTGCTGTACACCCTATGTCTGGCGAGCACTGCACCCATCAGCCTTGCGCCGGCCATGAACCAGCAGATGTTTCAACATCCGGCCGTGCAGCGAAATCTTGCCACGCTAACCGCGGATGGCTGTCACGTGATTGGCCCAGACAGCGGTGATCAGGCCTGCGGTGATCAGGGTCCAGGACGCATGACCGAGCCAGAAGACCTTGTTTTCGCCTTGGCGCAACCCAAACAGCCCTGGGCGGGATCGAGGGGTCCTCTCTCCGGTCGCACTGTGATCGTAACCACAGGCCCCACCCGCGAGGCCATCGACCCAGTACGCTACATCAGCAATCACAGCTCAGGGCTGCAGGGGATGGCGATCGCCGACGCCGCCAAACAGGCTGGGGCAGACGTGATTTTGGTAGCGGGCCCAGGGGTGGCTGAGTCATCCCCAGATATGCAGCGCATTGACATAACCAGTGCCCAAGAAATGCATGCCAAGGTGCATGAGCACCTCGCCGCGGCAGATATCTTCATCGGTGTCGCCGCCGTTGCGGACTATCGTCCAGCGAGCCCAGAGGAAAAAAAGATCAAGCGTCATCTGAAAGCTGATGAAGACGTGAAGCTCTCGCTGATAGAGAATCCTGACATCATCGCCAGCGTCGTTAGAGCCAAACAGGCCAAAGTCGTCGTCGGCTTTGCGGCTGAGACCCACGACACCCTACAAAACGCTCGCGACAAACGTGTTCGCAAGGGGCTAGACGCCATTGTGGTTAACGACGTCTCTGATCAAAGCATTGGTTTCAACAGCCGCGACAATGAGGTGACGCTTATTCACGAAGGCGGAGACATCCACTTTGGCAAGCAGTCGAAAACAGCCATCGCTCAACAACTTATGGAGCAAGTGGTTGAACTTTTCGCAGCAAAAATCGAACTTTGAATTGCACCCACTGACAAACAATTAGAAGGCTAACAGCACCATGAGCGAGACCGCGCCTCCCGTCACCATTGATACTGGCATTTTCCGCGCTTACGACATTCGAGGCATCACGACTGAAAATCTGACCGAGGAAGTGGTGTACTGGATTGGCCGCAGCTTTGCGACTGCAGCCCTAGCTCAGCAGCAAAGTACCGCCGTGATCGGTCGAGACGGCAGGCTATCCAGCCCGGGTCTTGAAGCGTCGCTCACCCGCGGGCTTTGCGACGGGGGTTTGGACGTAATCAGTGTCGGCTTGGTGCCGACGCCACTTCTGTACTTTGCGACTTACGAGCTGCAAACCGGAACCGGCATCATGATCACGGGCAGTCACAACCCGCCCGAATACAACGGCCTAAAAATGATGATTGGCGGGGTGACCTTGGCCGAGGAGCGAATACAGGCCCTGCTGCAGAATCTGCAAAACAATACGCTGAGCCAGGGCACTGGCAGCGCATCCGAACAGGATATTATCGCCGCCTATACCCAAAAACTGTTGCCCGCCTGCAAGCTTGATCGACCGTTAAATGTGGTGGTCGACTGCGGCAACGGGGTGGCCGGCGTGATCGCGCCTGACATCATTGAAGCCTTGGGCTGCCAAGTAACACCCCTCTACTGTGAGGTGGACGGTAATTTCCCCAACCACCACCCGGACCCAGCCGAACCCGAAAACCTCGAAGATGTAATCAACCGGGTCAGAGAAGTTGGCGCGGACGTGGGTCTCGCCTTTGACGGTGACGGCGACCGTCTTGGCGTGGTCACGCCACAAGGAGAGATTATCTGGCCAGACAAGCTAATGATGTTCTTTGCCGAAGACATTTGCGCCCGACACCCCGGCGAAACCGTGATTTTTGATGTGAAGTGCAGTCGATACCTGCCCAAGGTCATCCGCGAAGCTGGCGGCGAACCGCTGATGTGGAAAACCGGGCACTCCCATATCAAGGCCAAGATCAAAGAAACGCAGTCACCCTTGGCCGGCGAGTTTAGCGGCCACCTCTGTATCGTCGAAAACTGGTACGGCTTTGATGACGCAATTTTCTCTGCCGGGCGACTGCTGCAGTTGCTTAGCCAGACTGCTGCCTCTGCGGATGAGTGCTTTGCCAAATACCCCGTGACCGTGACCACGCCAGAGATCAAGATTCAGACCAGCGAGGAACACAAATTCGTGGTGATGCAAAAGCTGGCGGAAGTGGGGGATTTTGGCAGTGGGGAAATGACTCAAATTGACGGGATCCGCGTGGATTTTGATAACGGCTGGGGGCTGATACGTCCCTCGAACACCAGCCCCGTGCTATCGCTGCGCTTTGAGGCAGACACAGAGGCGGATCTACAGCAGATTCAGAACCTGTTCCAGACTCAGCTACACAGAGTAGACAGCTCTCTGGCATTTCTATGAACACGCGAGGTGCCAGCATCCTGAGTGCGGGCAATTCGGCAACCGAAGGAGCATGGAGCGCGCCATGACCGCATCCAAGGACAACATCACCAGCCAGGTACTGACCGAGGCACTGCCCTACATTCGGCAATTCCACGGCACGACTGTGGTCATTAAATACGGCGGCAACGCCATGACAGAGGCTGCGTTGAAAGACAGCTTCGCTGCGGATGTTGTGCTGATGAAGCTGGTCGGCATCAACGTGGTCGTCGTGCACGGCGGGGGACCCCAGATCGGTGAACTGCTGTCGCGCCTCAATATCGAATCAGAATTCGTTAACGGTATGCGTGTCACCGATTCCGCCACAATGGATGTGGTGCAAATGGTGCTCGGCGGGCTGGTCAATCCTGACATCGTCTCCCTCATTAATACTCATGGCGGTCGCGCTGTAGGCGTCACAGGCAAGGATGGCAACCTGATTCAGGCGGAGAAAATGCCTATGACCATTGCCTCCAGCAATGCTGGTGCCAGCGCGCCGGAGATTATCGATATAGGCCACGTCGGCAGCATCACCAATATTCAAATCGACGTACTTAATACCCTGGTGCAGTCCGAATTCATTCCCGTCATCGCTCCGGTCGGGGTAGGTAAGGACGGTGAGTCTTACAATATCAATGCTGACATCGTCGCTGGCGCTATCGCTCAGGCGCTCAACGCAGAAAAGTTGGTGCTGCTTACGAATACGCCGGGCATCCTTGATGCTGACAAAACTACCCTCTCCTCTCTCAACAAAGCCGAAGTCGAAGCTCTAATCGCTGACGGCACCATCAGCGAAGGTATGTTGCCCAAGGTAGACTGCGCCCTAGATGCGGTTTTAGGTGGGGTGAACAGCGTGACCATTGTCGACGGGCGAGTGCCCCATGCGCTGCTGCTTGAAGTCTTTACGGATTCCGGTGTAGGCACCCAAATCCTCAGCCCACAGTCCGACCATGCCTAGAGCCAGTCGAAAACCAGAAATATTGCAGGCGTTGGCGCGCATGCTGGAATCCAATCCAGGCGGCAAGATCACGACGGCTAAGTTGGCCCAGGAGGTTGGATTATCCGAAGCCGCCCTCTACCGGCACTTCCCCAGCAAGGCAAAAATGATCGAGGGCCTGATCGAATTCATTGAAGAGACGGTATTTTCTCGAATGTCGGTCATTGCTAAGGAGCCGCGTAAGCACGAGGCCAAGTGTCACGACATCGCGCTATTGGTTTTAACCTTTGTTGAGCGCAATCCGGGATTCGCCCGACTCTTTGTGGGTGACGCTTTGCAGGGGGAAACAGATCGTTTACGCGGCCGGATGCGGCAGCTGCTGCACCGTATCGAGACCCAGCTGCGTACCATTTTACGCGAGCTCACCCTTGAAACAGATCCCCTGCCGGGCAACCGACCCACGGTTTTAGCAAGGGTCTTAATGACCTTGGTCGAGGGCCAAATTGTTCAATTCGTGCGCAGCGATTTCAAACAGAGCCCAACGGCTGATTGGGAGGCAAGCTGGCTCGTTATCCGCGAAGGCGTTTTTGGCGGCCAGGACTAGGGGTTAGCTGTAAAGAACCTATAAAACACAGTACTGCCGGGTATAGGCGTGCATCGCCTGTAAAACGTCGGACTCGGCATCCGTCTCCTGCAGGTAGCCAATCACGTCAGTGACATGGGCGATGCTGACCACGGGAGCAGCCAGCTCCTGCGCCAGGTCTGCCACCGCGGTTTGGCCGGCATCAGCCATGACTTCCGCACGATCCAGCGCAACCACCACACCCGCAACATCAGCCCCCTGGGCGCGAATTAACTCCGCTGCACCGCGTATGGCCTTACCAGAGGTAAGCACGTCATCGAGCATTAGCACCCGACCGACGACCGACGCCCCCACCAGCAATCCGCCCTCGCCATGATCCTTGGCCTCCTTGCGGTTATAGGCCACCCCCACATCGACAACCCGTTCAGCAAGGGCCAGCGAGGTGGCAACGGCAATGGGAATACCTTTGTAGGCGGGCCCGAAAATCAGGTCGAATTCGATGCCAGACTGCAGTACCGCGTCGGCGTATGCTGCGCCAAGCCGCGCATAGGCTGCACCGGAGGAGACCGAGCCAAGATTGAAGAAGTACGGACTTTGGCGCCCAGAATTTAACGTGAAAGTGCCGAACTTCAGCACATCTTGGCTGACGAGAAACTCGATAAAGTTTTGCTTGTCTGTCATAGAGGTTGCTCTCGATCTCTGCGCCGACCATCGCTAGCGCTTATTTCCCTAACTGTCTGCTGCCAAAGCCGCCTGCTGCAGCTGCAGTAGCTCTTCGGTGCCTTTTTCTGCTAACTCGATCAGTGACGCTAGTTCGGTCTTGGTGAAGGGGGCGACTTCGCCGGTGCCCTGCAGCTCGATAAAACCATCGCCAAGGCGCACCACGTTCATATCGGTTTCAGCGTTTGAATCCTCGGCGTAATCGAGGTCGAGTACCGGTGTGCCCTGGTAAATTCCCACGCTCACCGAGGAGACAAAACCTACCAAAGCATCCTCTGCAGGAATGCTTCGCACCGCATCCGCCAAGGCCAGGGCGCCTCCGGTAATCGACGCTGTGCGGGTTCCCCCGTCTGCTTGAATCACGTCACAGTCAATACGGATGGTTCGCTCACCGAGGTTTTTCATATCGACCATGGCGCGCAAAGACCGGCCAATAAGCCGCTGAATTTCCACCGTACGACCGCTTTGTTTGCCACGTGCGGCTTCACGGTCATTGCGGCTATTCGTGGCGCCAGGCAGCATGCCGTACTCTGCTGTTACCCATCCCTCGCCGCGACCGCGCAAGAAACCTGGCACCGAGTTCTCAACAGATGCGGTGCATATCACCTTGGTATCACCAAATTCCACCAGCACCGAACCAGCCGCATGCTTAGTGAACTGGCGGGTGAAGCGAATCTGTCTCAGCTCGTCGTTGGCTCGGCCGCTGGGTCGCATAGGGTTTCCTTGTTTGTTACGTATCACTGCCTGAATTTCCTAAAACTAAGATCGAACTAGGGCGGATCAAGACGCTGAAATCATCATTACCCGGACAGCCGGAGAACCGTATGTAAGTTCGCGTGGCGACACAATAGATAGGCCGCAAATTTTTGCTTGCACGGGCCATTTGCCACCCAGCGAATGCGTTAGACTCGATACTCCCAAGCAGTAATTTTGATCAATATCACTTGACCAGTCCTAGGGGGATCATGAGCAACGTTTTCAGCATGACTGGCTTCGCCCGCGTAGAGCATAAGTCACCAGATTTTCAGTTGGTGTGGGAGCTGCGAACGGTCAATCAAAGATTTTTAGAAACGACGTTTCGACTTCCCGAAGCACTCAGAGGCATAGAGCAGTCACTGCGAGAGTGTGCAAGACAGGCACTGACGCGCGGCAAGCTGGACGCTAGCCTGAAACTGGAAGCCAACACAGCCGATCACAGTTTTACCGTAAACGAGCCGTTGCTAGATGCACTGCTTGCCGCGGCCACCGCGATTGAGCTGAAGGCACCTCAAACAGCACCACTGTCGAAAAGTCAGCTTCTAGCGTGGCCCGGCGTGCTGCATCAGTCCAAGACCGGGGAAAGCGACTTAGCGATGGCCGCTACCACACTCTTTGAGCGAGGTTTGGATGAGCTTATTGCCGCTCGCGCCGAGGAAGGCTCGAAATTACAGACCATCGTGCGCCGCGCATTGGAGGATGTAGACGCTCAGATTCAGCAGCTCGAACCCCTGGCTCAAACGCTACCGGCCAGACAGCGCCAGAAACTTCAGGATCGCGTCGACGAACTTACGATAAAGGTTGATGCTGAGCGCCTGGCCCAAGAGGTAGTGCTGCTGGCGCAAAAGGCTGACATACGAGAAGAACTAGATCGCTTGCGCCTTCATGTCACTCAGGGCCTAGACCTCATCGCAGGCCCAGGTCCCCACGGACGCCGATTGGACTTTCTGACCCAAGAGCTTAATCGCGAGGCGAATACCCTGGGCGCAAAGTCGGTTTGCGCCGAGACCTCGGCCGCCTCGATAGAGTTAAAGGTGATCATTGAGCAAATCCGCGAGCAGGTACAGAACATCGAATGAGAGGGGAAACCACCTACGCATTTGCGGCGCAGCGACTGGGCATTCCAAGATGACCTCGATACACTTGGGAAAGGAATACGCCCACGCCACTTAAAAGTTTTCGCCCAACGAAAATCTCAGGCAAGGCGAACCCGTGAGACAGAAGAATACGTAATAACACCATGCATACTGGCAATTTCTTTCTTGTATCAGCGCCTTCAGGTGCCGGCAAAACATCCATCGTTAACGCGGCACTTGCTGCCGATGAACAGCTTGTGGTTTCTGTAAGCCACACCACTCGACCTGCCAGAGGCGGTGAGGTGGATGGCGAAAACTACCACTTCGTCAGTGACGACTTGTTTTCGCAAATGGTCGACAAGGCGGATTTTTTGGAACACGCAAATGTGTTCGGCAAGCGCTATGGCACCTCCAAGGCCGAGGTGGCCAACAAACGTGATCAGGGCCAAGACGTGATTCTTGAAATTGATTGGCAGGGTGCACAACAAGTGCGCGAAGCAATGCCCCAGGCGATCAGTGTCTTTATTTTGCCGCCCTCGGTTGAAGCCCTGGCGGCTCGATTGACTTCTCGGGATGAGGATACTCAAGAGAGCATCGAGAAACGGCTTAGCGAAGCGAAACTCGACATGTCCCAGGCTGAACATTTTGATTATCTGGTGGTCAACGAGGACTTTGACCACGCAGTCCAGGACTTTATCGCGATAGTGCGCGCAGCGCGCCTGCAAAAAAACGTGCAGCTGCAGCATCCGGCGGTCAAAACGCTCGTGCATACAGGTGAATAAACATCGGCGATCTTGTACTTATTTTTGGCAGTCTGTATTCTCGCTGATAACTCCCTGCACCTAACGCGAGTATTTCATGGCCCGTATTACCGTCGAAGATTGTTTAGATCATGTAGATAACCGGTTTGACTTGGTCATGCTCGCAAGCCGACGTGCCAGAGCGCTGCGTAACTACAATACCCAAGCACTTGTTGAAGAGGAAAACGACAAGCCAACGGTAGTCGCCCTGCGAGAGATAGCCAAGGGCGTGATGAGCCACGAACTATTGGATAGCCAAGAAATCTCACCAGACGACGAAGAGGTCAACACAGACTTCAGCATCTCAAACTTGAGCGCAGGTCCGCTGGGAGACGATGAGCCTGCAGCAGACTGAGGCTCAGCAAGAGTCATACTTTGTCGCCCAGCTGGCGGCTGAGGCCAAACGACCTGATGTTGCGGCCCCAGCCACAATTGATTCTTTAGTTTCTAAACTCTCCTACCTCAAAGACGAGGAAATCGACCTCGTCAAAGCCGCCCACGAATACGCGCGAAAAGCCCATGAAGGGCAGACCCGCCGAACCGGTCACGAGTACATTACGCATCCCATGGCCGTGGCGGAGATCTTGGCCAACATGAATATGGATCATCAGTCACTAATGGCCGCGCTGCTGCACGATGTGATTGAGGATAGCGAGATCAACCGGTCCGGGTTAAGTGAGCTATTCGGCTCTTCCGTGGCAGATATGGTGGATGGGGTTTCCAAGCTAAGCAAAATCTTCGCCAGCCGCGACGAAGCCCAGGCGGAGAATTTTCAGAAAATGGCCATGGCCATGGCCAAGGACATCCGCGTCATCATGGTCAAAATGGCAGACCGGCTGCACAACATGCGAACCATCGGCGTCATGTCTGATGCTCAACGCAAACGTATCGCACGCGAAACCATTGAATTTTATGCCCCCATCGCCAACCGCCTTGGGGTTCAAATGATCAAAAGCGAACTCGAGGAGTTGGCTTTTCGCGCGCTATATCCCCTTCGATCTCAACGTATTGCCCAGGCGGTTGTCGACGCGCGGGGCAATCGCAAGGCCATGGTGGACGAGGTACAAACCGCCATTACCGCAGCGCTAAATCGCGAGGGCATCGTGGCTGAGGTTATTGGACGGCAGAAAAATATCTATTCGATCTATCGCAAGATGAAGACCCAACACAAGTCTTTCGCGGAGATCATGGATGTCTTCGGCTTTCGTATTGTTGTTGATCAGGCAGATGCCTGTTACCGAGCACTAGGAATTGTGCACGGTCTCTACAGTCCGGTGGTCGCGCGATTCAAAGACTATATTGCGATTCCCAAGGTGAACGGTTACCAGTCGTTGCACACCACGCTCATGGGGCCCCAGGGTGCGCCAATCGAAGTACAAATTCGCACCAAGCAACAGCACGCGGTCGCGGAAAACGGCATTGCCGGTCATTGGCTGTACCGCTCGAATACTGAATTTGAATCCAGTCAACAACGCGCTCGCCGATGGGTTTCCGATCTGATGGAGCTGCAGAGTCGCGCTGGCAACCCAATGGAATTTATTGAAAGCCTGAAGATCGATCTATTCCCCGATGAGGTCTATGTTTTTACACCCAAGGGGAAAATTCTCGAACTGCCCCGGGGCGCCAGCGCCGTGGACTTCGCCTACTGCGTGCACACCGACATTGGCAACCAGTGCATGAGCTGTCGAGTCGATGGACAACTATCGCCACTGTCTCAACAGCTGCAGAGCGGACAACAGGTCGAAATCATCACGGCCCCGGACAGCACGCCGAGCCCGGCATGGCTGAACTTTGCTGTGACATCAAAGGCGCGCTCGGCGATTCGCAGCGAATTGAAGCAACAGCAAGCAGGTCAATCGATTACCCTTGGCCGCAAGCTACTCAATCGCGTGCTTGGCGCTGCCAATACCAGCATCAATGACTTGGATTTTCGGCGTCTGCGCCGAGTCTTTGGTGAACTTGGCGTACGCAAACTGGATGAGCTGCTGCAAAGTATTGGCAACGGCAATGTCTCAGCGCATCTAGCGGCACAGAAACTTTTGGCCGCAGACAATCCCGAGTACCAGGCCATTGCCGTGGAGAGTGCAGGTCCTGTAACCATCGCAGGAGGCGAGGGCTTGGTGGTCAGCTATGGGCGCTGCTGCGGCCCAATACCCGGTGATCATATTGTCGGCCACATGACTCCTGGCAAGGGCTTCGTGGTGCATGTGGAAACCTGCAACAACTTAAACGAGGTGCGCCGCCGAACCCCTCATGAAATAACGCCTGCGCGCTGGACTTCCCATGTAGAGGACGAGTTTCAAACCATGTTGCGCATCAATGTGAAACGCCGCAAAGGCATCATGGCGGAAATTGCGGCTGAGATATCCTCCTGCGACGCCGGTATGGAGAGCATCAATATTGAGGAACGCAGCGCGGATATCAGTACCGTCAACGTGGGCATTACTGTCCGTAATCGCGACCATTTGGCCATGCTCATGCGGCGGCTACGCCGCAATGCTACCGTGATCAATGCGGTAAGACGCTTCAGCTAGGCGACTGTGTAAACTTGAGCCGACCAAGATCAACCAACACGTCAATCAATTGAGCTAAGGCAGTCCTATCCATGAGCGTTTCAAAACACTCGGCAAAGACAAGAGAAACGATCCAAACGCCGCGGGCACCCAGTGCTATCGGCACCTATTCTCAGGCGGTCAAAGTCGCGAGCGGCACCCTGGTCTTCATTTCCGGACAAATCCCCCTCGTGCCGAATCCGGACCCGTCCCAAATGACCATGGTAAGCGACGACTTCGTCGACCAGGCCCATCAGGTTTTTAAGAATCTAGGTGCGGTAGCCAAAGCCGCGGGCGGCGCGCTAAGCGATAGCACCAAGCTCACCATATATCTCACCGACCTCAACCAATTCGCGACGGTCAACGAGATCATGGCGCAATACATGAGTGAACCTTATCCGGCCAGAGCAGCCGTCGAAGTTTCTGCACTGCCCAAGGGTGCGCAAATTGAGATCGATGCAATCTTGGTGCTGAACTGATGGCTACCGCCGCAGCAAGAAACGACTAGTCGCAGAGCATATGGCGGTCGATCCTGAAGGCAGCGTTGCCCAACTCAAGGGCATTGGCCCGAAACTGCAGGAAACATTGGGACGTTTGGGCATTTTTCGTTTGCTCGACCTCCTCATTCACCTGCCCACCCGCTATCAAGACCGGTCACAGCTCATACCCTTGAGCGAACTGCGCTCAGGCGATGAAGCCTTTGTTGAGGGCGTAATCTTAGGCAGCAAAATTACCTTCGGCCGAAGCCGTGGATTAGAAGTGCTGATCGGTGATGGTCAGCGCGAGCTGCGACTTCGCTTTTTTCACTTCAACAAAGCCCAACAGCGCGCGTTCGAGGACGGCAAGCATATACGTGCCTTCGGCAGTGTCAGCTTTATTGGACGGCATCTGGCCATGGCTCACCCGGAATACCAAGTGTTTGATGCGCCCCCGGGACCACCCAAACCAGAGCTGATACCAGTTTATCCAACGACGCAGGGCCTAGGCCAAGCCCGTCTGCGCAACTTAACAAAGGCACTGCAGCGGCTCGACTGGCCAAAGGCTCCTGGCACCCCGTTTGAAAAACTCCTGTACCTGCACAGGCCCGACGACCTGGCTCGAGCGGAGGAAATCAGCGAAGCGCTCGCACTGGATGAGTTGTGCGCCTACTACGTGGTCATGAAGCGGCGGGCACTCAAACGGCGCAAACAGCAGGCCGTCGCACTACCGCAAAAAGATGGGCTGGGCAGAACGCTAAGAGACAATCTCGCGTTTGAGCTCACCGATGCCCAGCGCCGGGTCATCCGCGAAACGCTGACAGATCTTGAAAACGACGTGCCCATGTTGCGACTCGTCCAGGGCGACGTGGGGTCGGGTAAGACCATCGTCGCTGCGTTTGCTGCAATTCGCGCAATCGAGCACGGCTGCCAGACTGCCGTCATGGCACCCACGGAGCTATTGGCGGAACAACATCAGCTCAATTTTCAGCAGTGGTTAGAACCGCTGGGTATTCAGGTGGCCTTACTCACAGGACAAATGACCGCCAAATCTCAGCGCGAAACTTTGCAGCGTGTCGCCAGTGGCGAGGTGCAGGTCATCATAGGCACCCACGCTCTATTTCAAGACAAAGTCATTTTTCACAAATTGGCGTTGGCCATCATCGACGAACAACATCGGTTCGGCGTTCACCAGCGCATGGCCCTGCAGCACAAGGGGGCCTACCCACACCAACTCGTGATGACCGCGACACCCATACCTCGCACGCTGACCATGACCCTGTACGCTGACATGGATGTCTCAGTCATTGATGAACTGCCTAAGGGACGTCAACCCATCACGACCCATACTGCGGCCCAACCTAAACGCCCCGAGTTGATTGAGCGCCTGCGCAAAATACTGGCCCAGGGACAGCAGGCCTACTGGGTATGCACCTTGATCGAACCCAGCGAGGAGATAGAGGCACTCTCTGCCGAGGAAGCCTTCGACCTTCTTAGGCAAGAACTGCCAGAGTTTAGGGTGGCCTTACTGCACGGACGCATGAAGGGCGATGAGAAAGTAGAGGTCATGCGCGCCTTCAAGGCCGGTGAGTACCAGCTCTTAGTGGCGACCACGGTGGTGGAGGTAGGCGTCGATGTCCCAAACGCTACTCAGATGTTCATCGAAAATGCAGAACGCCTCGGTCTCGCCCAGCTGCATCAGCTGCGAGGACGAGTGGGGCGCGGTAGTAAGGCCAGCCGCTGCTTCCTGTTGTTCAAACCCGGCGTCAGTCAGGCCGGACAACATCGCCTAAACGCGCTGCGACAAAGCCAAGACGGTTTTTATCTGGCGGAGCAAGATCTCAAGCTGAGAGGCCCGGGAGACATTCTTGGTACACGTCAGTCCGGGGAGCAGAGTTTTAAGATTGCTGACTTGAGTGAGCACGCTCATCTGATGCCGAGGGTCGTGCAGCGTTGCGAGACGATGATGAACGCCGCTCCGGCCAGTGATGATGGGATTTACCTCACTGGCTTACTGAATACTTGGGCCGCCGCAGACACCGCGCACTTATCTGTTTAGGCCGCTGCTTGTTGATCCGGTGCGTTAAATACATCGCGGTCTAGTTGATTTTCAGAAGATGCCACGACGGTGGCGACGGTGGCATCACCAGTGACGTTCACTGCCGTGCGCAGCATGTCCAACAATCGATCCACACCAATGATCAGGGCAATACCTTCTACCGGCAGTCCAACCTGATCGAGAACCAGGGTGAGTGTGATTAGACCTACACCGGGCACCGCCGCAGTGCCGATAGACGCCAAGGTTGCCGTCAATACAACGGTCAACAGAGCCGTAAGCCCTAAATCGATGCCGTAAAATTGCGCAATAAAGACGGTTGCAACACCCTGCATGATGGCCGTGCCGTCCATATTGATGGTGGCTCCCAGGGGCACAGCGAAGGAAGCGACGTTATTTGGCACACCCAGCTTATGCTCTACCGTACGCAGGGTAACCGGCAGGGTCGCACCACTGGACGATGTCGAAAATGCTACCAGTAGCGGCTCGCGCATCTTGGCCAAAAAGGCCAGAGGACTCAGGCCGGTAAGCGATTTCAGCAACAGCGGGTAGACCAGAGCCGCATGGACCAACAGCGCAATAACAATGGTCGCAAAGTACATGGCAACCTTGGCAATCTCGGCCAGGCCCAAGGTCGCTCCAAGCTGGGTCATTAGACAGAACACACCAATAGGCGTTAGCGCGATGATCATGGTGATCAGCCGCATCATCACCTCGTTTAAGTCCGTGAAAAAAGAGCGCAGCTTTTGACCGCTGGTACCGGCCTTACTCAGTGCCAGTCCAAACAGCAGGGCAAACAGAATTACCTGCAGCATTTTTCCATCGGCCATGGCGGAGATGGGGTTACCCGGCACAACATTTATTAGCGTGTCTTTGACGCTGGGCGCAGTCTTTGGCTCATAGGCCGTTGCGGGCTGTATCTGATTGACGCTCTCTCCACCTAACCCGGGATCTGTCGTCAGAGCGATCAGCATGGCCATGGACACAGCGATAGCCGTGGTCAGCAGGTACAGGCCAATGGTCTTGCCACCGAGCCGACCAACACTGCCAGTATCACCAAGGCTTGCTGCGCCGCAGACCAAGGAAACGAACACCAAGGGCACTACGAGCATCTTGAGAAGAGTAATAAAAATTTTGCCGCCGGCATCAATGACACCGTTCAACACGAAGGCGTTCACGAAATGCTCCTGGGGTAGAGCAATCCACTGCAGCAAGGCACCCAAGATAAGGCCCAGCCCCATGGCGATCAAAATGCGCTGCGTTAGGCTCATGCGTCCCCCGATGTCTGTGCTCAGCGTTCGAGTCACTATAGCCTATGCAAAGTGCGAAAAAACCGGGCTTTTAGGCAGTCCTACAACTTCAGCAAGCCAGTCGCAGCACACTGTGTTTAGCCGATTTCAATCATCTCGAAGTCTGCCTTACCCACACCGCATTCCGGACAAATGAAGTCTTCATCGACGTCGTCCCACGCTGTTCCTGGCGCAATACCCTCGTCCTCGTACCCTTCTGCCTCGTCGTAAATCCAGCCACAGACGATGCACTGCCATTTCTTCATAGTCTTTTTGTCCTCAGTCACGGGATATCATGTTGCGGGGTTGCGAAGCCGCGGTACGCTATAGACAGCTCGTGAAAAAATCAACGCCGGCACGGTGACCAACATGGGCCCAGGTGGAGGTGCGTTGGCTAAATCAATACACTGCATGCCCTGAGAGCCTAGGATTTTTTGACGCTTTGACCACGAATACTTCATCGGCATCCCTGGATGACTATCTGCGTCTGATGCGGTTAGACCGCCCTGTCGGCACACTATTGCTGCTGTGGCCTACGTTGGCGGCCCTGGCCATGGCCGCCGGTGACTTCCCTCCCCTGGAGCTGATCATCATTTTTACCGTGGGCACCTTCGTTATGCGCAGCGCGGGATGTGTGATCAATGACTACGCGGATCGCCACGTGGACGGCGCCGTAAAGCGCACCAAGGACCGCCCCTTGGTCACGGGAGCGGTCAGTGAACGCCAGGCCCTTCAGCTATTTGCCGGACTGCTCGCCAGCGCTGGACTGCTGATTCTCTTTCTTAACACCACAACGAAGCTACTGGCGGTCGGTGGTCTGGCACTCGCCGTCACCTATCCCTTTATGAAGCGCTACACCCATCTGCCTCAAGTGGTGCTGGGAGCCGCCTTTAGCTGGGGCATTTTGATGGCCTGGTCAGCCCAGGATCTGGGTGTGCCCGCCCAGGCCGTGCTGCTCTTTGTAGGCTCGTTATTTTGGATCGTCGCATACGATACTCAGTACGCCATGGTCGATAGGGACGATGATCTGATTGTCGGAATCAAAAGCACGGCGATTTTATTTGGTGAGCTAGATCGCTTCATGATCGCTGTGCTGCAAACCTTGGCCCTGGGCACATGGTTTTTGCTGGGTGTAAACCTCAACTATCAGGGTGCCTTCTTTGTTGGCCTGATCATCATTACCGGTCTATTTGCTTATCAACAAACGCTCATACGAGACCGCTCCCGGGACGGTTGCTCTGCGGCATTCAAAAACAATATCTGGGTCGGCGTCACGCTGTTGGCCGCCACCCTAATTGAAGTGGTCTTATAGGTTCGGGATGAAAATACTGCAGCTATTGGCCGGCCTTAGCACCCTGACTTGTGTGATCGTCAGACCCTTGCGATGGCTAGCCTTAATCATGGTGTTACTGACCTTTGCCATCGTGATCCTGCGCTATGCACTCAACAGCGGCGGCATACTGCTGCAGGAGAGCGTCATGTACCTACATGGTACGCTGTTCATGCTGGCCATCGCTCTAGGGGTTGGCGATAACACCCATGTGCGCGTCGACATTCTCTACAGCCGACGCTCCCCTGAGCAACAAGCTTGGATTGATCTGGTTGGTCACATTCTGTTTTTGTTGCCGGTCGCCGGGTTCATGATTTGGGTATCAGTGCCCTACGTGAGTAACAGTTGGCAGATCCTTGAGGGTTCCAGCGAGGTCGGCGGAATACCCGGCGTCTTCTTACTCAAAACCCTGATTCCGTTGACCGGCGCACTGTTGTTTTGCCAGGGCATCGCTGGTGTTGCCGCTATTTTGCTGGCGAAACTGCGATGACGGGCCGCCAGCGATCATGAATCTAACGCCGCTGGCCCTCTTTGCCGTCACCTTCGCAGTCTTGTTGGCAGGTTATCCGGTTGCTCTAACTCTGGCCGGGGTGGCCCTGATCTTCGCCTTCGTAGGCACCCTGACCGGCGCGTTCAACCCCGCTGATTTAGGGTTCGCCGCTGGCAGGTTATTCGGCATCATCACTAATCAGACGTTGATCGCAGTACCCCTATTCGTTTTTATGGGTGTGCTGCTGGAAAAAACCCGTATCGCCGAAGACCTGCTGGCCAATCTGTCGAATTTGTTAGGGCGCTACCGCGGGGGACTTGCAGTTACCGTCATTTTGGTCGGCATGCTGATGGCGGCCAGCACCGGCATCGTCGGCGCAACAGTGGTCACGATGGGCCTGATGTCGCTGCCGATTATGCTGCAGCGGGGCTATCCCGCCAGCTTGGCTACCGGCACCATTTGCGCGACGGGAACCTTGGGACAGATCATTCCGCCCTCCATTGCCTTGGTGCTTCTTGGCGACGTACTGTCGAACGGCTACCAGCAGGCCCAACTCAGCATGGGTATCTTCGCGCCTAAGTCTATTTCCGTCGGAGATTTATTTGCTGGCGCGATCATTCCCGGACTGTGTCTAGTAGGGCTGTATCTGGCTTACATCTTGGTTCGGGTTATTGTCGCCCCTCAATCCATGCCGCCTGCGGAACGCGCGGAGGATGTGAAACTTATACCGGTGTTCGCGGCGCTCGCGCCGCCGCTGCTACTGATCGTCGCCGTCCTCGGCTCGATTCTAGGTGGCTACGCGACTCCGACCGAAGCTGCTGGAGTTGGCGCCTTTGGGGCCCTGATTCTAGGTCTCGCCTATGGTCGGATCGACAGAGCCGTGTTGTCCGAGGTGGGTAGCTCGACGCTTTCCACCACCGGCATGGTGTTCTTTATCTTGGTTGGCGCGTCGATCTTCTCCCTGGTGTTTCGCGGCTATGGCGGCGACGAGATGGTGCAGGCCCTTTTTGAGCAGATGCCCGGGGGCATTTGGGGAGCCCTTGGCATCGTCATGTTGGTGATCTTTTTACTCGGCTTTATTCTCGACTTCATCGAGATCACCTTTGTGGTGGTACCCATAGTCGGACCAGTGCTTATGGCCATGGGGGTCGATCCGATTTGGCTGGGCGTTTTGATTGCCGTAAACCTGCAGACATCGTTTCTGACACCGCCCTTTGGCTTCGCGCTCTTTTATCTACGCGGCGTCGCGCCAGACCATGTAAAAACTACGGAGATTTATCGGGGAGTACTGCCCTTTATCGGATTACAGCTGTTGCTACTGGCTGCGCTGCTGGTTTGGCCAAGCCTTGCCACCTGGCTACCTTCCCAGCTTTAAGCTTACGGTAGGGTAGTTGCGCTATTTTACCGACGGCCAATCGGGGGGGCGTTTTTGCACCAACGCGGCAATCCCCTCTTTGAAGTCTTCTTCCTTAGCCATGTCTTCAATCAAGCGCTCGGATTCGATCACGGCGCTTGCGACGTCTCGGTGTAGGTCCCTATAAATCTGCCAACGGGTTTGGCGCAATGAATTTGGCGATACGCTGGAAATGAGTTGATGCGCATATTCGACGGTTCGATCGAGCAGCTCTGCTGGCTCAAAAATCTGATTTACAAAGCCCAAGGAAAGGGCTTCATCGCTGGTGAAGACTCGGCTGGTAAGCAGTAAGTCGTTGGCACGGCCAAGACCGACAATCTTTGGCAGCATCCAAGACAGACCATATTCTGCCGGCAAATTCAGTTTGCCGTGGGCGGTGGTGAACTTGACGGCTGGCACCGCGAAGCGCAAATCCGCAAAACAGGCCAACGCCAGCCCAACCCCGGCCGCAGGCCCATTCATGGCGGCAATGACCGGCTTATCCAGGCCAAAGTGATAGGCAAAGGAAGCATCAAAGTGCTCGTCCGTGCCATAGCCTGGCTTGGCAATGTCTGCGCTGATACCAGGATCATAGCCACCCCGGTCCACATGCCCACTCAGAGCCTGGCTGTCGCCGCCTACGCAAAAGCCTTTGCCGCGGCCAGTCACAACAATGGCCCGCACTGCGCGGTCGCTATTCGCCTGATTAAGCAAATGGCGGTATTCCGTATGCAGACGACCTGTCCATGCGTTCATGCGATGGGGTCGATTCAACCAAATGATGGCGACGCCTTGACTGTCTACCTCGTACTCGGTGTTTTTCAGCTCCATTAATGGCTCCCGCCTAGTCAGCAGATTCGCGAAGATTCATATAGGCCTGCTCGCTGATCGAGTGATAGCGACGTACGTCTTCAAGATAGGCCATATAGGAGTCATAAATGCGCCTCGCCAGCGGATCTGCATCGGCAATCTCCGCCACCACTTCTGCCGAGGAGGTACGCAACGCTGCGATCACATCGTCGGGCAGTCGACGCAGCTGCACCCCGTGCTCGTTAATCAGCGTATCGAGGGCTGCGTTGTTACGGGCGGTAAATTCGCTGAGCATGTCTTCGTTGATGGCCTGAGTAGCCACTTCGATCATGGCTTGAAGATCAGGCGGCAGTGCCTCCCAAGCATCTTTGTTGACGAAGGCTTCCAGCGTTGGGCCAGGTTCATGCCAGCCCGGGTAGTAATAGTACTTGGCCGCGGTATGCAAAGAGAACGCTAGGTCATTGTATGGGCCTACCCACTCGGTGGCGTCAATCACGCCAGTTTGCAGTGCCGTGAAAATCTCCCCGCCGGGCAGTATCACTGGTACACCACCAGCCCGTGAAAGCACCTCGCCGCCAATGCCCGGAATGCGCATCTTCAAACCCTGCAGGTCATCGATAGAGTTGATTTCCTTATTGAACCAGCCAGCCATTTGCACGCCGGAGTTCCCCGCGGCAAAGGGGACAAGATTGAACTTGCCGTAAAGCTCTTGCCAAAGCTCCAGCCCACCGCCATAGCGCAGCCAGCCGTTCATCTCCTGGGCATTCATGCCAAAGGGTACGGTGGCGAACATGGCTGCGGCTGGATTCTTACCACGCCAGTAGTAGGCGGCCCCATGGCCCATTTGCGCCGTACCCTGAGATACCGCATCAAACACCTCCAGCGCGCCCACCAATTCGCCGGCGCCATAAACTTTGATGTCGAGCCGGCCGTTGCTCATGATGCGCAAACGCTCGGCCAATCGCTCGGGTGCAGCGCCGAGTCCGGGCAGATTTTTTGGCCAGGTGGTAATCATCTTCCACTGATAAACCTTGGTGTTGGCACCTGGTGTATTGGTAACAGCAGATTCCTCGACCGGAGCGCAGGCCGCCAATCCCAGCAATACTCCCATAGCGAGACCCAGTGCCTTCGCCCAGTGTTGCCAGCGCGCGCGCTGCCTTAGCGATTGCTGCATGTTCATGTTCATTTCCCCAGTCCTCTTAATCCATAACCTGCAGATTGGCATAGCCAACCATGAGCCACTTTGATCCTTCGGCAAAATTCACCTGTACCTTGGCGCGCTCGCCGCTGCCTTCAAACTGCAGCACCACGCCCTCGCCATACTTGCCGTGCATTACGCGCTGCCCCATACGCATGCCATTAGCCTCTTCCTCAAAACTCCCTCTGCCGGTGCTGGCATAACCGCTGCCGAATAGACTCTGGGTGCTGGCTTTCATTCGCACCTCGGACAGCAGCTCCTGCGGTATTTCCAGCAAAAAGCGGCTAGGACGATTGTAGCTGTCTTGACCATGCAGGCGCCGGCTTTCAGCATAAGTTAGGTACAGCTCCTGCATGGCTCGAGTAATGCCGACGTAGGCGAGCCGCCGTTCTTCCTCAAGACGACCCGGCTCCTCCACTGACATACGGTGAGGAAATAGCCCCTCTTCCATGCCCCCTAGGAACACCAGCGGAAATTCCAGCCCCTTGGCCGAATGCAGGGTCATCATTTGTACGCTGGGGCCTTGAGCACTTTGGCGATCACCCGCATCCAGGCTCATTTGATCCAAAAACTCCTGCAGCACGCTGACTTCCGCCCGGTCGCTGTCTTCAAAGGGAAAGACCAAGTCACCGCTAAACTGACGGCAGGCAGAAACCAATTCCTGCAGGTTTTCTTTCCGCGCCAGCCCGCGCTCACCGCGCTCCTGGCCATGGAATTCCATTAATCCGCTGGCGTCGATGACATGCTCTGCCAGTTCATCCAGGCGCATAGGCGCAACGGCGTCGGCCAGCTGATCAATCAGCACAATGAATGTACCCACGGCGCCATTGACCCGCGCAGTAAACGCGCCTGCGGCGATACCGGTTTTTGCGGCTTGCCAAAGTGAGGTTTGATTAGCTCTTGCAAGCTGACGAATACCTTCCAGAGTTTTATCACCAATGCCCCGGGTAGGGGTATTGACCACCCGCTCAAAGGCCGGATCCGAGTGCCGATCCTCCATAAGACGCATATAGGCTAGGGCGTTTTTAATTTCAGCTCGCTCGAAAAAACGCTGCCCTCCATAGATCTGATAGGGGATGTTAAGACGCAGAAGGGCCTCTTCCAGCACCCGGGATTGAGCGTTGGAGCGGTATAGAATGGCAGCTTCATCTGGGCTACCACCGTCCTCTACCCACTGCTGAATACGCTCGGCAATGAACCGCGCTTCGTCTAGGTCGTTAAATCCGGCGTAGACCTTAAGCAGCTCACCCTTATCGCCATCAGACCAAAGCTCCTTACCTAGCCGATTGGTGTTGCGCTGAATCAGGCCGTTAGCAGCTTCGAGAATGGTTTGCGTAGAACGGTAATTTTGCTCCAGCCGCACCGTGGCGACTTCGGCAAAGTCGCTGGTGAACTGATGGATGTTCTCAATCTTGGCCCCACGCCAGCCGTATATCGACTGATCGTCGTCCCCCACAGCCATCACCTTCGAGGTTTGGCCTGCGAGCACCCGAAGCCAAGCATATTGAATGGTATTGGTGTCCTGAAATTCGTCCACGAGCAGGTGCGTAAAGCGCTGTTGATAGTGACCCAGTAGCTGCGAATCGTTCAGCCACAGCTCATGGGAGCGCAGTAGCAGCTCTGCAAAATCTACCAAGCCCCCCTGGTCGCAGACCTCCTCATAAGCCTGATAGATTCGCTTATGCGTGATCTGAAAAAGGTCGTCTCCAGACGCCACCTCATGAGCGCGTTTACCCTCATCTTTTTGACCGTTGATAAACCAGGCCGCCTGCCGCGCGGGCCATTTTTTGTCATCAATGTCTTGGGATTTCATGATGCGTTTGATCAAACGCACTTGATCATCACTGTCGATAATCTGAAAGTTTTGCGGCAATTTGGCTTCGGCCCAGTGCATGCGCAACAGCCGGTGCGCCAGTCCATGGAAGGTACCCACCCACATAGAGCGCGCAGAAACATTCAGCAAGGATTCCGTTCGTGCACGAAGTTCAGCCGCAGCTTTGTTGGTGAACGTTACGGCCAAAATGCCGTGTGGGGACATACCCTCCACATCGATAAGCCAGGCAATACGGTGCACTAGAACGCGCGTTTTACCGCTGCCGGCACCAGCAACCACTAATGCATTGGAGAGAGGAGCAGAGACCGCATCGCGCTGAGATTCGTTCAGTCCGTCGAGAATATGCGAGATGTCCAAAAGCGCCCCAACTGCGTTATGACCGCCTTATCCTACCTTAGCTACACCACGGTCGCTTACATCGAAACGCGAAAATACCTGATCCGCTGGTACGGTCTAGGCATGGCTGTTGTCTGAGCCTTCGTGTTCTTGCTCACCAGAACCCGCTTCGTATTCGTCACCGCGCGCCTGAACATCAAAATCTAGAGTGTGCATGGTAATCAGGTGACCAATGCCCTGACCTTGATCGCTCATATGAAGCCTGTTGAGAATTTCGTCCACAAGACCATGCACCTCGGATCGAAGCTCTGCCAGTTCCTCTCCAGTGGCCGTCAGTGATTGAATGCCCACTCGATAAAATCGCTGAACGTAGGATTGTGGCAGCCAAGACTGAACCTCACCGCGAAGACCTCCAATCGGCGCACTGCTCTCAGGGACCGACTCTTTGTTGCGCTGGCGATCAAGCTGCCCTTGATCAATGACAGACTCGATGTGGCGAGCCAATACAAAGGCGTATCTGCTGCGAAGCTGCTCAATAATCGACGGATGTTTGCCGGGATTTTCCAGCGCATCCCAAATCGCCTTGCCGCGGAATCCAGAGAGGGATCCGCCCTTGGCCGGCGCTTCCCCCCCTT
Source organism: K189A clade bacterium (assembly GCA_902613475.1). Taxonomy (GTDB): domain Bacteria; phylum Pseudomonadota; class Gammaproteobacteria; order Pseudomonadales; family Azotimanducaceae; genus UBA4421. Next base: position 54,869 of record CACMHG010000001.1, read on the forward strand.
TGGGTGGGGTGCCGCCCCCAACCTCCTCACCGTCCGTCCGCTGGCCTTCCAGCCACCTCAGTCGAAGCAGTATGTAGCTCATGACAATAAAGAGGATGATAACCAACACGATCGTTAGCGTTATCAATAAGATAGGCACCAAGTTATCGATCATATCCAGTCCAACCTCTTGCTGTCATAGACGCCTGATGGCGCCTGTAACCGTGTTTCCCTACCGCGCTCTCCGTTTTCCCTCTCGGCTACATTGTTGTTTTTTATGGAATATCAACCATTAGTTAACGATCAACAAGCCTTTTCGTCCGCACTAAATAACCCGCTCACCGCCGATGTGATGCGCCTCGCAAAATCGGTGTTACTGAATTGGCACCTCTTGCTTGGCACCCAAAACCTGTTTAGCAACTCGCGCGCGCTCGATGATGTATAGATCGCCAACGGTTGCTTCCACCTGTTGCATACTGGAACGCAAGGTAGATAGCTCTCTACGCACACCACGCAGGGCTGAAACCTCGGTAGCTTGGGCATCCACCGCCTTTTGCAGCCGATTCAGCTCCTGTCCGAGGGTCTTATTTTGATCTTGAAGTTGTTGCAGCTGAGCCGCCAGAGCTTGCTGCGTTTGGGTCAGTGCATTCGCCGTAGCGCCTGTGACTTCACCGGGCAGTCCGTTGAGCATTTCATTGAGCTCTACCATGGCAATTTCATTCGCTGCCAGCATTTCTCGCTGAAGTAATTGGTTCGCCAATCCCTCATCAAGACGCATTTCAAGGGCGCTAAAAGTTTCAATACCTCGTGTCATTTGCAGCGTTCGCTTCGCCACGGCGCCTAACATTGAATCGATTTCGCCCACTTTTGACGACAACTGGGCAGCCATCAATACGTAAAAGAGTACCGCCGCCAACAGCGCAACACACAGGCCGCCAACCGAGTACATGGTAAACTGTCGTGACTTGCGCAGCTGCTCTGCGATGTCTTCGATCATTGGATGAGCGGTGGATATACGCACCCGCTCGCCGCCCACGCTAATTTGCAAGTTGGGCTCGTCTTCATCAGTTGCGGGTTCCGGCTCGGCACCCCTTGCCTGTGGCGCCGCCATCAGCTGTTCAACCATTGGCAAAGCATCCTCGGAATCCGGGCTACCAACCTTGACCAGGGCCGATGGCGAGCTGGCATCCGCAAGCACATCCTCTATTTCTGCGGCACGCTCCTGGACGTTTTTCGTGATGGCTTCAACAGCCTCCTGAGTACCTTCGACTAAATCACCCGCATCACCAGACGCCGCAGCAGCATCCATTGCCTGGGACTGTGGTTGATCAGCGACGTCTTCATTTGTCGGTTTTTCTTCGTCTGCCATGTTTTTCTCCAAATATCGCTTGGGTTGGCTTTACTAAATTTGCCCGCGCCCGCGCAGCATCCCGCCGTCAACAAAGTAAGGCTGAGCGGTGATACCAAATTGTGTCAGGTAATCAAGGGCTTGATCTCGATTCACAAAGGGTCCACTCACTGTGACAAATCGCTCACCCTTAGCCGCCACTTTAACGCCTGGCAGCTCGTTGTTGTTGTTGCGCCAAATAAGCGCACTTTGCGGTAAACGAAAGGATGCGTGCTGTACGTATACCCCAGGCTCGAATGCGATTGCACCCGCGGGCTCGACAGGAGCAGATCGCGTGGGTATCTGCGTGACATTAGCGCTGGTAATCGGTGCCGCCACCGGGAATAGCGTTTTCAGTCCTTCCTCGGGATCCATAGCTTGCACCTCAGGAGTCAACTCCGGACCCTGGGTGATTGCGGCCTGATCAACCTGTCCACGCGTGGTAGATGTTGAGGCACCAGTCTCGGCGGTATCGACTGGTGCATCTTGGGTATCAGTCTTTTCGGGTGTTTGCAGGGGAATATTAATGGCGCTTGCCGACGGGCCTTGAGTGTCTGTTGCCGTCTCAAACATTGCCATCTGACTGCCCAACCAATCTTCGGCGCTGCTGCTCAAGTTACTGCTGACAGACCCCACCCAGCGGAAAAAGTCTGCGTTCGGGGTGAAGTACAAGCCCACAATCAGCACACAAGCGATACCAGAACTCGCCAAAATGCGGGTATTGGATACGCCACTAATTGGCGGCTTGGGTGGCTCTACTTTTTGCGCACTGATCGATGTTGGCTTGGCGCTCTCGGTGCTGACGGGTGCCTGGGCCTGGGGTCGCAAGGGCAAGCCCTGCTCCGCTTTCTGTATGAGATTCGACAAGCTCGAAGCGACCTGCATATCTGCAAGATTCGCCGCGTCGTCGTATTCGACCGTTACGCCCAGGGAACGTATCAGCTGCTGAACTTGTCCGGCCTCCGGCCGCCCCTTTACGACTTCTGCCAACGCTTTACATTGAACTTCGTCGGGTGTTTGAAAGACCGCGTGTTGGGCGCGAAGACGTTCCGCAAGCTTTTGCAGGTGCGGAGAATCGGGCCTAGCCTGGCGGCTGTGCACGATGACGGAAACCCCTGCCGCCTTAAACTGTCTGACCATATTTGCAGCCATTTGCAGCAATTCAGACTGCGATGGACCGGGCAGTTCGTAAAGCCATACTTCCCGCGTTTTCACAATGCGCCTAGATTGCAGGGCCGCAATATCCATGGAAGCCAAATGCTCGTTGAGCCGCTCCAACAATCCGTCGCTGCTTTTTGGCATCTTTCTAATGGAAACCTTCGCGTCGCTAAATCCTGACGCCTGATTAATCTCAGCCAGCAACGTGCGCGTGTAGTGAGCCAATAGATTTTCATGCCGGGCTGACGCTATGACGACATTACCAGCGTGGGCGAGTGCTGCCTGGCACCGCAGGAGGGTTTGTGCGTCTTCTTCACTGAAGCACAGGGCGGCATTGATGGTCGGTTCTTCCTTAAGCGGGATCATCGTTTCTTTCCTTCGCGTTCCGTTAATTCGTTCATTGATCAAGCCGTGGTGTTCGCCGGTTCTGGCTGGCGTCGACCGCTCTCATCGAAAATCAGGTCCTCGGGCACCTGGGGTTTAGGTTTGGCGAGTCGTTGACCACCCGGGGTCACAGAATTCAGTCCATAGACGTAGGCAATCACTTGGGCCACGGCATGGAATAGACCCGACGGTATGTACATGCCCACATCGCAGGTGAAATACAGAGCACGAGCCAACAAGGGGGCCTCAAAGATCTCCACGGCGTTGTCGTTAGCACTCTCGCGAATGCGCTTGGCCATGAAGTTTTTGCCCTTGGCCACCACGCGAGGGGCTTCCTCTTTATCCATTTCGTAGACGAGTGCCACTGCAAAGTGCTGCGGGTTGGTAATCACGACATCTGCACCAGGCACGTCGTCCAGCTGGCGCTGCTGAGCCATTTCACGCTGCTTGGCACGAATACGCTGTTTGACCTCTGGCTGACCCTCGACTTCTTTCATCTCGTCCTTGATTTCTTGCTTGGTCATTTTGAGCTTTTTGATGAACTCGTAACGCTGATACGGCACATCAATCATCGCGATAACAACAAGCGCAACGGTCGCCACCAAGGCACCCAACAAAACGGTTTCTACGCTCTCAGCAATGGCTAGGTTAATGGGGCTGTTGCCAACTTTTAGGATTGAGTCGAAATTCAGGTAGAGGTAGCCACCACCAATAGAGGCGACCAAGGAGAACTTTGCTAAGGCTTTGCCAAGCTCTACCAACGCCTTGAGGCCAAAAATTCGGCTCATGCCCTTGATCGGATTCAGCTTGCTGGCTTTTGGCGCGAAAGCTTTGGCAGAAAACACGAAGCCACCCAATGCAGTGGCTGAACCGATCGCGGCAACAATGGCGAGGGCAAAAACGGGTATAACGGTTATAAAGCTGTCCATGGTGAGAATCGACAACCGATTCAACGCCAGGTTTTCTTCAAAGGCGTAGTTAGCGGGAATGGTCAGCGCTTCGGTGAACGTATCGACAAAGCGCGGCCCCATCCAAAAACCACCCAAGTACAGACTCGCAATCACAGTGCAGGTCACTGCCGCTATCGTCATATCCTGTGAACGCAGCACCTGGCCATCTTCCTTGGCTTTTTCTAGGCGCCGCGCGGTGGGTTCTTCGGTTTTGTCGTCTTGTGATTCTTCAGCCATTACAAGCCCAACATATTTTCATTGAGTGTTTGAAAGGCCTCAAACCACAGACCCTCCATCTTGCTGATAATGGTCACCATGCTCAGCAGCACCATGCCGAACCCAATGGGAATCAGCGCAGGGAAACCCACGGCAAAGACGTTAAGACTGGGAGATGCTCGAGAGATAACGCCCAAACAGCCATTGATCATGAGCAGACCCAACATGATGGGCAGGACCATGATGATGGCGCCGATAAATACTTGAGAGGAAAAGGCGATAAAGCCCGATATTGCCTCGGTGCTGAGCAGCCCGCTGCCCACAGGAATGGCGACAAAGCTCTGCACCAAGATACTGATCGCCACGAGGTGACCGCCGAGGCTCAAAAATACTAACAGGCCGATGATCAAGAGAAATTGCGACAGCGTCGGTACGTTACCTAAATTTGGATCCATCATGTTCGCCATGCTCAAGCCCATGCTGGAGGACACTGCGTGGCCACTGACGACGATTGCTGCGCTGACAATTTGCAGCGTAAAACCCATCAGGGCGCCAACGCTTACTTCATTGAAGAGACCGTATATAGCGGAGACGCTGAACGGATCAATCTGAGGGATATCGATAAAGGGATAAATCATCCAGGTCAAAACAAAGCCTGTGACGATGCGCACGCGCAGGTTAAGGGCGCGCTGGGAAAATATGGGCGCCGTGATCATCAATGCGGTAACACGCACAAATGGCCAGACAAAGGTCTGGAACATCTCGACAATTTCAGCAACAAAATATGTCATGGCACTACAGGGTTATCGTTCTGACGCGTTCGAAAATGTCGTTGAAGTACTCAGCCAGCACGGCGATCTGCCACTCGCCAAAAATGACTAGCGAAAGCACCATAACCGCCAGCTTTGGAATGAAGCTGAGGGTCATTTCTTGTATCGAGGTTGCCGCCTGAATGATGCCCACAAGCAAACCTGAGATGAGCGCCGCGGCCAATATGGGCGCTGCCACCAAGATGGTTACTTTGAGGGAGTCCAAGGCGATATCCATGACGAGTGAAGTATCCATATCGCCCCCTAGGTCATGTACGTGGCGACAAGCGAGCCGGTGACCAGGCCCCAGCCGTCAACCAGCACGAATAACAGCAGCTTGAATGGCATAGAAATCATCATGGGCGACAACATCATCATACCCATGGACATCAGTACGCTCGCCACCACCAAGTCAATGATGATGAACGGTATGTAAATCAGGAAACCAATGGTGAAAGCGGTCTTTAGCTCCGATGTAATAAAGGCGGGCACTAAGACCGTCAAGGGCAGATCAGCGACGTCGTCTACCGGGTCGGTTTCAGACATTTCCATGAACAGAACCATGTCTTTTTCGCGGGTCTGGCCCAACATGAATTGCTGCAGGGGGATGCGCGCTCGGTCTAGCCCCTCTTCAAAGGTGATTTCCTCGTTTTGTACCGGCTCCAGCGCGTCATCGTAAATGCTCTGCAAAATAGGATTCATGATGAATAGGGTGAGAAACAGAGCAATTCCGACCAGTACCTGATTGGGCGGCGTTTGCGCCGTTCCCATGGCCTGTCTAAGCAATGACAGCACGATAATGATGCGAGTGAAGGAGGTCATGAGAATCAATATGGAGGGCAGCAGGCTCAGCAGGGTCATCACAATGATGAGCTGTAGCGACAGACTGTACTCTGTGCCGCCCTCATTTCCTTCCAACACCTTCAGCGCTGGGATGCCCTCAGCAAAACCTGTCTGAGGTAACAAACAGCAAAGCCCGGTAATTACCAGAGCCATCAGCGTTCGTGCGCTAAAGTTTGTGCAGGTTTCTTTCATGCGACCTTTCGTTAAGTCAGGCAGGGTTCTATAACCCTGGGGTTAATCGTTTCACATCACCTGTTAAGCAAAGTGCGTGCCACTTTAATTTATTAATAATTTCAATAGCTTAGGCGGATATGGCGATTTTTTGCCGCTGCTGGGCTGAATTTGGCCCTTTGCCGATTGTTTTTGTCGGTTTCTCGACAGCGGTTTTCAGCTGAGGCTTTTTGGAGTCGCTTTTGAGCACGATTTCACTACCATGCAAACTGTCTACCAAAAAGTAACAATGATAAGGTTCGCCTTTGTACAAAAACACTTGGGGTATGAGGACATCAGCGCGGTGCGTAACCGCCGTGATCCTGCATTGCAGGACCTGTTGGGTGCACGGATGTTCGGCTATCCTACTGATGCTTGTCACAACGATCAGCATTGCTGAGACAACTGACCCTCTACCCGGCAATAACCCGCCCGCTGACGCTCCCTCTTCAGCGGAGGGCGTAGGAGCAGGGGGAGCGGAAGGGACGGGGCAAAGTGAAGAACCCATAGCGGTCGACCTCGACATACCACCGGGTCTTGCAGAATTTCTGGATGAAAAGTATCCCGAACAATCCCCCGCTCAAAGGACAGCCGAAAACGCCGCTGCCGCAGCGAGCCAAGCTGCAAACGACACAGCGCTGAACAACTCCCCAGCGTCACCCAATATCGAGCCGCCAGGGGTTAGTGAAAACGCTGAGACATCAGTACCAGGATCCTCTGGAGTGGCACAGTCGCCCAGCCAAGCCTCCCAGAACCTTAGCTCAGCGCCGATTCCGCAGCCTCTCCAAGAGTCCGAAGGCGAGGAGGCTCTGGAACCCGATGCCGCCACCTCCGCAATCACGGAATCGCCGACTCCGGTGAATTTGCCCAATTTGTCCACTCCGGATCCGGCAACAGTGGCTGGAGAGGACACCATCGACGACCCGATGGCCGCGTTGCCCTTTAGCGGTTGCTTCACCGCTGCTGCGGATAAGTACCAAATCGAAGAGGCGTTGCTCATGGGTATAGCCATTGTTGAAAGCAGCATGGATCCCGAGGCAATCTCCAGCTCTGATGCCCTAGGTCTGATGCAAATTAAATGGCCGATCACTGCAAATCACTTAGGCATTACCGATCGACCGACACTGTTTGATCCTTGTACAAATATCGATGCCGGTGCCCGCTACCTACGCGAGCTACTCGACGATTTGGCTGGGTTTTCGCCAGAGCCACGTCGCAGGCTGGCGCTGGCCAGCTATCGTTTAGGCCCGAACGGCTTCGACCCAAATGTCCCTCTGCCCGCCAACGCGCAAGACTACATAGAGAAAGTAACGGCCCAGGAGCGCCTGTTGAGCGCTCCGGCCCCAGAAAGGATTGTCACAACAGCAGGGCCAGTGCTGCCTTGTCTGGTCCAGAATCTGCGTGGCTTAGCGATGACCACTCATGACCCAGCTCAAAGAAGCGTCCAAGTCGGCCAATGGCTAGATGCAAGGGGCGAAGGCTGCAGCGCCTTGGCATTGATTCAAATTCGCAACAATCTGCCGGTTTGGCTGGGAACAGCGTTAACCCCAGAGCGCGCCACCCAGGTCACAGACCTGCTGGAGCAAGTGATCAACACCACAGCCAACGTGGACACGCGACCCTCTCGACCACGGCCGCAGTAGCGTCAGTCTTCTTGGGGTAGATTATTGAGGTTTTTTGGGCTGCATGAGCCGACGGAGTTGGCCGGCAAACGATCCCTGGGAAGCATTTGAGTCTGTATCGACTGATGGAATCGCGGTCGCGTCTTCTTGGTCAGCGTGGGTGGTCTTATCGATCTTTTGATTGTCGAGCAGAGTAATTTGCTGCGCGGCGACACCCAGAAGAAGGCGTTTGCCCTCATACTCGATGACATCCAGACGATGTTTAGGGCCGAGTCGAAGAGAGTTCACAACACGCAGGTTTTTGCCCTGCAGGGCCCCCATGCCAATGCCACGAGTGCGCACGAACCAAAGCGTTGCGAGCAACAATCCCAGCACGAAAATGAAGCTGAGAACCGCCGAAAGCAGCGGTGATATATCCATCAATTAAACTGGCTTCACGCGTTCGAGAGGCGCGACGATGTCAGTGACGCTGATCCCAAGCTTATCACCCACGGCCACAATCTCGCCCTTGGCGATTACCGTGTCATTGATCTTCACCATCATAGGTTCACCCACACCTCTATCCAACTCCAGCACGCTGCCCTGGGATATACGCATAAGATCTCTAAGCTTAAGCGTCGTGGTGCCCACCTCGACCGAGAGCGTGATTGGAATCGCGCGAATCACATCTTGATTGATATTGCTTTCGACTGACTGATCGACAGCTTCCTCCATAGATTGTTCCGACTGCTGTTCCGCGTCTTGCCCGTTATCTTCCGTTTCGCTCATGACTATTCCTCTGACATTACGCTTTCAACGATTTGCACCGCGATTTGGTTTCCCCGACTGCCGACGTCGACATTGAAAACTGGAAACCCGTTTATCGAAAACTCGGCGTGTTCTGACGGATGAATGGGCAACCAATCCCCCACTTTTAAATTCGACAGCTCATCTACCGATATCGAGAGCTCTACCGCCTTAACAACACCCTTGACGGGGACGTCCTCTACACTGTCAGACAGTTTTGCACTCCAGCGCGCGTCGGATTCAGCGTCGCTACCGCTGGTCGTGATTCGCGTGCTCAACACTTCGCGCACCTGTTTTAAGCTGGCATAGGGATAAATGATGTCGACAAAGCCAAGATCCTCACCATCTCCCTGAGTTTCAAAACGGTTCATGATCACCATCTCGTCATCCGCAGCAATGTTGGCGAACACCGCACTGATCTCAGATGACGAAAGCGAGCATTCCACTTTCATAAAGGGCGCCCAAGCCTCCGACAGGGAGTGAAAAATGACGCCGCGTATCTTGTCGATGACGGCGCTCTCTGTCGGTGTAAAAATACGACCCGCAGGCACCGATGTGAGCGACTTAGGTGAACCACCGAACCAGTTGTCAAGACAGCTGAATACCACTTGCGAGTGAATCACGACCAGACATTCGCCTCGCAGCGGATCGATTTTGGTGACGTTGACGGCCAAGGGTGGAGAGGTACCCGAAACATAGTCCGCGTAGCGGATAATCTCGGTGCGAGCTGGCTGGAGTCGCGCGTTGTAGCGCAGCTCTTCCAGCATTCCAACGCGCATGAAGCGGTGCAGCCGGTCATTAAGCTGTTCAATGGCCGTCACGTTGACACCAACACTGGTGTCTTGGCGGGTTAAGTCGTGGTTGCTAGAAGGGATCCCGACATTATAGCCTTCGCCGCCTAAAGCACCAGCAGCCACCATTTCCTCGATGGCGGCGAGCTCTTCCTCGGTCAGCAGCTTGTCGTTTTCTTCGGCCATATTGCAGTTTTCTTTCTTTGCTAGTCCGCTTCCCGTAGACGCCTCGTGCTATTGAACTACGAAGCCGATGAAATATACCGATTCGATTGCCGCAAAGTTATAGCTTTCAAATTGCTCAAGAGTCTCGTTCATTATCAAGGCCAGCTCCTCCTGCAAGTCACGGCGGAAATTCTCTTCCCGCAGCTCTGCCTCGGTGACGAGTCGCAATCGATCCAGCACGGCGGAGCGGATGGCAAATTCATGCTCATCGACCTTTGTGGTGACTTTTTCGCCATAGTAAGTCATCACCGCGAGAGTAACCTGCATCACTTTGCGAGAACCAACAATGTTGGCGACAAAGGGCTGCGGAAAATCTTTATAGGTGGGCTTGAATTTTTCTTCCTCGACTACGTCCTTCGACACTGTCTCAGGCATTTGCATCGCATCAGTGCCTTGAATTTCTGCTTCAAGCTCGGCAATTGCTTCTTCTGCCGCATCGGCTTCTTTTTCATCGAAGAAGCCGGTAAAAAATAGCGCTCCAAGGGCAGATCCAACCGCCACCAGCAGAACGATGAGAATGATCAAGATCGTCTTGATCAACCCGCCCCTCGAGGATGCTTCTTCTTCTACCTCAGCCATTGTTAACTCCTGCTAGACGTTGTTTAGTTTAAACAAAAACATTCAAGCCATCCCGAAGAATGTTGCCGCTTGCCAGTTCCTGTTCTGACGGAATCAGCTCTTCTGCCATAAGGTCCATAGAGAGCTCTAATTCCTGAGAATCTTCCCGTTTCGCTCGACGATCATCACCATCGCTGAGCTCGATATTTACCCCGGCGCCTTCCCCTACCAACGCTTCAAGCGATTGGCGCAGGCGCGGCATGGAATCACCCAACAGTTGACGGACATTAGCATCATTTGCGGCGATCTGACCCTCGATACCGCGATCACCAACCTGCAGTTCGATTCCCAAAGGACCTAGGGCTGATGGGTTGAGGTTTAGCTTTACCGTCCAATTACCCTCTTTTACAGCCAAGGCTAGTTTCTGCGCTAGCACTTCGCCAAAACGCTGGGCCCAAACCTGATACGGCTGCAGGCGCGATTGCATCTGCGCTGGGTCGGAAGACAGCAGCGCATCGGCCAAACTCACCGGTGCATTGCCAGCGGGGGCCTGTATTAAAGTGCTGCTGGTATTCTGTACGGGTTGCGCGCTCGGATTTCCTTGGGACTGGAACTGAGACTGGGATTGTTGATTAGACGGACCTTGTTCCATCAAAGGCTCCGCATTGGCAATTGTTCTCTCGGCAAGGCCTTCGACTTGGCCAGACAATATGGTCGATAGCGTTGATTTCGCCTGGGCAAGATCTGGGTTCATGCCCTCGTTAGCCTGCTTCATTTGCTGTAACAGCTCGGCTTGCCGTGTTTGGCCTGTTTGCGCAAGAGCGTCAAAGGTTTTGGCCATCATCTCATCTGGCTCGGGTTTCAGCGCGGTTGCCTTGGCATCCAGCATGGCGGGCATATCGCCAGACAAATTCGCCTGCTGCATGAAGCGCTGACGAGCATCCAGCGCACTGTGCGGTGCTGCTGCGTCGGTTAACGCCAAAGCTTGAATGCCCGAAGATGCTGGGATTCCCGCGGATGCTGGGATTCCAGCGATTTCACTTGGCGTAACTGTTTCGCCGGTGCTGGCCAAGCCCTGCAGCAAGCTGCCTGTCGGGGGTATCGGAGCACTGGTTGCCGTCGGGGATGCGTCTAACGGCTTTAAATCCGGCATCAACCCGCCTTGGGCCCGCGCAAATTGGCTTAAACTCTCCTCGCTCACTTTAGGATTGGCCGTAGTTAAGATAACCCTACCAACCTGCAGGGCTCTAGAGTGAATGGACAATTCGGGCAACGGATTGCCGTTTGTCGCCGCGTCTGGCAAATCAACCGGCGCTCGAGAGTCCACCTCCGATTGTTTCGGCGGGGTATCCGCATCAATCTCCGACTTTGTCGACGCCGCGGTATCCTTCCCGGTAGCTGGCTGATCCGAGGTCTTTGCGCTCTGAGACTTAGCCTGCTCTTTAGCTAAAATGCCACTAAAATCAGCATCTTGAGAGGCATTCTGGCCAGTATCTGCGGGCGCATCAGTGCCAGCGTCTACGGCTTTCGGCGACGCGTTTACAATAAATGACAGAAAATTTTCAGACATTTCATTGGCTGCTGGGTTAAAAACTTGCTTAGGAGACAGCAATTACCGTGCCAGTGCCATGCCGCGTGATGAGATCTACCCCGGCGGATTGCGCACGGGCATGAGATTAGAGCGATTTTAATTGCCGCGATTGCTGCGGGTTTTCGCCAAATAGCGCTGTGCGCTGAGCATGTCTGCTTCTTTTTGCTCTATACGGGCATTGGTCTGTTTTAGCTGCTCCCGAGCCCGGGCCGCTAAGGTTTCAAATTTAACGCGTTCGTTGTTCAGTTCTCGAAAGCGTGCGGCAATCGAGCGTTGCTGGCGCTGTAGCTCCGCCATTTGATCAGTGATTGCTTGAGTTGCTCGATCCAGTTGACCCATAAAGCGTCGCAAGTGCGTTGATTGCTGCAGATCACCATGTGTGTGTTCAGCAGTTTTAAGCTGTTCTATGTACCCCAGCTTCATGTAGCGGATTTTCTCCTGCTCCGCACAAAGATCACTATGCTGGGTGCGCACCTGTACGAGTGCTTTTTGTACTTCGCCTGCCTCCTTGCCCACGCCATCGGCCATGGTCTGCCAGCGCTCAATAGAGGCTTGCAGCGCGCTATACACGGATGCTCTCGCGCAACTGCGCTATGGCATCTTCGAAGGTCACCAGTTCGTCCATAGGTTGACGCAAAAACTCCTCCATTACATTGCGCAAGGCAATCGCGCGATCCAGGTCAGAGTTGGTACCCATCTCATAGGCGCCGACTTGAATTAGGTCAACATTCTGCTGGTACAGCGTCCAAAGTCTGCGAAACATATTGGCTGAATTCAAATCATCAATGTCGGCAATAGCTGGCATCAGGCGCGAAATAGAGCCGGCCAGATCAATGGCCGGATAGTGCGCGGCGTCGGCCAGTGCTCGGCTCAGTACGACCTGCCCGTCCAGTGAAGCTCTCGCCAAGTCCACCACGGGATCTTGCAAATCGTCACCCTCAGCCAGCAGTGTGTAAAGGGCTGTAATACTGCCTTGACCAGCACTACCCGTGCCCGTGCGCTCAATAAGGTTGGGCAGCAAACTAAATACCGACGGAGGATACCCCTTAGATGTAGGTGGCTCACCAATGGCTAAACCAATTTCGCGCTGCGCGTGGGCGACTCTGGACATACTGTCCACGAGGAGCAGCACATCCTTGCCTTGGGCGCGAAAGTACTCTGCATATAGGTGCGCCAGATTAGTTGCACGAATACGCAACAAGGGAGAGTTATCCGCGGGAGCCGCGACCACGACTGCATGTCCCATGCCTTCGGGGCCCAATATTTGCTCAATAAATTCTTTGACCTCGCGGCCACGCTCGCCAATAAGGCCAATAACCACAACGTCGGCTGAGGTGAACTTGGTCAACATACCCAGCAGGACGCTCTTGCCGACGCCAGAGCCCGCGATCAGGCCAAGACGTTGTCCACAGCCTACGGTCAGCATGGCGTTGATCGCTTTTACTCCCACATCGAGAATGCGATCAATTGGCTTTCGCTGCATCGGGTTAATTGGCTTGCCCTGAAGACTTTGGCGCTGGGCCGTTCGGATCGGCGAGAGACCATCAAGCGGCTCACCCAAGGCATCGACAACGCGACCGAGCAGATGGTCGCCAACCATTGCCGTATCTGCATCGGACACCAGAAAGACCTTGGCGCCGGCGTGCAGGCCAGATGCTTCCCAAAGCGGCATCATGTAAATGGTCCCGCTGCCGAAGCCCACTACTTGAGCATCAACGTACTGCGATCGGTCAGATGGGTCCAACACATCGCGCTGGCCAGATTTCAAAATTCGACAGATTGCGCCAACGGTGGCGGTTAGTCCTCTTGCCTCAATAGTGAGACCAACTATTCGAGTCAGTAAGCCATATGTCCGAGGCTCTGGCGCCTGCAAACGATCAGTTACATGGTTTACATGGCATTGAAAACTAGCAACTTGCGGATTGAGTCCTTCCATCAATCCTCATCCTCGTCAGGAGGGCGCTGAAAAAATATGTCGTCCACTTCAGAGTAATCGCCCTGAATAATGGCGCCTTGGTCATCGAACTCGCCAGCAAACCAATCATCATCCTCGTTAGCAGGTATGACCTCTGCCGCCCCGGCTTCTGCGGCGTCCTTGGACTGCGCTTGCTCTCCTGCCCGCAAGACGCGTTTAGGTTCGTGATTCTCGGACGGTATGTCAGTGAGCAATTGCTCCGCAAGCTGCTCAACTCGATGATCGATCAGGTCGACAATGCTCGTGTCTTGAACCGCTAGCCGCACGGACCCGGGCTGCAGTGCGTCGTCGCGACGCAGCGCATAGGTGGCGAATACCGCCTCAAGCTCAGGCTGCTGCAGACGCTCATACCAGTCTTGCGAGACGTAGATGATGACCTCACCCATTTGCATGGGATCGACTTGCGACAGTGATTCTTCGATAAATCCCGTCAAGGACGCATCGCTTAACGTAAGCTCGCGACGCGCAATTTGTTCCGCCAGTGCTAACGCGAGTTTTTTCAGCGGATCAAATAAGTCTTGGTGAGCGACCAGGTGATTTCGTGCTTCATTGACCAACTCGCCAACCATGTCGCCCAGCTCCGTCGCACGCTCTGCGTTGCTGGACTCGCTTTCCATTTCGAGCATCTGCTTGGCCTCAAGCTGGCCCTGGGCCTGGCCCTCCGAAAAAGCTTGTGCCTTGGCACGCTCGATTACTGTATTTTGATCGCCGCGAAGATCCTTGAGCCTTTGCTCTAGCTCGGCAATGCGATCTAAGTCTGCCTGCCGCGATGGTTCTGCCAGTTTAGGCTCGCGGGGCTCTGTGTCTCCGGCAGGCTCTTTGACTACCTCGACGGAGTTTTGCCGCATACGGCCGGTTTCAGGATCCAGCGCGACGCCTAGCGCCTTCGCTCCGACAACGCCAATGAAGCCGTCTGATTCGCTAAAGCTTGGATTTGCCAGCTCCTTCGAATTCAAAAAAGCTTGGCGCTCACGGGCAGCTTTGAGTACTGGGTCCGCAACAAACTTCGGTCCTTGGCTAACGTTAGACAAAACCGCCACCGTCAGCTGACGCCAGAATAATCTCGCCGGCATCCTGAAGTTTACGAGCCTGGCGGACAATTTCCACCTGGGCCTCTTCTGCATCGGTGATACGCACCATGCCCATCATTTCCATCTCGTCTAAGAACATCGCGCCAGCACGCTGGGACATATTGGCCAAGAATTTCTCAACCACGGGTTCTGGCGCTGCTTTAAGTGCATAAGCCATCTGTTCTTGCTCCAAGGAGCGTATAAGAATTTGGATGCTACGGTTATCCAGATCCGCCAACATTTCGAAGAGAAACATATTGTCCTGTATACGCATGGCAAGATCCTCATCCTCTTCGCGCACGTCATCCATCACGCTGGTTTCAATATCCAGCTTGGTCTTGCCTATAATGTTGGCCGCCGCTCTCACACCACCCACTGCTGCAGATGAGGTAGTCGACGTCGCGAACTGTTTCGCCATCACGGATTCGAGTTCTGCCATGGCATTCGGCTGCACAGTATCGAGCATTGCAATCCGGCGAATCACCTGGGGACGAATGGCAGGCGGTAAAAAGGTTAGGACGTCCGCAGCGCTCTCATCCTCTAATACGGACAAGATAATGGCGATTACCTGTGGGTGCTCAGTCATGATCATGTCGCAGATTGCCCGTGGGGTCATCCAGGACAAAATCTCCAGACCCTTGCTTGATGAGCTTGGAAGAATACGGCTAAGCACCGAATTGGCGCGCTCTGGGCCTAGCGCCCGGTTCAGGACCGTTTCGATGTAATCGGGTGAGCCGAGCCCCAAATTGGTTTGTTTCTTGAGTTCACCAATGAAATCGTCGAGCACTTTGTCCACTGCCTCTTGGCTGACGTCAGAAACGCCGACCATGGCGGTGCCCAATGATTGGACTTCTTTCGGGTTGAGGTAACCAATAATTTCGGAAGCCCATTGCTCACCGAGTAGCAGCATGAGCAGGGCCGCGCGCTCTGTGGTTTTTAACGACTCCATCTCAAGCGCCAATTCTGGCGACATAGACCCGTCAAGAGTTTGGTCTGCGTTTACTTCAGCCATGCTAATCGTCCAATAATGTTGGTTTAGGCCTCAATGAGGCGCTTAATACTGTTTGCTACCCTGCCTGGATCGTCTGCGGCCAACATACGCAGCACGGCGACTTTGTCATCATAGCTGTTCGCGGTGTCCAGCATATCCAGTGGGATTGAAGATTTCTTGGGCACAAGCTTCGCCTTGATCTCTTCTAGGGTTTCACCTTCGCCAAGTTTGATCATCTGAAGGTCTTGATCCGAAAGTTCTCCGTCCACTGACGCCAATGGGATGTCCAGCCCATCATCTTCAGGCATGTTTGCTCGAATGATCGGTCGCGCAACAAAGATCAAGATCAGCAGGATCAATATCAAGCTAGAACCGTATTTGATTAGATCAATGATACTGCTGTCTTCCCACCAACGCACTTCTGGCAGAACGTCTACGGGGACCGCAAAGCTCGAAGGTACCACAGCGACTGTATCCCCACGTCCTTCGCTGAAGCCAACAACGCCCTTGACTACCTCGGTCAGGCGCTCCAACTCTTCTGCGCTAATGCCACCAGGCTCGCCTTCAGCTGGTGCGATATAGGCGTCCTGGTTAATGACGACAGCGACAGAAACCCGGTCGATGGTCCCCACCTGCTGCTTAACATAGCGGATCTCTCGATCGAGCTCATAGTTCCGCGTGGTCGATGAGCTAGAAACATTGGAGCCTGTTCCGTCTCCATTTGTCGGCAAGTTACCTGATGCAACAAAATTTGGTGAATCAGGCACCTGATTGGAAAAGCTACCCGGCAAGCCGGCAGCATCAAGAGCCGCTTCCTGCTCAAAATCGAGGGATTCTGAACGAGTGCGCGGACCCACGCCGGCTTTGTCAAATTCTTCGTAAGTTGTCTCTACCTCTGTGAAATCCAGCGTCACGTCTACTTCTGAACGCACATTACCTAGACCAACAATGGTGGCAAGAATTTGCTCAATACGCCGGTTGTAGGACATTTCGAGAGAACGTTTGTGTTCTGCTTGGGCCGTCGTCAGGGTCATTGCGTTTTCACCCTCGGTATCTGTGAGCAGTGAGCCAGTATTGTCGACAACGGACACATTTTCGGCGGGCAAGTAGGGCACGCTTGATGACACCAGATGCACGATGGCGCGTATTTGCGAATGTGTGACTACGCGACCCGGATGGGGCATCACGACAACAGAAGCCTTGGCAGGCACCTGATTTCTCACAAAAACACTTTGTTGGGGCTCTGCCAGATGTACGCGTGCACCGCGAATGGTGGCAATTTCGGTTATAGATGACGCTAATTCGGTCTCCATGGCTGCACGATAGCTGACCTGCTCCATAAAGCGGCTGGTCGTCATGGAACCTTGCTCGAGTAAATTTTCAAATCCACCGGCGGTAGCGCTGCGCGGAATATCTTGAGACGCCAACAAAATCCTCGCCTCATGATATCGCTCATCCGCAACCTGTAGGGATCCGGTGCTGACGTCTATGCGTGGCGCAAAGCCCGCAGCGTCCAGAGCATCCTTGGCCTCCTGCCGGTCTGCCTCTGACATGCCGGGATAAACCGAGCGATAGGTTGGCGCAGACGCCCAAAGATAAAAAAGAACACAAACAGCCAGCGCGATCGTGCCGATGACGTAGGGCAAAACGCGCTGCACGTCTGGGTTATTCAGAAAAGCGAGAGGGCCGATATCTCGTTCGATATTGTCCGCGCGGTCGAACCCATCATTTTCAGCTACCGCACCCGGCGTATTCGTCGTTGCTGGAGTCGCTGGCCGAGCAGCCACCTGGCCACCCGCTGTCGGTGCCAAAGCCTGTTGGTTCGCGTCTAGTGTTGCTTCTGCCATGGGATTCTCTTTAGTTCGCTCTCACGATTAATATCGGATCATTAAACCGGCATATTCTTTATGTCTTCGTAGGCTTTAAGCAGTTTGTTACGTACCTGCAATGTTGCCTCGAAGCCGATCGATGCTTTCTGCATAGAAAGCACCACATCTGTTAGCGGAATGTCTTCACCCCGCTCATACGCGTTCTTCAAATCTGCACTGGCTTGCTGGGCGTCATTCACATTGTTAAAGGCGTCAGACATATAGGTTGCAAAGTTGCCTTTGCTAGGTGCCTCAGCTCGGGTCGTGGGACTCACGCCAGCCGTATCGCTATTGATTAGCTCCGCACGATTGCTGGAATCGCCCTGGTGCGCTCGAATTTGGCTGAGCAGATCGGCGACCTGCGCTTGATAATGGGTGTTCACGCTTGACATAACTTAGGCCGACCGTCGCTTAGGAATTTGAATGCCGCGTTCACGCATGCGCGCAATCTTGTAGCGCAGAGTGCGCTGGCTGATGCCGAGCATGTCAGCTGCCTCTTGGCGGGTGCGCGTGTTTTTAATCGTATCCACGATGATGCGGAACTCGTTGGCGTCCATGGCACCTTGCAGCCCTGTGGTGCTATCCGACGTCTCTTCGGGCAGGCTTTCGAAGCCACTATGAGCAGCCATGTGAGCGCTGAATGGGTTGGTCGGCGCACCTTGCGTATCGCGCCATCGATCACGCTGACCGTAACCACTATCGAGTGGGTGGACGTTGTTTGCCGCACCTTGCATGGCGCTTGAGGCGCCCGCATAACTGGGAGTATGAGAAGGATTCATCAGACTGGCAGGCATACCCGAGGGTTCGCCAATATACAGCTCGTGATCGGCTGGCTCATCAAATACCAGATGATTCGCTGAGATAACGCCATCACCGCTCAGTACGATTGCCCTTTGAACCACGTTCTCTAGCTCACGCACGTTACCCGGCCAGCTGTAGGCCAACAGTTTGGCAGATGCCTCTGGCGACAGCTGCAGCGCACGGTCTTCGCGGCCGTGCTTGACTAGAAAGTAGTTCGCCAAGGGTAGGATATCGTCCAACCGTGAGGACAAACCCGGAACGTTGATACGAAATGTGCTCACGCGGAAGTAAAGATCCTCGCGAAAATATCCGGCGCGTATGCCCGCACGTAGGTCGCGGTTCGTCGCCGCAATGATGCGTACATCCACATGCTGAGTTTCTGAGCTGCCCACTGGCAGTACTTCTTTTTCTTGAATGGCTCTAAGCAGCTTCGCCTGAAGCGGCAGCGTTAGTTCGCCAATCTCGTCCAAAAACAAGGTGCCGCCCTGGGCTTGCGAGAAAAACCCCTCGGTGCTTCGCGTCGCGCCAGTAAATGCTCCCTTGGCGTGGCCAAATAGAAGGCTTTCAGCCAAGGCCTCGGGCAACGCCGCACAGTTCACCGGCACAAAGGGGCCATCTCGTCGCGGTGAAAAGTCATGCGTTAACCGGGCCAAGACCTCCTTGCCCGAACCCGTAGGTCCGTTCATTAGCGCAGTGACCTCTGCCGCGCCAACTCGTTCTACCAGCGCTAGCAGGTGCTGACTGGTTTCATCGACAAATACATAGGAATCGTTCTTTAAAAGACGCAGCTTGGCGAGGCCGGCAATTTTTTCCCACTTGGCCTGCTGATCTGCGCCGTCGGCGATGACATCGTCAACACCGCACTTAATGGCTTCCACCGTGCTATCCAAATCTGCAGGATCAACTCGCAGTACGAGATAGATTTTCGCGCCGTAATGTTGTTTGAGCGTCCGTATCATTTCGATGTCGGGCAGCTCGCGTCGATGCATGCACAGTACGCAGGGCCCGAAGCCATTGCTTTTAACGTATCGTGCAACTTCCGATGCGCCCATAGATCGTGGACGAAAACCGGCACGGGTCAAAATGCCCGACACGTTTGCATCTATTGGCGACGATTCGTCCCATATTAGATCAATCGGGTGTTCTTGGTACATAGTCTTCACATCACGTTGTTTCTTCGATGCAGACTAGAAAGCAAAAGCTGTGCCAGATTTTTTATTTATTAAAAACAGTAGGTTACAAAGCGATGGCGGCTTTTTGCCACCTTTACTATCAGACTTTGCCGGTGGAGCGGCCAGGGTTGTCGTGTTTTTGACAACCGTTATCTTGAACCAGGGGCGAAAGCGATAAAGTCCAGTGAAGGGGTCGGATGAGCGTCGACCTCTTTTACCGAAAGACCGACGCCTCGTACGCGTCGCGCGTTACCTGTAAGGGGTTAGGCTGCATCCATCTTAAGGTTGTACTTTTTGATGCGCTCAATCAGCGTCGTGCGCTGCATGCGCAGCAGCTTCGCGCAGCGCGAGACGTTACCGTCGCTTTCTCGCAGCGCCCGCTCAATAAGGTCTTGCTCAATTTCGCTGAGCATGCCCTTGAGCGATTGTCCTCGTTGCCGGAAGTCCTCAAACCCCTGGGCATGCATAATAATGGACTCTACATCGTTTTCCGGCGCAAGGGTCGGCTCCCCAAAAGGCTCATCGCTAAAAACGTCGAACAAAGATGCTTGCTCATCCGATGGCTCCTCGCAGACCATTTCAGCCATTCCTGCCGGCAGCATAGATGGCGCAACATGATTCATTTGCAGGGTCTGACCGGGATACAGCACCGTCAGACGGTGAACCATATTAGACAGTTCCCGCACGTTACCGGGCCAGTCATAGCGTTGCATGACCGACAAAAAGCCTTCAGAAAATTCGATGGCTGGCGCATCGGTCGGCGCAAAATGCTTGGCAAAGTGGCGAATCAGTGCCGGCACCTCATCCCGTCGGCTGCGTAAGGGCTGCACCTGCAGGGGAACGACGTTCAGGCGGTAATACAGGTCAGCACGAAAGCGCCCAGCCTTGATTTCGTCCTCGAGCACGCGGTGGGTGGCGGCGACGACGCGTATATCGACACTTTTGGGCTGATTAGATCCTACAGGCAGCACCATCTTCTCCTGCAGCACGCGAAGCAGCTTGACCTGCATGGACATTGGCATATCACCAATTTCATCCAAAAACAGCGTGCCGCCATCTGCCGCCGTAACCTTGCCCTCGCGATCGGCAATGGCCCCGGTAAACGAGCCCTTCTTGTGACCGAAGAGCTCGCTCTCCATCAGCTCGCCGGGGATGGCCCCGCAATTCACCGCCACGAAGGCTTGACCCGCACGATCGGATTGATCGTGTATGGCCTGAGCGATTAACTCTTTGCCCGCACCGCTCTCGCCATTGATCAATACGCTGGCAGCCGTTGGCGCAATAGAGCGAATCAACTGCATGAGCTGCCGAGTATGCGCACTGTCTCCAACGATGGACTGCGTCACGGTTGATCCGGTCTCGTTATTCTTTCGTCAACTTTAGCGTAACATTTTTTCGTAAGCGACCTCGCTTAAGCCGGTTGAAGAGAACCATGAGCTGGGCGGTAGGTTGCCGCTAAACCGGCATCTAAGTGCCGAGCACTTTCGTTCGCGGTCGACCCAAATCCTTATTCACGTCGCAATTGTCGTTGAAAGTCACGATATTCCGTGTTTCTAGTTTGAATTTGGCCCTCTCTCTGAGCAAATATCTTTGGCACATATATTGCTATCATATCTGCGGATAAGGCGGAAGCGATGCACTGGTGCTCAATAACCAAACGTGTCGACGCCAAAATCACCGCCAACAAATGGTTGTTTTTTCGTTTAGGCCGTTCAAGATTCACGAAAACGAGCCGATTTTATTGACGAGCACTGGTATTTTCACAGACAGATAACGCGTTATGTCCAGTATTGATTACGTACAAGCCCTAGGCGCTGGCGCAGGTTTTGACACGAAGAAGATCGTGGAAGCACTTGTAAATGCTGAGAAAGCTCCAGCCGAGGCCAGACTAAACACAAAAATAGCGGAGTCTGAGGCTCAAATCAGTGGGCTAGGGCAGGCCGTTTCGGTGCTGAATGTTGTGCGGGATGCCGCTCAGCGACTTAACGACGCGAAAGACTTCAAAACGTACGCAGTCACTAACTCGCAGACGTCTGCGTTCACTGCGACTACAACGAGTCAAGCGAGAGCCGGATCTAATAACATCACAGTGTCTCAGATTGCTCAGGAGCAGCGGAGCCTTTCCAACGCGTTCGCATCTGAGACCGCGAAATTCAATGCTGGCAGCATCACGCTGTCTCTAACCGTCGGCAGCACCAGCCAAACGACCTCCAGCATTTCCGTTGCAGACGCTAGCCTCAGCGGGACAGTCAAAGCCATCAATGCCGCGAATCTCGGCGTCACCGCTGAAATTGTCGACACGGGCGAGAGCGCTAATCGCTACAGAATCCAATTGATCGGAGAAACTGGCGCCGAGAAAGCATTCAGTTTGACCTCTAGTGACAACTCGTTAAATTTTTCCAGCGTACAAAGCGCTGCTGACGCGAAACTCAACGTTAATGGAATCGATTTCATTCGCTCAAAGAACGTAATAGATGATGTGTTAACGGGAGTCTCTCTTTCCCTGAACTCTGTTACAACTGGAGCCGCCAGCTTGAGCATTAATCAAGACAATAGTGAGGCGAAGGCAAATATCGTAGATTTCGTGACTATATATAATGAGGCACAGAGGCAGCTAAAAGACCTAGGTAACTCCAGCACCGGCGGCGAACTCGCCGGAGACAGCATTTTTAGATCGCTCACCAGATCCTTGCGCAGCACTGTCCTAGGAACATCATCCTCTGCGACAAGCTCCATTTCTAACCTGTCAGATATGGGTATAAGCGTTAGCAGGACGGGTGAACTTACCGTCGACGACACAAAATTAGACAAAGCGATTTCGAGTAACTACTCGGACATTGTTACTATGTTTACTGCAGACACGGACAGTCAGGCAACTTCAAGCACTGATGCTGCCGGGCTCGCAGGAGACCTTAATAAGCTTATATCAGACGCAACGAATTCCAGCTCATACCTAGTTACCCAACAGAAGACCCTTGCATCCAGTGTATCTGCCAGACAAGCTGAGCTAACCGAGCTTGAGGAGCGTATGGAACGGGTTGAAGAACGTTACAATCAACAGTTCCTCGCGATGCAGCAGATCATTGATCAGATGAATAGCACCCGTGAAAGCATGGAGAGCAGTTTCGAGAATCTACCGTTCTCCAACCGCGACTAACGAGCCGTAATGCCACTAATGCGAGAAGTATGACCCAAGGCCAAAAACCAGTCTGCGAAGTCTGCGTCCGAATCAGGTGGTTTATGGCCGTCGCCATTCCCCTCGTCGTGCTAATCGGCATTCAATCCGAGTCACCCCTCCCAGATATACCCCTCCATGACATCGCAGCCAGCGGTATCGTGTTTGCCTTGGTAGTTGTCTTTGCTTGGCGGTATTACGAACATGCGCGGGAGAGAAAGACCCTGGCCCGCCTGCTCGAGCGCAAGGCGCAATATGAACAGGACACCACCGAGGATTCCCAAACGCCATAGCACTTGGCTCGCATATCCTCACAGCACTCGAATCTCACGCCACGACCCATGTAACCTCCACCTATTTGCTCCTCACGACTTCCCCGTTGAAGTTCACCTGCCTTTGCCGCAGCCAAAAATCATTATTCTCCACTCCGAAATTTTGCGCCCCACTAGCGTCGATGAACAGGCTATACCTTTTGCTCCAGGCAAACGCACCGGTATCAATAGCGACCGATCATTCGACGGATCGATAGGTCATTTACACCCCACCGAATCGAGGTCTATCAACCAGTAGTGCGAGATCGCGAGCCCATCGTGCCGTGAACATTCGCATCAAAAGCGTCGTCATTCAAAGCGGCTAACGATTTGCTAAAGCGCGCGCTATCAAACTGCTTTGATGAGACGGCAAACTTTGGCCCGCAAGCGGCAACTCTATTAATTAATTAGGCCAGGGGTTGCCGCCCATCAGCGTCTCGCGCCCAACTTTGAAAAAAAAAATCAAAAATTTTTTTCTTCGGTCTTTGCCGCTTTTTCTGCCTTTTTTCCTTGATTTAGGCGATTTTTCGGCGACGGTTTGCCGCTTTTTTGTTGCGCGGTAACCGAGCCCGGCATTTGGCTTCCGATGCCTAACGTTATTTATTCGTCGATATTTTTTAGAGCCTAAAGAAGGATTTTAGGAGCCCGACTAAATCTGTGTCGCAATAAAGCGATTCGCGATTGGTTCGCAAGGGCCTCGCTAACGCAACACTAAACTTAGAAATAGGAGAAGACACATGTCTTTAGTAGTAGCAACAAATGTTAGTTCTCTAACAGCTCAGCGGGCTCTTGCATACGCAGACTCTCTTCAGGGAGAGGCAATGCAGCGCTTGTCTACGGGCAGTAAAATAAACAGTGCATCTGACGACGCTGCAGGACTTGCTATAGCGCAACGTATGACAGCTCAAGTGAATGGCCTTAACATGGCTATCAAGAATGCAAACGACGGCATAAGCTTAACCCAATCAGTTGAAGGCGCCTTGGTAGAAGTAGCAGACATGCTGCAACGACTTCGAGAGCTTTCGGTTCAGTCTGCCAATGATACCAACACTGGAATAGATCGCGCTGCGATCCAAGAAGAGGTGAACCTTTTAATCGCCGAAATTTCTCGTGTTTCCGCCAACACTCGTTTCAACAACCAGCTTGTTCTAGACGGGTCCTTCTCTAATAAGCAGATTCAAGTAGGGACAGAAGGCGGAGAAGAAATCACAATCACGCTAGACTCGACAGCAGCGAGCGCGCTCGGCGCTTACGAAGTCACGGGTGACGTGATTGCAGCGCAAGCCGGCGCAGGTAACGGTGTTAAGACGAACATTACGGATGACGCGGACGACCTAATCATTAATGGTAATAGCGTAACAAAAAACATTGCAGTTGGACTCGCTGATTCCGCCAAAACAGTAGCTGCCAACATCAATGCGGTATCTGGCGAAACTGGCGTTAGCGCACAAGCAAAAACGTATGCTCTGTTACATAACGAGTTCGCGGCCGACGAAACCTATAGTCTTAAAATCAACAACAAGACAACGGGTGACTTCGTCATCAGCCGCACCAACGTTTCCGATGCTATCGATAAGATCAACGCAATATCGGGTTCGACTGGCGTTACTGCGTCAGCCACCTCAGACAACAAAGTACGTCTGTACAGCAACGATGGTTCCGATATGACAATCGAAAACGAAAAGTCATTGACGAACTTGCGAGTCAAGACGCTCAAGCACGACGGTGTGAGCGCGCAGGATCAAGTCTCCGTCAACGCGATCAAGACGGATGGCTCTGACCTAGCAAGTAGTACCACGTTTTTCGTACGCAACGCGACAACTGGTGTAAATACCTCTTTCGCAACTGGCGCAACGCATAACCAGCATGAGTACTCAACCTTGATCAACAACGCGCTGGGAACCGTCGAAGGGACTGCAGCCATTCGCGTAACTACTGCGACAGCCGCGAGCTTCTCCACGGGCATTTATTATCTGAAGCAAGAATCAACAGGAGATGTGTTTAAGCTCAGCGTTAGCAATGGTAACACTGCAGCCGAGTGGCAAACCGCATTGTCGAATGCTGTCCGGTTTGGCGGCGATTTCGACGGCGAAGCCAAAAACTTGACGACAAATAACGACATAACAGCGTCTTTGAATGGTGCAGATGTCCAGTTCATCGGTGACCGCTTATTTGGCGATTTTAACATCTATAGCGACTCAACGCTGAACACTGATATCTCTGACCAGCTCCACACAAACCATAAAGTAGGTGTAGAGGGCACAGGGATATCAGTAAGGTCGGACGACGGATCTACAGGCTTCGTGGCGGATTCTATTGCTGGGCAGGCACAAACCAACGGCAGTGGCGTCGCAACGCTAACGGCAAATACTACGCTAACAGTAGCTCAACAGATCGTAATCAAATCTGGAGGCGACGACTCTGGCAAGACTGTTACAGTTGTTGGCACAAACGCAGATGGATCGACACTGACCGAAACGTTAACCGGTGCTGCCGCTAACGCAAGTGTCACCACAATTAATCGATTCAAATCTATAACCTCAATCACTTTCAGTGCGCAATCCGCGTCCTGGGTTATGGCCGGTGGCGAGGGTACATCGACGAGCTATACCTATAAGGGCGCCAGAGAGTTCGGTGACTTCGATATCGCAACGTCGGCTACCTCGACGGTTGCCGCCGAAACTGCCAGCACAACGACTGGTGATATCGACTCCAAGGACTTAGCTCTAGCTGCGACCCTTGGTAGCGACACAGCGACCGTTCAAGGAACTCTGAGCTTGAAATCAAGCAAGCTGTTCTCTGTAACACAGTCGGGTGTAGAAGCTGCTGCGAACGACAATTATTTCACCACCAAGGCATCAACCTTGAACACGGTGTCAAATATTGACCTTCGCACGCAATCCTCTGCATCACTTGCGATTGCAACGCTAGATGGCGCGATTCAGAAAATTTCAAGCATTCGATCCGATTTAGGTGCTATCGAAAATCGTCTGGATCACACTGTGAGCAACCTGATGAACATTGCAGAACAAACCGAGGCAGCCAGATCACGCATTCAAGATGCTGACTTCGCCGCCGAATCAGCCAAACTCTCCAAGGCCCAAGTCTTGAAGCAGGCTGGTGTCGGAATGTTGGCTCAAGCTAATGCTGGAGCTCAGCTGGTTCTTCAACTTCTTCAGTAATAGCTCACCCCTTTAGCTATCTACATACTGAAACCAACCAAAACCGCCGGCTTATGCCGGCGGTTTTTTTTCGTCTTAAAAAAGTGATGGCTTAAAACGCGTTGGCAGTCATCGCTCCGGCATAGCCAAGGGATGATTAATTAAGTGAGAAGCAACCCCAACTTCGCGGATCTCGCCTCAGAAGAATCTCCTAAACTGCTAAAAATCTGGTCCCATAGGGTGGTACTGTGCTCGAAGGCCCGGCAGGTCGCGGCGACAATCGCTACAAGCATGTCCTTTTGCTTCTTTTGATCTTTTGTCGGGGTCACGTTGCAGGCCAGTACGAATCGAATGATGCTCCAGTCGACCATCACTCGCTCTATGCACTTGTGAATATCGGCAAAATTGGCGCAGGTACGCAGCTTTCTCATGAGTTCGCTTGAGATAAAGTTATCTCGAAGAAACGGTGCCTCTAAAATCAGTTTATCGACGCAGTCTAAACCGCCCTCGAACTTGTATACTGATAAGCTTTCTGCATCGTCCTCTTCTTTTAAGTTGTCGTGCGCGCTCGACAAGAACCCTGTGAACTTATTTTCTCTCCCATCCTTTGCCAACAAGCGCGCGGCATCAAAGCAAGCCCGAACAAACTGAACCAGAACCAACATTTGGTCCTCTGATCTGTGCGGTGTATCCATGGTGCTTACAGCATCACTCGTAATTTTAGAAGCATTGAGAACGTTAATTCCTTGCACTCCGGCGAGCCCAGCGGGCACCGACGCCTCCAATTGACGCAGGAACACTGTGAGGCCCAAGTATTTTTGAAGTGTTGACCATTCCATGTTTTGGCTGAAACTCAGCATCGCTGTTTCGATTTCAGAATATACGCTTTCCTCGAGGCCCCCTGTTGAACCCACACCATAGTTTTTTTTCAAGAACGGGCGATTGGTGCTCGTCGTTACTTCACTCAAAGCAATAGAGGTGGGAGCTTCAAGACACAACCGTGCAGCTTCGGGGCAGGAGAGAGCCAGTGATTTCCTGTAATGCCAACCCGAACCGTTTTTGCCCTCTGTTATTCCTCGCGGATACATGGAGCAAGTATGAGATAGTGCGTCTTCGCCCATCTCGCTTTGAATCACGCAGAGACCCTTTCGATCTAGAAAATTACACGCACCACTATCCGATAGCTGCATGACGGAAAAGAAATTATCAGACGCCCCATCGCCTCTGAAGCGCTTTATTTTGGTCTTGGAAATATCTCGTACCTTGATACTTGACGCATTTTTGTAGCGCGCGTGCTCTTTTTTTGTGAGAGAAATTGTCCAGCCTGCGCAGCAAGTGTCCGAACAGTCCGAGCCTATACATTGGAATTCGTCGTAGAACTTAGCCGAATCCGACGAAAACTCCATCTCACTCATGAAAAACCCTCAAATCTTTTGTTTCTTCACGGGATGTTAAAAACAAAGCCGTAGTTTAGTTCGGGCCGAGTTAAATTAGCGCAACGCTGCGCGCCGCCACAACCAGGAACCATCTTCAAGGCTCGTTAAAAGCTCGACAAATTTCCAGCTCTCTCCTCCAGATGACAAGCAGAAAAATCAAAAACTTTTCAAAAAAACACTAAAGGTTTTCTAAAAGTGACCGATACCGGGTTTGAAAGCGGCAATTTTTTGCCGGTTTCGTTGCCATGCGGCAAGAAATTGCCGCATGGCAGCAACTGAAACCAGTTGCGAAGTATGGATGCGAATTCTCGAATTCGCCCATCATGGTTGGGGTCATCATGACTAGAACCGTACTGACGTAGCTATCTAATATTTTAGAGGCTTAAGTTATGAGTTTAGTCATAAACACAAACGTTGCATCCCTGGGTGCACAACGAGCTATAACGTCCTCCGGGGCGGAATTAGCAACAGCAATGGAACGTCTTTCTACGGGAAAGAAAATCAACAGCGCCGCCGATGACGCTGCAGGTTTTGCGATCGCAGAAAGAATGACAGCGCAAATTCGCGGTCTAAACATGGCCACGAAAAACGCGAACGATGGCATATCAATGCTGGCTACCGCCGAAAATGCGGCGTCTGATGTCACTGATATGTTGCAACGGATGCGCGAGCTTGCGGTTCAAGCCGCAAACGACGTGAACGGAGCTTCGGATCGAACTAATTTAAAGGCCGAGCTCGATGCGCTAGTGGCGGAAATCGATCGAGTTGGCACTGATACAGAGTTCAACAACACGAAGCTCTTTGATGGCAACCACAAGGGAGCCATCCAAGTCGGTGCAGACGCCGGTCAGACAATCATGTTTGATATCAAGAAGATCGATTCTACGACGTTGTCGATTAACTCGCTGGACATCAGCGGCAATACCGTAGCTTCTGCGGCGATAACGTCGATTGACAATGCGATCACTACGATGGCGACGAACAGAGCTAATTACGGCGCTGTTTCAAATCGCCTGGACTACACAGTATCGAACCTAATGAACGTTGCCGAATATACCGCTTCCGCGAGGTCTCGCATCGAGGATGCAGATTTTGCGGCCGAGAGCGCCAGGCTAGCGAAAGCGCAAGTTTTGCAACAGACGGGTACTGCGATGCTCGCTCAGGCGAACGCGTCTCAGCAGTTGGTCCTGTCGCTCTTTCGTTAGCGATAACGTAAGCAACCGTTTGCAGACTACGTAATCGGGTTCGAGAGGGGTCTAGCGCCATGATTAACGTTTTCTCGCAATAAAAATGGGTCGGGGATTTGCCATCGAGGGGTCGGTTGGCAGATCTTTTCCCGGCGACAACCGGCTGCCTTGAAGCGCCATAAAAAACACCCGATCAACGGCAGGTCCCTGCCGCCCGTAATCAATTTTTCCGCACAACGGCATAAATTTGCCCGTAAAGCGGCAGTTTTTTGCCATTTTTGCCGCTTTTTATCTAAAGGTTTGCCGCTCCCCACCGACTTTATCCTCGTAAGCGGCAAATCACTGCCGATTTGTACGAAAACCGGCAAATCATTGCCAAAATAAAAAAACGACGAACGGGGTCCAAAATGAGTATTGTAGTAAACACCAATGTTGCTTCTCTTAATGCACAGCGCTCTTTAACCAACTCTTCCGCCGAATTGCAGTCGGCAATGGAGCGACTCTCCACAGGTAAGAAAATAAATTCTGCTGCCGACGATGCTGCCGGGTTCGCTATTGCGGAGCGCATGACTGCACAGATCCGTGGTCTAAATATGGCCACAAAAAACGCCAACGATGGGATAGCGATGCTTGCCACCGTTGAAAATGCAACGAACGACGTTACCGACATGCTACAGCGCATGCGCGAGCTCGCGGTCCAAGCCGCGAACGACGTTAATGGAACCGAGGACCGGACATATCTGAAAGCAGAGCTCGATTCGCTGATCGCAGAAATCAATCGCGTTGGTACTGATACTGAATTCAACAACACTAAGCTCTTTGATGGCAATCATAAGGGAGCTATCCAAGTCGGTGCGGACGCAGGTCAGACAATTATGTTTGATATCAAGAAGATCGATTCTACGACGTTGTCGATTAACTCGCTGGACATCAGCGGCAATACCGTTGCTTCTGCGGCGATAACGTCCATCAACGCAGCCCTCGAGACGATGGCAGGCAACAGAGCCAATTACGGTGCTGTAGCAAATCGGTTGGAATACACCGTCTCTAACCTCATGAATGTCGCCGAATACACCGCCTCCGCTCGTTCTCGGATAGAGGACGCGGACTTCGCGGCCGAAAGCGCGAGGCTTGCAAAAGCCCAGGTATTGCAACAAACAGGGACAGCAATGTTGGCGCAAGCCAACGCTTCTTCCCAGCTTGCAGTTCAGTTGATCCGATAGGGTCCGGTTCAACTGAAGTCCTTCCCTCTGCTCTGATTCGGAGCAGAGGACCTTCTCTGGCCAGGGGCTCACGACCCCTTTAGCAGAGATGCTGAAGAGCCCCTGGCCCGGGGCCTTAAACAGGGTCAGAGACACCTCATAACTTACTTTCCGCCCGTTCCTAGTCAGGGGGTCTGACTAGGAACGGGCGGAAAAAACCCTAAAGTTTTTCGCGCCCTCACCGACAACATTCCTGTAAGCGGCAAATGGCTGCCATTAAAACGGCAAAAACGGCTGATTTTTACCTGCCCTTTTGCCACTTACACGGACTCGCGGCCCGAGAAGCGGCGACACATTGCAGGAATGTAGATAGCTAAAGGGGTTTAGTTATGGGATTGGTCTTAAATACCAATATTGGAGCCATTCAGGCTCAACGCGCTTTGACGGAATCGCGTCAAGAGATGGAAAAAGCGATGGAGCGACTCTCCACAGGATCACGCATAAATAGTGCTGCAGACGATGCAGCCGGACTCGCGATGGTTGAGCGGATGACTACGCAAATTCGTGGTCTCACTATGGCAACGAAAAACGCGAACGACGGTATTGCACTTATTCGAACAGTTGAAAATGCCCTAGTCGAGGTCTCCGGTATGCTTCAACGGATGCGAGAGCTCGCCGTGCAAGCCTCAAACGCGACTAACTCTGCGACTGAGCGCGCATTCGCCGACAACGAGCTAAACCAACTCCAGCTGGAAATATCTCGGGTCTCGGCAAACACACGTTACAATGGAACTCAAGTGCTTAACGGCACTTATTCTGCGAAGTCCCTTCAAGTGGGCACGATGTCTGGAGAGGAAATAAAATTCAGCATCGATTCAGTTGAGAGCACCCTTTTGGGCGCCTACATCATGTCTGGAGAGGAAAATGTTGGCGCCTACGCTGCCGCTACCTCCACGACAACAGGCTACACCTCGACCACTAATTTAACAGACGATGCGGACGACATCACGATAGAAGCAAACGGCAACACGCGCGTTATTGATGTTTCGGCAAACAATACCGCGAAAGACGTGGCCAAAAAAATAAATTCGGTAGCAGGTGCAACTAACGTCTTTGCTCAAGCAAGAACGTTCGCTCATGTGGCTATGACTTCCGCGATCTCGGAAAATTATAAGCTCGTTATTAATGGCACGACCACGGCCGCTTTTTCAATTTCGAGCTCAGACGTTAGCGATGCGGTTTCAAAAATCAACGCAGTCAATGCAACAACTGGCGTAATGGCATCAGCGACCAATGACAACAAAATTTTGCTGGAAGATGCCGACGGCGACGACATTATTATTCAAAACGGATCGGCGGGAACAAACCTTACCGTAACCGGGGTTAAAAGCGACGGGATCACAGAAGGCGGAGGTGTTCGATCTCTCGAATCAAGTGGTATCGAAGTAGCTAAGGTCGATATCGCCGACGTCTACGCTGCTTACTCTAAGTGGGCCAATGGCGGCAGCCCAGCTGCCGCTGGAAGCTTGAGAACGACTTTCAACGGCGACACTGTAACCCTTACCCTGGCAACTGCCGCAGACGCAGGAGCGACATCGACATCAACTACTCTTGGCCAGGACATTACAGCGGCGAACTTTGCCGCGCGGTTTGGGCTCGCGTACAATGCGCATTCAGGATCGACAAATTCTGCGGCGACGGCGGGCTCCGCTGATGGTGCAACAGCTGGCGCAAAGGTAGTTGCGTTCACGCAAACCAACACGGGGTCTTTTAACGATAATAACGGCCTGTTGGCTGAAATAAACGACGGCTCGGTGACCAAAGCAGCTATAACGGGGGTCGATCTAAGAACTAAATTGGCCCTAGCGACCACAGACGAAACCGTTACGATCACCTTTGATGGTGTCGCTATGGACTTCACGGCAAAAGCCTCAGGTACCGCAACTGTCACAACGTCTGGTTCTGAAGTGATCGCCAAAGATGCCAGCGCATCAGACCTCTTAGCTTTTTTACAAACGCTCGCAACCAACCATAGTGCGACATACACCGTTGCCGCTAACGCTTCTGACTCAAGCAAATTTGACTTCACGAAAACAGCGTCAACTGCGGCAAGCGGGTCGTTTATCTACAACACAGGCGCCACTGGCGGCGTCCAGACAACTGCCGCTGGCGGCACAACTGTAGCCTACGCGGCTGCCGCTTTTGCTACCGCCACGAAAGCAGACAACAGCACCAGTATTGTCGAGGCTTCTCATGCAGAGACAGTTGCTGGGGTGGCCGCTTCTTCCGACTCTAGAGATACAACGAAAGTGGTCGGAACTTTAAGATTGAACGCAGCTAATGGCTTCTCAGTTACCCAAACAAATGGCGGCGCTACAACAGAGGTAGCAAAAGTCGATGTCGCTGACATTTATGCCGCTTACCTCAAGCATAAAGCTGCGGCCACATCTGGCTCAATTCAAACAACCTTCAACGGAGATACGGTAACGCTCACCTACGCGCACTCGGCAGATGCAGGCGCCTCTTCCACGTCGTCCACACTCGGCAATGACATCACTGCAGCCAACTTCGCTGCACGATTTGCACTTGCTTATAACGCGCATTCTGGGTCGGTCAATTCATCAGCATCTGTTGGAAGCGCCGACGGGGCTACATCAAACGCGAAAGTAGTCTTATTCACGCAAACAAACGTCGGATCGTTCGACGATTTGCAAGATCTAACCGTTGGGGCGGACACAGACACAACTGATGGCACCATTTACACGAGCGTTACGAAGGCAGACAACTCAACCAGCGTTGTTGAAACGTCTCATGCCGAGAAAGTCACAGGTGCCGCATCCATCACAGACACCTTTTTCGCAAACGGAACCACTACGGGGACCCTGCAGTCTGTCGCTGACGTAGATATTAAAACGCAAATCGGAGCGAGCTATTCGATAGCAACAATCGATGGCGCTTTAGAGATCGTATCCGGTATGCGAGGCGGGCTCGGTACTTTGCAAAATCGACTCGACTACTCGGTTTCAAACCTAATGAAGGTGACAGAATATACCATCGGGGCAAGATCGAGAATTCAGGATGCAGACTTTGCAGCAGAGACATCCCGCTTAGCTAAAGCGCAAGTTTTGCAACAAGCTGGCGCCTCGATGCTAGCGCAAGCGAACGCCTCCACCGACATCGTACTGCAGGTTTTGAGAGGTTAAGGGTAGTGCGGAAGTTTTAATCGATGCCTAAACACTGGCAATTAGCTAACGGTTTTATAAGTAGCGATAGAGGCTTCGCTAAAGCATTAAACGAAACACGAGCGTTAAAGACGCTCCAGGAAAATGAAGATGGCTATTGAGACAATTGGCCCCAATACGGGCAATGAAAATATGCTGCGGTCTGCAACCGAGACCGGTCGAGTTTTGCAGAATCAGCAGTTGAGCAAAGTACAGGCTGAGCAGGTATTGCCTCCTCAACAGGTAACCCCCGGGGACTACTCCGAGCGAGAGATAAACCTAGCGATCGAGCAAGTGCAGGTAATGATGGATCTTCGTAACAGATCTGTAGAGTTCACCACTGACACAGAAAGCGGCGCTCAAGTTGTGAAGGTTGTGGACTCCGATTCAGGAGACGTGATCCGGCAAATACCTGCAGAGGAGCTGCTTTCCTTCATGAGAAACCTCACTCGTATGCTTGGAACTTTCATTGATGAAACCACATAAACGCACCGGATACACAGATTAAACCGGGTGCAAGTGGCGCTCCTGCACAAACCCCTAAAGCTGCGTCACTTGTATCCGATTTATTTAATAGGTAAAAGATGCTGACTCAACGTCAGCGCGAGACTCACTTGGATAAAAAGAAGATGTACCGAAAATCCGCACTGGCTGAATACAGCAATATCGATGTCGAGACCAAAACGGAATCCCAAAGTCCGGCCCAGTTGATCACCATGCTCTTCGATAAAGCATGCGTGCTGCTGCGACAAGCGAGCGAGAATCTGGCGCACAGTGAAGGAGAGGCGTTCGACAAAGCCACCACTCACGCCATGCAGATTGTCATCGCCTTACGTGGCGTTCTTGACATGGAAAACGGCGGCGACGTTGCGCAAAGTCTCTATGAGACCTATACGTCTATCGCCGCCAGCTTGTTCAAAGCGAAAAGCGATAAGGACGGGGAAAGCATTGAGAAGCTCTACTTGGCTTTGTCAGAGTTGCGCGAAGCTTGGCAAACCGTCAGCTAGGTAGCTGTCTCGAGACCGGAACCGCGTTAGTCGCAGCCATCCTAGTTCTCGGCGCAGTTAGGTAGCTTTCACCATATAGAATGGTCGTGGCTCGCTCCTAGAAATCCTGCAAGAACGCCCAGCGTTGTATGTATACACCACGCAGGCTTTTCTAGCACGAGTACCCTCACCAAGTACCCAGAAGTTAGCGATCAGAGGGTTTGGGAAGACGTTAGTATTAATCGCTGGATTCACGCAATTCGGTTCTCTTAGGCTCAGAAATTCACCTTCTGTTGGTAGGCGCCATTTTTCTCCGGCCTTGGTATTTATTTCAGCCAGAATGCCGTCTAACTCATCGTGCGTGACCAACAGGGCGTCGCCTGAGCAACCTTGCGTTACGTAGCGCTGCCCGAAGGCACATCGGTACCATTCCATTCCAGTATCGGGGTCAAGCACGATGCCGTTATCCATAATGATATAGCGTCCGGTGTCACCCTCCGGGATGTACCCGTGACAAGCTTCAGTTGCTCTGCTGAAATCGCAGCCAACTAGCATAAGTGATATCAGTATCAAAAAGTTCAGCCGTACAAGCAGCATTATCGTTCTTCCTCAGCTTTGGTACAGCTTTTGCTGCAGTAAGTTAGATGTAAATCGAGAATTCTTCAGAATTTAAAGTCCTTATAACATCGACCGATTGTCTCCTTGCGAGCAATAGCACACAATCCAGCCATCATTATTTGACCAGAGGATAGTTATGGACATTGCGACAATTATCGGTCTCCTCGCCTCACTTGGAACAATCGCTTTCGCCATGAACAACGCGGCGCCCATAGATACTTTCATCGAAGGCACATCAGTCCTCATCGTGTTTGCAGGGTCAATATTGGTACTGTTGACGCGCTCCAAGCTCGGTGACTTCCTTAACATGTTTTCGAAAATCGTTATGAAAACGGTCTTTGCGGGCGTTGACAAGCCCGTTGACCTAATCGAGCAAATTATTGAAATGGCAAACATCGCCAGAAAAGACGGTCTAATAGCACTGGAAGGCCAAGACATTAAAAACCATTTCTTAGCCAAGGGTATTGGCTTACTGGTTGACAGCACGCCCGCAGAAATCATTGATTCAAGCCTTGAAAATGAGCTCTCGCTGATGAAATCACGCCACGAAAACGCGGCATTGATGTATCGATCATGGGCCGATATCGCCCCTGCCATGGGCATGATCGGTACGCTTTGCGGTTTGGTGGGCATGTTACAAGCCATGGACGACCCTAAGGCCATTGGCCCCGCCATGGCAATCGCTCTGCTGACAACTTTGTACGGCGCGCTGATAGCGAACGTAATCGCTAAACCCATTGCCGAAAAATTAGAGGGCTATTCCAAAGACGAAACAGAAAATTGCGAACTCATTATAGAAGGTATTCGACATATACAGAGCGGAACGAACCCAAGGTCTATGGCGGATCTGTTGGCAACCCGCTTGGCTCCTAATGACCGCTCTGCCTTAGAGGGCTTATAACGGCACGCCGCCATGGCTGAAAACCAAGATGCAGGCAACCAGACGGGGCTTGAAGAAGAAAGCGGCGCGCAAGAGCCCCTACCGCCGAAGAAAAAAGAGGAGGAATGTCCCAGGTGTGACAAGGGGGCGCCAGCGTGGATGGCGACGTTTGCGGATATGGCAACACTGCTGATGGCGTTCTTCGTGTTAATTTTGTCCTTTTCAAGCGTTAACGTTCCTAGATTCGAGCAAGTTGCCGGATCGCTTAAGCTAGCCTTTGGCATTAAACGCGTTGTAGCCAAGATTTCGATTCCTATGGCGGAGACCATCCTAGTCAGCACCTTTACACTGTCAGAGGCAGCCCCAACCGTCTTACCTCAGCCTACTCAGAGTGTCGTGGACCCGTCCCGGCGCAATGTCAAGCAGATGAAAGGCCTCAACGAGGCAGCTGCAGATATCGAGGCCGAATACCAACAGGTTTTAGAAGCTATGGAGTACGAGGTCGAACAGGGTCAGGTTGTTGTCAGCATTCAGGGCGAGGAAATTGTGGTCGAGGTAATCGAGGATTCTGCAGACAACTCCGATGCCACTGACTCCAGTTTGGGCAATGGTGGTCGTATTTCTCAGCAGACCCTTGAAATTGCACTGGGTGTGAACGAGGTAGCGAGCGAGATTACCAGTGAGATAGTCGTCAAACGACAAAATCAGGGTCTGGCAAAGGCCGAGGGGCTGGCCACCGAGGCCGCGAGCAAATATGAAGCTATCCGCGCGGAACTTAGCGAGCAAATCGAACAAGGCTTGGCCGAAGTCGAGAGAGACGGCGATAGCGTAATTATACGCCTTGGACAGCAAGACAGCTTTTCCTCTGGCAGCGCCGCCTTACAGTCAGGCTTTGAAGACACGCTGATCAGTGTCGGTGACGCCCTTAGCAACACCGGCGGTCAAGTACGCGTTGAAGGCCATACGGATAATGTCCCCGTAGCTTTCAGCGAACGTTTTCGCTCAAACTGGGATCTCTCATCCGCGAGATCCGCTGCCGTAGCCAACTTTTTGCTAGACAACAGCCAGCTGCAACCCGGCAGAGTCACCATCACGGGCTTAGCCGACAGCGAACCCATTGCAGACAACAGCACGGCCGCGGGACGCGCCCAAAACAGGCGAATAGAGGTCATTGTCGATGGCTGAAGTAACAACAGATCCCGATCTAGAGGAGGCCGAAGAACAGGAAGAGCCGAAGAAAGTTAAACCTAAGGAGTGCCCGAAGTGTGAAGTCGGAGCGCCAGCCTGGATGGCCACCTTTGCCGATATGGCTACGCTTTTAATGGCTTTCTTTGTACTCATCCTTTCTTTCTCAGAAATGGAAGACCCCTCCCTTACCAAAATGCTCGACGGAACCATGCTCGATGCCTTTGGCGTGCAATACGATCAACCGAGTATCGAACCGCCCATTGGTGAGAGTATGATCGCTGAGAATTATCGAACAACTAAGAGCCCAGCAGGGTTGGACCCGCAAGAGGATACAACCGATGAGGAGCCTGTTGAGCAAGATCTCGAGGAGAACACCGACTTCAACCAATCAGAGACCATTTCAGATATTGAGAATGTGCTGCGCACACTCGCAACTGAAATCGCCAAGGGCAAGGTGGAGGTCCGAGAGGAAGACGGCAAAATTACGGTTTCTGTAAACGAGTTATCCGACGCTGAACTTCTCGACGAATCGGGAAATCGAAACAGTGACGGCGAAATTGACAGTGAAGACATAGAAATTTTTGCCAAGATCGCAGAATCCCAGGCTTTTATGGAGACCGAGCTGGAGGTCGAGTATCTGTCAGCCGATACTGAAGAGGAAATGCTGCGCCAAACGCGGAAAGATCAGGAGTTGGATGACAAATACCAAATACTCCAGGCGGATCTGAGCGCTGAGATCCAGCAAGGGCTTGCATCCGTCGAAAAAGTCGGCGATCAGATTTTGATCAGTCTATCCGCGGCTAATTCATTTCGCTCAGGGTATGCGGAGCTTCAGCAAGGATTTTTGCCTACCCTTCGAAACGTTGGAGAATCCGTAGCAAGGGCTGGCGGCCAGGTCCAGGTCTCTGGGCACACCGACAACATTCCTATCGCATTCAGCGAGCGATTTGACTCCAACTGGGACTTGTCTGCGGCTCGAGCCGCCGCCGTGGCCGACTTCTTTTTTACCACCAACGATTTAGACGGTGAACGTGTTAGTGTTTTTGGTTATGCAGACACCAAACCTGTTGCTGACAACGACAGTCCCGCGGGCAGAGCGCAAAACCGTCGCATTGAAATACTGATTGATGGTTAAGCGTCAGAATACGAGCGACGAGTCATAAGTTTACGGGCATGGCATCGCGGCAGCGGGGACACCAATGACCATAATAACAAGCGCGCGAAAGCGGCTCTGCCATGCTCTTGAGCACTACCACAGGAGCGACCCTGCTTCTGTCATCATTAGCTCCGTTGTCGTTGGGGTGATCGCGATTATTTTAGATATTGATGGCACTCAGAAACGGATCGATCGTGGAAACTCGAATGGACAAAAGCACACCTAAGCAGCCGCCCGTGAGCTGCTGGCAATGCCAACATTTCAACACCAGCTGGGATAAGAACTTTCCTTACCTTTGCCGAGCGCTGAATTTCAAAAGCCGCGCACTACCCTGTATTGAAGTTAGACAAAGTGATGGTCGTGAATGCTTAGCCTTCACGCCAAAACCCTAGATTCCACCGTCGCCCATGTTAGGGAGCGGGTGCGGCCAACTAGAGCATGCACGACTGAACAGTAAGAAGACGTTATCCCAGCGTCATGAGGGGAAACAATGAGCGCCGATGACCAGGTGAGTGAAGAGCCGCAAAGGACCCGCGACATGCTGCTGGAAATGGCGAGCCAGCTGTTACTCGCCGTCATCGTCGGGTTGGTAATGGCCGTGGTTGCCAATGCATTTGTCGAGGGTGCTCGCTGGTTTTTTAACACCAGCCAAACCGAAAACCTGATATCCATTCAGGTCGGGGGGCATCGCTACAACCTAGATATCTTTTTGACCCTGAGCTTGGCGGCAGTGTTGATATTTTTGGTACGCCGAATGCTGGGCATTACTCAGTGGTCAGGCCCCGCCGACAGCATTTATGCCGTGCAGCAAAGCCGCGACCCCTTGGATATACGCATGGGCATGGGGTCGACCTTGGCGGCATTCATTGCGGCCGGTGGCGGGGGCTCCGTTGGTCAATATGGCCCGCTGGTGCATTTTGGCGCCACCATGACCGAAGTGCTCCTCAGGTATGTTCGCATCAAAATCGATCGTCGGGTATTTATTGCATGCGGTGTTGCGGGTGCAATTTCCGCGGGCTTTAACGCGCCGATTGCGGGTGTACTGTTTGCTTACGAAGCCCTGCTTCGACGCATCTCTGTGGGCGCCATTGCACCCATTGCCGTTGCATCCATTGTTGCTTATGCGGCGAATCAGGCTTTCTTTAATCTCGAGCCGATGCTCGCCGTGCCGGATATGTCGATTGAACTGCGGCCGCTGATTCCCTTTCTAATTTTCACCGGCGTGCTCAGCGCTCTAACCTCGGTGGCCTATATGGCCGCTATTCGAAAAGGCCGGGCGCTGGCAAGCCGTTCCCAATGGTCGATGCCTCAACTGCTTATGAGCTGTGTGGTGGTAGTGGGCTCCATCAGCGTGGTCGTGCCAGACGTGGCCGGACTTGGCTTGACCCAAATAAACGAGATGATCGACGCGAAGTTTGGGCTGGCTATGTTGTTCGTGCTGCTGGCCGGCAAGATCTTTGTTACCGCCTATTGTTTAAACACCGGGTTCTTTGGGGGCGTATTTGGTCCTGCGCTCTTCGTCGGGGCAGCAACCGGCGCCATCGTCGCCAACGTGGCGATTCTTGCTGGTTTAGCCCCGCATTTAAGCTATGCCTTACCCATCGCCGCCATTGCTGCAGTAGGCGGCGCGGTCATCGGGGCTCCGCTAACAGCGATCATGATCGTGATTGAACTTACCGGATCCTACGCCTACGGGTTGAGCGCCATGCTCTGCGCAATTCTCTGCTCGCTGCTCACCCTGCGCTTTTTCGGATTGTCCTATTTTGATCGGCAATTACTTGATCGCGGAATAGACCTTCGGCTTGGGCAAGAACATGTAGAGCTGTCGCTAACGCCGGTCAGTGAGATTGAATCCAGCGAGTTTGTTCGCCTAGAAGCCGACACCCCGTTACATGCCGCCCAGCAAGCGCTGATTGCCGCCCAGGCGACGGAGGCCTATGTATGCGATGCGAGCGATCGGCTAATCGGTAAAGTTGACATTCACGGGCTCGCCCAAGCATCCTCCCTTGACCAAGCCATTGACCGTGTGCCTATCTTGCTTCAAGCCGACGATAGGCTTACTCAGGCGATGACTACCGCCAGTAACTTTGTTGGCGAATCCATACCGGTAGTC
Source organism: K189A clade bacterium (assembly GCA_902613475.1). Classification (GTDB taxonomy): domain Bacteria; phylum Pseudomonadota; class Gammaproteobacteria; order Pseudomonadales; family Azotimanducaceae; genus UBA4421. The sequence continues at coordinate 94,889 of CACMHG010000001.1, forward strand.
CACCAAGGACGCTTAGTGGGCGCGCTCAGTGAGGGCGATATTTTCAACAAAGTGCTGCAGATTCAGGCAAGTTTGAGGCAACAGTAATGCTCAATGGAGACTTTTCGTTGGAATTTTGGCAGGGCGTAGCAACTCGTGCAGTCCGGATCTTTACGGTGATCGTTGCGTTCGCCCACCCCACAAGTGGTTTTGCCAACCCCTTTGAAGCCGGCCTAAATGCCATGGAGCGCGAGCACTACGCCACAGCGTTTCGCGCCTGGAAGGGTTTAGCCGAAGACGGTGAAGCCGAGGCCCAAAACAACATCGCCTATCTGTACGAGCGCGGCTATGGCGTTAAACAAAGCTATACTCGTGCCATCGAGTGGTACAAGAAGGCTGCAGCCCAAAAATCACCCGAGGCGATCTACAATCTCGGTATGCTGGCCTACGATGGCTATGGTATGCGCCAGGACTATCTAGCGGCTAGGCGCTACTTTATCGAGGCTGCCGAACTTGAACTGGCCGATGCGCACTATATGCTGGGGCTGATCTTCTACCAAGGCCATGGCCTGCAATTAAACTACACCCGCGCTAAAACGCATTTTTTGGATGCGGCAAAACTTGGTAGCCCAAAAGGCCAGTTCATGGTAGCGCTGATGCTGCAAAACGGCGAAGGTCACCCCGCCGCCAAAACGGAACCGTTAAAGTCATTTATCTGGGGCATGGTAAGCAAAATAAATGGCTATCCGCGTGCGGACAACGTTCTAGAGTTCAGCAAAATGCAGCTGTCGCAAAGCGTGCAAGTCAAGGCCACTGAGTTAGCGCAAAAGTGTTTAGACACCGGTTATGCCAGTTGCCCCACATAGTTGGGGATTTAATTGCACTTGGCGCTAAAGAATCCTTCAATCTCCCCGATACCATAGTGAAGGCAAAAAATTTGGGTTGCACGTGTCACATTTTGCTCGGTACATAAAATCCCTAGCGATTTTCAGCGATGAGAAACAACGAGAGATTCACTGGTTGTTTGACTCACTGATTAATAGCCTTGTGATCGCAGAGCGCAATGCCCAAGCGCAGAGGCACACTGCGGCCGCCGCATCTATGTGCCATGCTAAAAACCTTATGCGGTTTCTAAACCGAGCTTTCCAAGATTTGCCAGACCAGCAGCTGGTTAGTCACCTCGACGATTTCTTCAACATGCTCGAACGTTCCATAGACCACAGCATGCAGTTGCCAATGGTGGAGGATTTACAGGAAATTCGGTTGCTAGTTTGTGACCTTCACAAAGGTTGGGAAACGCTGCTAATGCCCACAACCTCATCGCCGACGCACAGCACCAAGGGAGGCGAGAGTTATTCGCAGGGACTGCTAGCGTAGGGCTAATTGACGTCGCTTATAGGTATTCGAACAGACTCAAACGGCTGACTTGCGCAAAGGAAGTTTGGGTAGCCTCAAGACGCGTCATTTCTTGATTAAAACGAGTGATCGCGGCCGCATAATCCAAATCTTCCACATTAGACAACATACTTTGCAGCCGCAGACGTGTATCAGCGTTGATCTCGATCTGTGTTTCAACACTTTGAATCTCACTGCCGATCTTGCCGATGGCAAGGGCCAACCCGTCGTGAAGCTGAGTCACCTCGTCTAACGCCCGCTGGATGTTTGTTGCATCGTCACTTTTCAAGCCAGCAACAAAGTCATCGAGTGCCGCAAAAAAGCTCACTCCTACCGCCGTATCTGCCACTCCAGGGTTGCCTGCCGTTACCGCCATGCTGCTCATTGTTGGCTGTACAGCGGCGCTGATCGGGCCATTTGTTTTCGCGGTGAACACTAAATTGTTACCGGACAAACTAGCCGTGTACGCAAATTTGTCGTAGTTCTCGTGACCGGTTATGTCCGTGAGTAAATCTTGGGTATCAATGGGCGCACCGTCACCGATGTGATTCAGCGCGATGTTAGTGGTGCCATCCGACAAGGTCCGCGTCGCGTTAAACTGGGTAAGGTCAGCCACGGCAACGGTGAACGTCGCGGGGCTACCTGGCACGTTGCGATCTGCAGAAGCAAAAACATCCAGGCCGTTACGATTTTTACCCAATTGCCGTGCGTCACTGACGCTGACCATGGTCTGCCGCGCATCGCCCTTGTACACCACGCTGCCGTCAGCCTGGGTTTGAAAGGCCGTAACTTCAGAATTGCCGCCAGCAAAGACGGCATTGCCGTGTTCGTCGCGTGTATTGGCGATGCTTAACAATTCATCACGCAGCCCTTGTACTTCAACCGCTATGATCTCGCGATCCTTGGCAGACAGCGTCGCGTTAGCGCCCTGTATCGCCAGCTCTTTGATTCGCACCAGCAGATCAGACCCATTGGTCAAGGCGGTTTCCTCAAGCTGATAGCGATGCTTGAGCTGACTCATCATGTCTTGATAGGTCTCTTCCTTAGTGATCGCGCGATCTAAATTCTCGATGCTGGCGACTTTCATCGTGTCGTCACTGGGGCGCACAATGGCCTTGCCCGAGGCTAACTGCTCGCGGGTCTGCGACACCTGAGCCTGAGTCTCCTGCATGGTGTCGAGGGAGCGCTGAAAACTCAGGTTGGTGGAAACTTTCATAAAGATCTCCGTTATAGACGCAAGATCGCGTCAAACAGCTGGTTGGCGGTCTGTAGCAAACGCGCAGATGCCTGATAGGACTGCTGAAAGCGAATCAAATTGGCCGCTTCTTCGTCTAAATTAACGCCCGCTACCTGATCGCGGGCTTCATTGGCCTGCTCATAAACGACTTGCAGCGCTTCTTGGGTTACCTGTGCCTGGCGCGCGGTGCTGCCCGCTTGATTCAGCAGGCCTAGGTAGGCGTCGTGTAAGGTCTCGTCGTTACCCAGAACTTTGGCGGACTCAACCTCAATCAGGCGCAACAGGTTGTCGTTGCTGCCGAAGCCATCTCTGTTGTTATCGATCGTAAAGACATCGCCACTCTTCGGCGTACCCGTTAGCGCTACCTGCAAATTCTGATACGCAATCGGCTGGCCTGGTACATAGGTACGCTGGGCCAAAACCGTGGCGTCCTGGGTGTCACGGATTTGATAAACAGAGTCCGAGGTAAAGGTCACCTCAAGGGTCGATGTGCGCAGCTGCAGCGGATCTGTGGCTGCCTTGGTATAGCTGGCACTGAGCGCTGCTGTATTGCCCAAGGATCCCGTGGTGAAAACGACAAGGTCTTCGCTGAGCGCCTTGGGCGCCTGCAAGGTCGTGGCAAACCCGAGTTTCGCCAGATCTGTTGCGCTGCCCGTTTCCGACAGCGTTAAGGCAATGCTCCGTTCGCTGGTATCACCACTGCTGCGGGTCGCGGTAATGTTGATACCCGCCTGGATATCACCAGACAGGTTTGAAAATACTGTGCTGCCGGTGCCCAGCGAAATCGTTTGCCCTTCGTATCCTTGAGCATTGGACAAAATCAGCGCGCCATCGAAGTCGAGCCGCGCTTCAACCCTCGTCGTCGAACTCTGGGCATTGATGTTATTCACCAGCTCCGTCGTGCTTTGAATAGCCGTTGCGCTGTGAATACTCACGCCGTTCAGGGTGAGGGAACTCGACGCCGTTGATATCTCATTGACGGGGATGCGAATTTCGTTGTCGGCGGTAGCGTTTAATGGAAGACCTGCCGAACTGATCGCACCGTTTAGCCAATTCACTACAGCGCTACTGGTCAGGCTCGCGCCCGCGGCCAACTCCAATGCTGGCAAGGCCGAGCCATCGAGCTTCAACGCTCCAGCCGCGACCACCGTCATCGTCGTGGCACCGGTATTAGTTAGCGCGGGCAGCGCTTTGCCATTCAATAGCGCCTCTGCGGTAACGACCGCACTGCCATCGTCGCCGGTTGTGATCACTGCCTTCGCGTGACTGCCCATGGACCAGGTCTCGCCCCGATAAGCCGTGGCTCCATTTAAATACGTATCGCTATAGGTGCTACCCGCGACAAAGCCATTTTGCTCACTGAGCATAACGCCGCGTTGCGCACTGGTTAGCGCGCTACCAAAAAGATGGCGGCCGTCTCGGGTAAATACCTGCAGCTGGGCATCACTGTTGACGCCTTTGCTCATGCTCAGTTCAAGCTCAGCAGTGCCAGCAGGTAGAATCATTTTTGCCAGGGAGTAACTGGTGCTGACCGATACCGCGGCATCGTTGTTAACGTTGTTAACCAGCAATGTATCCAGCGCTGGGATCGTGCCACTCGCAGCCGCGCTATCCATGAGACGAATCGCCGCGGTCGCGTCTCCGGTGTTAGCCACACTCTGGGAGACTCGAAACAGGTCTCCGGCGGCTAACGCTTTTGGATCACTGATCGCCATCGCAATCGTGCGAGCAGGCCGTAGCTCGCCGGCAACCTTAATGACATCACCAACCGTGGCGCTACCACCGATGGTGATTGACAGTCCGTTTACCGCTATCTGGGCTGGCGAGCCGAAAGAGGTTGTGCGGGCGCCGGAGAGCGTGTCCTCAACTACCCAGCGTGAATTTTGTTGGTCGTAAGTCATCGTCAACGGGCGCAGGTTGGCGCTGGATTTTTCCGACACCGCGACGCTTACCGTCGAGTTGCCCTGGGCCATACTGTAGTCAACGCTGAAGTCTGGTTGGCTGGTAAAGAGCGGCTGACCGGCTTTTTCGGTTAAGTCCATACCCTTGGCATGGGCCGCGTTAATCTCGCTGATGAAGGTCGACGCGATGTCGTCCAGCTGGGTCATCGCTGGCCCGAGCATTTGATCGCGAAAGGCTAGTACGCCGCCTAATTCGCCACCAATCAGGCCGGACAGATTGGTGGGCTCTGCATAGGGATCGAGCTGTATCACCGACTTGCTGGGCACTCCGTCAAGGTAGCTGACGCCGATAGGTACCGACTTCTGTCCGTCCACTACCGTTGCATTCGTTATGTTCGTGCCAATGCCAACCGAGACCGTACCGTTCGCCAATTCACTGACCGAGATACGGGTAACTTGCGCCATATCGCGGAGCACTTGATCGCGACCGTCCAGCAAATCTGCAGGTTGCTTCGCTACATCCGAGGCCTTCGCCAAGTTTGTGTTGATACTGGCAAGTTGCTCCGCTAATGCGTTGAAGGCGTTAATTTTGTCGGTCGCTAACTGACGAGTCTCAAGATCTAGAGCGTCCAGCTGACCTGCTAAACCGTTGAATCGCGCCGCCAAGGTTTGACCATCGTTGATCGTCTGATTGCGCAGCACCTCGGAAGAAGCGTCCACACTGAGAGCGCGCAGGCTGTCAAAGAATCCACCCAGGGCCGAAGTTAGGGACGCATTTTTGTTGCCAAAGACATTGATCAGCCGCTCGGTATTTTCAATCAAAGGAGTTTGGGCGTTTAGATCGCTAATACTGACACGCAGCGACGACTCAATCTGACCGTCATAAGCACGGCGAATGCCATCTGCAATCGCACCACTGCCCAGAAAAAACAGGCCATTCTTTGTTGGCAGCCCTTCCTGAAGTGCAAGATCTTGCCGCACATAGCCTTCGGTATTGACGTTAGCAATATTATTACTGACCACCGACAAGGCCATTTGGCTGTTGCGGATAGAGGAACTACCGATGGAAATAAGATCTGTCATCGCTCACCTCGCGACAACGGCATGGATCGTCCCGAACGCTGCAGTTCATAGGCCCCGTTGTTTTGGCGAAGCTCGTATCCCTTGGATTTCGGCAGGGGTAGGGCGCCGCCCTCGGTTTTCGCTGCTGGGCTTAGATTCAGCTGATTTTGCAAAGCCTGGGCGATGCCGAATGTTCCATTGGCGGAAAGCTCCGTAGACAATTGCTGATCAAACATCGATTCGTAGGTTTTTGTCGCTTCCGAATCAAGTAAGCCCGAGCGGTCCGTCGCTTCGCGCATGGACTTGAGCATCATATTGATAAAGATGGCTTCAAACTGCTGGGCGACTTCCTTGGTGACTTTTTCATCACCCTGTACCGCGCCTGCACGCATTTGTGCCAAGCCGGCAAAGTCCAGGGCATTGGTCATGCGAGGATCTGATGTGATCGAGTCAGACATGGGATCAGATCACCAACAGCTCGGCGCGCAGGCTGCCAGAGCTCTTTAACGCTTCTAGGATGGCGATTAAGGACGAGGGGCTAGCGCCAACCTCGTTCACGGCCTCGACGATGTCGCGCAGATCAACCCCGGGTTGAAAGAGGAACATAGGGTTGGCTTCTTCCACCACTTCAATGTCGGCGTTCTGTACTTCAACTGCCTCGCCAGCACCGCCAAACAGGCCTGCTTCAGGCTGCACAACTTCGTTGGTGGCTGAGATCGATACCGACAAACTGCCTTGAGTGACTGCGGCAGCGGTGACTTTTACGGTGCGGCTAATGACTACCGTACCTGTCCGCGAATTGACCACGACCCGCGCCTTAGGCTCGCCAGGTATGACGTCGATATTTTCGATCATGCTAAGAAAACCCACCCGTTCGGGCAGGCCCAATGGGGCGCGCACTGCGATAGATCGCGCATCCAGCGCGTTTGCGGTGCCAACACCGAACTTGTCGTTAATCGCGTCGGAGATTGCGCTCACCGTTGTGAAATCAGTTTGGTTCGTATTCAGCACGATGTATTCCGAATCACCGAAGGGTGTATCAACGGCTCGCTCAACAATGGCGCCACTTGGCACGCGAGCGGTTGTTGGAACACCGATGTTGATCTCTGTACCCGCAGCATTCACTTCAATACCCGTAGTCGTCAGGGGGCCTTGAGCCAGGGCATAGATTTCGCCATCGGCACCGCGCAGCTCGGTCAAAACTAGATTGCCGCCGCGCAAGCTGGTGGCGAGGCCAATGGTGGCCACATTGACGTCAACGGTCTGGCCTGGTTTGGCAAAGGGCGGCAGAGTTGCCGTCACCAGTACTGATGCCACGTTATCGAGCTTAGTCTTGTCGTAGGCAAGGTTCGCGACGCCGCGGTTAAATAGGTCGTAGTTAGATATCGGACCGTCGACGTCGACGCCAAGTCGATCCAACACTTTCTTTAAGCTCTGTGCGGTAAAGGAGATCTTGTCTTCATCCCCAGTACCTTGCAGGCCCACCACCAAGCCGTAGCCAATGAGCTGGTTAGACCGCGCACCTGCCACCGAGGTGAGGTCCTTGATGCGGTCTGCGACAGCGTGATTAACCAGTGCTGGCTGTAGTACCAAAGACAGGGCCAGCGCTAAAAACTGTAATTTTCTGCTCATGCTTAAAATGGCCATACTTTGTTAAAGATGCTCGTACCCCAAGGCACTCTGGCCATGGCAGACAGATCGCCGGAGCCCTCGTAGGAGATACGCGCATTGGCCAAACGAGAAGAAAGCACCGTGTTATCGGGCTGTATATGTCGCTGATCTACCAAACCCAGTAGCTGAATGGTTTCGCTGCCTTCACTGAGGGTGAGGCGCTTTTGACCCTTAATGATGAGGCTTTTGTTTGGCAGCACCTGCACCACCGTGGCCGCAATGGCGCCGCTGAGCGAAGCCGCTTGATTGGCAGTGCCTGCGCCCTTGGATTCAATGCTCAAGTTTTCGAAAGGAATCGCCTTGGTCGCTCGCTCGATACGGTTATCCGCTAGGGCAAAAGCACCTTGCAGAGCCTGCAGCGGGCTATTTATGCCCTCCCGGGTGGTCTCGACGCCGCTTTGGCGCTGGGCTTGGGTGGCCTCGGTAAGGACGACGGTAATGATGTCTCCGACCTGGAAATTCTGTTTGTAACCGAAACGGTAGCGGGCACTGCTGTCTGCGAAGATGGAGCCGGTCACCGAGGTGATTTCCTCAGGCATAACCGGAGTGACAGGTTCGAAGGCCTCCTCGCGTAGTATCGGCGAAATTTGTGGCGCAGCGCAGGCGCTGCTAATGATCCAGGTCGTCAGCAACACTATAAGTGTTTTTATCTTATGCATGATCAGCCCTACAGGTTGTTGTTCAAGAAGCGGAGCATGGAGTCCACGGCGGAGATCGCCTTGGAGTTGACCTCGTAGGCACGCTGGGTTTCGATCATATTGACCAGCTCTTCTACGACGTTGACGTTAGAGGCCTCTAGCATGCCTTGAGCAATACGACCAGCGCCCTGCTCACCGGGAACCAGCACAATGGGCGGACCGGAGGCTTGGGTTTCGCGAAACAGGTTCTGACCAAGGCTTTCTAGGCCCGATGCGTTAATAAAGCGCGCCACCTGAATCTGGCCAATCTGCTGGTTGCCACCCCCGTTCGCCAGCTCAATGCTCACGGTGCCGTCAGTACCCACCGATATACTGGCGGCTTCTTGGGGAATGACGATCTGAGGCTGTAGCAGGTAACCGGCGCTGGTCACCAGCTCACCGTTCTGGGAAAGCTTGAAGCTACCGTCACGGGTATAGGCCAAGGTGCCGTCAGGCTGTAAAATCTGAAAGAGTCCGGGGCCTTCAACGGCGAGATCCAGCGCGTTTTCTGTCGCGATCATGTTGCCTTGGCCCTGCATCTTTTCTGTGGCGACGATGCGTGTACCGGTACCCAGCATGAAACCGTTTGGAGCGTTGGTGTCTGCACCAGTCTGACCGCCAGCCTGACGTATGTTCTGATACAGCAGGTCTTCAAATACTGCTCTGTCTCGCTTAAAGCCATTGGTGTTGACGTTGGCTAGGTTGTTGGAGATCACGCTCATGCGTGTTTGCTGTGCGTTCAAACCGGTTTTAGCAACCCACAAAGAAGCATCCATAGTCTGTCCTTTTTTCCAATCGTCGCCCCTACCGGGGTCGGTTTATTCGTTTTTTCTAGGTCTTTCTTGCTAACGCGTTAGCTCAAGCGCATTAGGGTGTTGTTAGAGTCCCCCAAATCGCCTAATTCTTTGACCAATTTCATCTTCATCTCGAAGGCGCGCACGCCGTTCATCATTTGCACCATGGTTTCCATGGCGTTGGCAGAGCTACCTTCTAGCTGACCACTTGAGACAGACACCAAATTGGGTCCGGTCTCAAAGTCGCCCGCTGGCTGGCCTGCCACTTTGAATAGTCCGTCGGTCATTTTTTCAAGCTGCACTTCGCTGGTATCTCGAAGCATGAGCCGATCAATCTCTTGAGGCTCGGCAACCTCTTGCTCGGGGTCGATGGCATAGATCACCCCTTCATCCGAAATATTCAGCAGCTGTCCTGCCGGCGGAACGATGGGTGCACCACCGTCATTTAGGACAAGTTGTCCGGTCACCAGCGCCAATTCACCGTTCTGATTGGTGCGAATATCGCCGCGGCGGGTAAATGCAATTTGGCCTTCAGCGTTTTGCACGCCAAGTACGGTCTGCCCGTTCAAGTAAATATCGGTGGCATTGCCGGTCGCGATGCGACTGCCCGGGGTCATATTGACCAGGCCCGTGGGCTCATTGGTGGCCAGATACCGTGTTTTGAACCCCGCGCCGTCAACCCGGTAGGACTGTAGCGCCATTTGATAGGCTTTCTTAAAACCAATCGTTGAGACGTTAGCCAGCTCGTGCATGGAGTTGGTCTCTTGGTTGCGTTGGGCGTTAATGGACCCAACGGCGGTATATATGCCCTTATCCATTACGCGCTACCTAGCTTCGGATATTAATAATCGCCGAGGTCAAGGCCGAAGACGTTTCAATCGCCTTGGCATTGGCCTGGAAGTTTCGCTGGGCGGTAATCAAACCAACCAGCTCAGTCGTTAGATCCACGTTTGAGCGCTCCCGCGCACCGGCTCGAATGGTTCCGAATCCTGCGGTACCCGCCTCACCAAATGTTGCTGCACCAGATTTTGCTGAGGACAGATAGGAGCTGTCTCCGTTCTGTCTCAAGCCTTCGTTACTGGCGAAAGTGGTGAGTACGATCTTGCCCAGCGATTCTTGGGAGCCGTTGGAGTAACTTGCTACGACAAGACCATCGTCGCCGATATCTACCCCTACCAAGTCACCTTCCGGTGAACCGTCTTGGGATTGGGCTTTAACTGCGAACGCCTGCGAGAACTGGGTAGTACCCGTGTAGTCGATGCTAAGGTTCAACGCACCGCGACCGCCGGCCAGGAACACAGTATCTAGCTGAGCACCACCGGTGGGTGACACCAAGTTGCCCGATGTATCGAAGGTCAGCTCACCCTTATCGAGGAAAATCGGAGAGAATTCTGGCAGCGTGGTAAATCCGTCCGCACTCGCCGTTTCGTTACCGAATTCGTCAATGTACTTATTGATCGACACCCCATTAACAACGTCTGCTGACTGTGATGGTTTAATCCAAGTCGTCGTCGTGCCGCGACCGGAGCCGATGTTAGCCAAACCCCAGGTGGCGGATCCGGATACCTTGATAAATGAGTCCGTTCCAGTAGTTCCAGAGGTAAAGACTAAGCCGTTAGAATCTGAGTCATACGCTACAGTTACGCCGGACACCGTGTTTCCGTTTTCTGATGCCAGTTGATTAATGCCTTTTTCAAGCTCAATTATGAAGCTGTCGAGGGTGTAACCCGAACCGGTCGGTATTACCAAGGTTCCCTTCACATCGTCTACAGATACAACGAACGTGTTGTTGGAAGCATCGACGGAGAAGTTGTTGTTGACGTTTACGGCAATTGAGCTGCCGCGACTAATCGCTGGCAGCGAAACCACGCCCCGCACAGCATCGTCTGAGGGTAACTCCGAATACAAAGAGTCAGTAGTATTCGTCACTTCAAAGCCCATGAAGGTTGCCGCGGGTAAATTGGTTTGCAGAGCTCTGTTGCCCTGGGCATCAACGACACCGGTAGGCACGCCATTAGCATCAAAGGCTGGCACCGAAAAATTTACGTCGATCTGTGAGGTGTCGCCTGTCGTGCCCGAAGAGAACGAGAAAGTTTGTCGAGCGCCGTCGTACTCAACGCCAATGCCATAACGTTGCTCGTTTGCAACTCTTTGTAAACCGCCATTCGGCGTCACCGTGGCGTTATAGGAGCCACTAGCATCTACCGGAACAAGGGTTGGAGTTGTTTTGAACAGGTTGTTGGTGGCAGCCGAGCTCAGCGAAACAGTATCGGCAGAGGCCGTGGGCTTGAACCGAAACTCGCGGTTCGCGTAATCATAAGATGCGGTCACGTTGCCTGCGCCAATTGCCGCATCGATCTGGGTCTGTAGCGCCGTGACCACCTGTTCGGTGGTGGCGGTCAGACGTGCAGCGTCCGTGGTAAACGCCGTACCAAGATCGATATTTGCCGTTGTCGTCGTCGTGCCTGTGGTGAAATTCACCTGAAACGTGCGTGCGCTCGCGGTTGTGAGATCGAAATATCGCTCGTCACCAAATTTTACGTTGAGCTGGTTTTGCATAATTGTCGCCAGTTCGACGCCCGTATATTTTCGGTCGTTTGCGGCCAAAGCGGATAAATCGACGGTGACCGGATTTCCTGTGTTATCAACATCAACCGTCAGAAAATTCTTTAACTGGCCTACCGTAAACGTGTTGTTAGCTACGCCGGTGCTGAAATTGAAGCCTTGGTCTGCGGTCAAATCGTTGGGCAGCTTTGCCCCTTCCACCGTGGCCGGCACAGATGTGCGCACATCGTTCAAATCATCCAACGAAAACTTTTGGGTTTTTCTGTTTACCAATAAGTCTTCCACTTCCGAGAAAGGCTTGAGCACGCCGTATTTATTGACGAACATCTTTTCGCCATTTTCATCGGTCGCTTGCTGCAATGCCGGGTTTACCTGGTCATCACCAACGAAAACATAGGTCTGGTACTTGTTGGTCGGTGAGTTAGCTGTCGCGTTTGCTGTTTTTACGTAGTAAATGGTCGCCAGGTAAGAGTTACCCCCGCTGTCGTAAACGCTTAATGCGGTCGATTTGTTGTAGGTAGCTGGATTGTTGCGGTTAAAAGGTACGTCTATCACCTCTGCGTCAGAGGGCAGGTTAAGTGCCAGCTGAATTTCAGAGGTTTCCTGAGCCTGACCAGAGGTTGATACTGGTATCGCTAAACGACTGAGCTTTTCAAGGTCCGCCTTACCGGAGGAGTCAACGGCTGCTGCTAATAGTGCCTGCCCGGAGGAGTTCACAACGTTGAACTGTTCATTCAGCACGAAACTACCGTTACGGGTAAAAATATCCGTAAGTCCGTCTGCCGACTTCAGCGGGAAGAATCCTTCCCCGGAGATCGCCAAGTCAAGAGTATTCGAGGAGAACTCCACGTTACCCTGGGAAAATTCCTGACGTACCTCTTTCAAGGATACGCCCTGGCCCACGACAGAAGTGGATTTCTGCAGGGGTGAGGTCGCGAAGATGTCACCAAAGGAGGCTCGGGACTTTTTGAATCCGCTGGTACCCACGTTTGCAATATTGTTACTGGTCAACGCCAGTTCGGTGGTTGCCGCCTTTAACCCGGTAAGAGAGGTGTAGAAAGACATTTATGCTGCTCCAATTCGCTTACGTATTGTGTTTTGTATCTATTGAGAAATGCGCTTAACGTCGGCTAGCGCAAGGGTTTGGCCATCGCTGATTTCCACCAGCACCTGACCAAGTTCGTCGTTAAACGAGACGCCCTGCACTCGCGTCTGGCCGAAGACCGGCAAGCCTCGAGAGCTGTCACCGTTAATCATCTCGGCCTGAAAAATGTAGTCGCCGGCTGGTGCCGCTTCGCCATCGAAGTTGCCCCCGTTCCAATCAAAGCCAACTTCACCGGCCACCTGAGGACCGAGGTCCATGGCGTTAACAATTTGACCCGTGTTAGCGTCCAAGACGCTCAGTCGAACGTTGTCGGCCACTTGATCCAGCTGCACGTAGCCACTAATCGACTTTCCGCCGTCCTGGCGCATGACTGCTCCTGAGGCAAAGACGTTCTTGCCGATCAGTGATGCGCCTCGCATAATCTTTTCGCTACTTTGCGTGGATACAAATTGATCCAGCGAATCCGACATGCGCGTGGTGGCTTCTAAGCTGGAAAATTGTGCCAACTGGGCAACAAAGGCCTCGTTTTTCATAGGGTCCAGCGGATTTTGGTTCTGCAGCTGTGTGGTAAAGAGCCGCAAAAAGGCGTTTCTATCCAAATCTGATTCGGGCTTGGGTGCGGCTGCATCGGCGCGTAAATCTGCCGTCGTTCTAATGCCTGTAAGACTGAGGTCACTCATTTCGATCCCTATTTCTTGAGCAATTCAACGGTACGCAGCATCAGCTGCTTAGCCGTATTCATTGCTTCGATATTGCTTTCAAACGAACGTGCTGCGGCTGTCATTTCGATCAGCTCATTCATCGGGTTAACGTTGGACATGTAGACATAGCCATCTTCATTGGCGTTCGGGTGTCCGGGGTCATAATTCGCAGGATTCGTTGATTGGTCCTCGATGATTCGCTGCACACGTACACCACCCTCGGCCTCGCCGCGCCGTGCGTCGACTTCGTTAGCCAAAATGGTTTCAAATACCGGTCGCTTGGCCTTGTAGGCGTCTTCTCGCGAGGATTCGGTGACCTCCGCGTTGGCGATGTTCGACACCGCCAGATTCATACGAATGACCTGTGCATCCATTGCGCCGCCAGCGACACCGAAAATTCTGTCTAAGCTCATTTAATTGCTCCGATTGATATCAATGCCTGTGTCCATGCTTAGCCGCGCAGCAGTTCCATAACGAGCTGACTCATTTGGTTGGCTTGGCTGAGCATCGAGGTACCCGCCTGCTGCAACACTTGGTTTTTCGCCAATCGCGCCGATTCCAAAGCAAAGTCTGCGTCTTCAAGCCGAGAACGAGAGTCCGCGGTCTTTTCGGCAATGTTCATCAAATTGGAAATGGTATGGTCCATGCGGTTTTCGATGGCACCGAGGTCTGAGCGCATTTGCGCCACCTTATCCAAGGCTGCATCGATTATGGAGATTGCGTCGCTTGCACCAGACTCAGTGCTGATCTTCACTTGCGTTAAATCCACTAAGGACGCAGTTTGCGAACCAGGTGCAAAGTAGCCCACGGCATCGCCCGTTGTCGCAACGGTTAGCGCTCCTTCAGTTGTTACATTTGCGTGTGGAGTGAAAACCGGTTGATCCGCGGCTCTAATCGCGCCAGGGTTTTTAGCTGTAAACGTAAAGCCTGTTGTACCGTTTGCAGTGATGTCATAAGCAAAGTCGGCATAACCCGCAGCGCCCTGAAACTTCGTTACCAATTCGGCAGTGGTAGGTGTGGAGTGACCTTGTGTGAATGAGAGCGTTGTCACTCCGTCCGAGAGAGTGTGAGTTTGGTTAACGTACTGCGATAGTGTTCCGTGGTTTTGCGTAAAGACAGCTTTTGTAGCGCCGGCTTGTTCTACCGAAAAAGAGTGCGATGAGACAAACTTTAGGGTACCTGATACGCGTGTCGAATCAGCTGCTGCACCGGCCGTACCGGCCGTTAACGTGCCTTCATCGGTAACGGCAGCGGCTGCAGTAAGCACTGGCTGCTCGGCGGTTTGAATAACGCCAGGCTCCCTTGCCGTGAAGGTAAAGCCGGTCGTGCTATTGGCGGATACGTCGTATTTAAAGGTGTCATAACCCGTGGCAGAGCGAAATGCAGATACCAATTCAGCAGTCGTAGGTGTGCTCGCGCCAACGGCGATAGAAAGTGTTGTAGTACCGTCGGTCAGGGTGTGCGTTGCATTGGCATAGTTGGCCAAGGTGCCGTGTATCTGAGTAAAGGTTGCCTGGGTATTAGTCGCGGTAGCGCCCTCGCCTAAACGTACAGGCTGTCCAACGACACTAGTCACTGCGCCATCTTCACCGAGCTTTTCAACCACTAGGTCGACAAAATCTGTGCCGACCTTGGTGTTTTCAATGGTGATATCGTCGCCATCCGCGTCAAACAGAATGACTTTGTTACTTTCAACTTTTGCTGTGACACCCGAAGCTCCAGAGATACGGTTGATTGCATCAACGGCATCACCAACGTCCGTACTGGAGATAATAAAGTTTCCCGTTTGAAACCCATTAACCTTCAGGTTGTAGGTACGAGCTGTGGGATCACCAGATGACAACGCTGCATACGTTTTGGCGTAAGCTTTGACGCCGGTTGCATGGGTTTCCAAGTTAACTTTTGTTGCAACTTCTTTCGCCGAATCTTCAGTTGATGCTTCGACCGTTTTGGTCCCTAAATAACCAAAGATTTCCACATCCTCATCAGTCGAGACTGGATTTACTGGTGCCGAAGCTCCAGGTGTTTCTGGGTTTTTACCATTGCCGATCAATGTATGAGCGCCAATTTGATTCGCCGATACCGAATCAACTGAAAAGGTAATGTGCTCACCTTCTTCAATGCCAACTTGTAGCTGTTTGTTGATGAAGGTGCCGTCCAAGATTAGCGAACCGTTGTACCGTGTGTTCGCCGCTACTCGGGTCACTTCCTGAATCAGCAGATTCACCTCATCCTGCAGATAGGTTCTGTCAGTAGCGCTATTTGTGCCGTTTGCCGCCTGAATCGAGAGTTCTCGCATGCGCTGAAGCATGTCGGACACTTCGGTAATCGCACCTTCGATGGACTTCGTCATGGCGATGCCATCGTTAGAATTCTTGATGGCCATATTCAGACCCTGAATCTGCGCGGTCATGCGCTGGGTCATCGCCAAGCCTGCAGCGTCATCGGATGCGCTGTTGATTTTTGAGCCGGTGGCCAATCGCTCCATCGCGGTCTCCAAGTCATTCTTGGAGTCGGCGATAGCACGCTGTGCTGTCAGAGAAGAAATATTGGTATTAATTGAGAGAGCCATGATTAATCTACCCTTTTAATTTTGTTTTATTCGCCGCGAAGCGCTCTACGCACACCGCCAATCCTGTTTTCCAGAAATTGCAGCGTTGCGGTGTAACGTGCTGATTCCTTACCAAACTCGGCTTGCTGGAAATTCAGTTCCACTGTGTTTCCGTCAGCAGCCGGATTGTTTGGGACGCGATAGATAAAGCCGTTCTTACTACCCCGGGCATGGTCTATATGCAGTTCGTGAGTGCGACGCGTCGACATCGAACGCTCGTTATTCATCAGCGCCTTAAAATCCAGGTCCTTTGCTTTGTAGTTAGGGGTGTCTGCGTTCGCGATATTTTCGCCAAGCAGCGACAAGCGTCGCTGACGCAGCTGCATCGCGTTTTCATGAACCCCAAAGATGTTGTCGAGCATGCTCATATGACGGTCTCTTTTTTCCCTGCCAAAATTTTTGGTCTGTTTCCTAAAGTTCTGTAATTTGCGTTCGATTAGATGGATGAGGCTTTCTCGATCCATCGTCACGAACCTGAGAAAGCAATAGCCGTGCCAACTTCAAAACTGGCAGGATTTTCCGCCGGAAACGCCGTTTTAAGCCCGTTTTTGCTGGGTTTTTGCACAATCCGGCAATTTGTAACCGGCGTCGGGTTTCCGCTTATTGCCGGGCCTTGCCGCTGGTTTGGAAGGTGTCAGTTTTTCGTCAGCGCGGTTTTCTGTGTCGGTTTGATCTCTAACAACTGTTGTCTTGCGCATCTTTCAAGGCGTGAACGCCGGGCTGTGTTCAGCGCTGCAGAGACTGCGGGAGCGGCACTATGGTCATAGGCTTAGACGAGTTACCAAATTGACGAAAAGGCTGGTTACACCTGGGCTGGCGTGGTTGTGGCGGTGTTAAGGAAGGGCCCGGCAGGTGCCTGTGGATCATGGCGAATAGACAGATGCACGGTCGAACCATGTCATGCAGCAAAGGACATCCGTGATGCCGGCCCGAGATCTGGAACAAGTAGTGGCACTGTTATTGCATTAAGAGTTTGGCATTCGCGTGGAAAAAAACTAAAACCATTGCCATGAACCGAGAAACTACTCACAACATCAAAAACCCATCAGCCATCGTGGCGCGGCTGCATTGTCGCAGACAGTACTTGGCAGCGCGGCCCCTATTGCGCATTTGCGTCTTCGCGCTGTGCTTTACCGTCTATTCGATTTTGGGAATCGGTACTGCATTCGCGGCAGCTAACAGCAATCCCGCAAAGGCCGGTGACGTTATCGCCAGCATACCCGCTCAGTCTGCCGCCCCCGAGGCGCAACTAAAGGCTGCACTCGAGCGCTGGCTAAAGGAAAAGCTAGCGAGTGCGGATCACTCTGGGCCTCGGTATGAATTTGCTTTGAACGACAAGCGGTTGTCCGTTCCGGCTTGCGCAGAATTTGAAGTTGATCCGCAAAATCGTATTGATGGGTCGACACTTACTACTACGCTGGCGGTATCCGTGCGTTGCTCCCAGTCAAAATGGCAGCGCCGCATTCTAGGTCGACAGATAATTGATAAGACGGCTCGACAACCGAAAACGCAAGCAAGGCCCATGGTTCAGGTTTTGACGCCCATTCAGATCATTGCGAAAGGCGAACGGCTTATGCCGCGGCAGGTGCAAAGTAAGTTTGCGCTTGCTTACCGAACCCCCCAAAACAGCGTCAGCCGGCTTGATGATCAGCCGTACTATGCATCACGCACTCTGGTGCCGGGGCGCACCCTCGTCGCATCAGATCTAGAGGTGGGTCGACCCGTCGTCGTGCTCACTGAGGCTCTGCCTGCGCGCAGTCTCGTTACCCCGGCGAGTTTGGTCATTGAGGAGCGCGCGGTGAATGTTCCCCATGACGCGATAGAATCACTGCAAGGCTTAGGCTTGCTCGCAACGAACAGGCTGCTTCACCCCGGCGACATTTTGCGCAAACGCGATCTCACCAAGGCCAAACTTATTAAACGCGGACAAAGGGTAGCGGTTGAATCCATTGGCCCGCATTTTCGTATTGCCTCGGATCTGATCGCGCTGCAGGACGGTTATTTGGGTGATCAGATTCCATTCCAGAATGTCGGCAGTGATCGCCGGGTGTTTGCCACAGTGACTGGGGCTGGTACCGCCCGTAGCAGTGCCAAGCGCTAGGCATTGGAAAACCAACGTAAACATTTGATATACATATAAAACATCGCTAAAGTTCTCCGCCCCGCGACCGACTACTGTCACGTAGAGTAATTTTCTCTTCGCGGCGCCACAGAAGTTTCGGGTCAACGGCGAGGCGAACAGTGAGCCAACACAAACAGGTGCAATATGGTTGACAGCATTAACTCAAATTCCGTCCCGGCGAATCGCGCTCGGAACGCTGCTACGCCAACGAATCGCGATGCCGAGGCCGCCAGTGGTACATCTCCCGCGACTCTGCAGCCTGCTGCTAGCGTTGAGGTCAAACTCAGCAACGAGATCCGCTCAAGCGAGTCTGCGACCTTTGACGACGTCAAAGTGCAGCAGATGAAGCAAGCCATCGAAGACGGCAGTTTTCCGCTGGACGCGCGACGTATCGCGGAGAATTTTGCAGAGCTGGAACGTCTTATTTAGGTAGCAGTCTCCATCGGTCTGACTGAATATGCCTAACGTTACGCTGATCCGCGAAATCCTCACCCTCGGCAACCAGCTCAAAAGCACGCTGGACGAGGAATTCATTGCCCTTTCCGAGAAAAATCTCGATCACTTAGAATCCGTACAGATTCGTAAGGTATCCCTACTGGAATCGATTCAGGCCCAGTGGCCTCAAGATGTGGGTACCGGTGCAGAGGCCAGCGCAGACTCCGATTTGAAAACCAACGACCCCTCTGACCCACTTTGGGATGAGGCCCGAAGCCTTTTGAATGAGTGCAAAGAAGCCCATATTCGCAACGACTTGCTATTAAAGCGGCAGCTGGAAGTGGTTCGCACAGTGCTTTCATCACTTACTCAGCGCAGCGCTGACAATCACAGTGCCCTGTACGACAAAATGGGACGCATGCGGCGCAAGCGCTAGACCGGTCCCTGCCGGTCCGTAAGTACTTGGGGCGTTTGTCCTTTCAGCCAATAAGCCCAGGACAGTACCGTGGCAACAGCTACATAAACTTCTTCTGGAATTTCTTGCTGCAGCTGCAGGTAAGATAGGGTTTCGGCGAGTACCGGATCCTCCGCCAAGTGCACCCCGGCCGCCTTAGCGACTTCGATGATTTCTTCAGCAAAAGCACCCTGGCCCTTGGCCACCAAGATCGGCGCGCGCACCTGATCGTAGAGCAGGGCAACGGCTTTCTTCGCTTCAATATCGTCTGCCTCCTTGGGCTGAAGCACATCGTCCGCTAAAGACCAGCCAAAGGGGTTTTCGCGTTTAGGCATCTATGGATACTCCTAACCGTTGTTGACCATGATTCACGCTGCCGGCATCTCGAGGCACGGGGTAAATGGCTAGTCCTGCCAGGGTCAGGCCACTTTGCGACAGCATCGCCTCCAGCTGCCCCCGCCCTGCTTGAGCCAGTTGGTAGAAGTTTGAATCTGGCAGCCACAGACGCAATCCCAGCTCTCCTGCAACAGACACTCGAGCATTGGCCGCCATGGACACAGATGGCGTAAGCCCTACCTCCAAGTCAACGGTCCAGGACTCTTGAGCCGCGCCTTCAGAATCGGAGTTTTTGTGGTGTTGAAGGTCCAAAAAGACCGGATATTGATCGGCGAAAGGGATCATCCAGGCGTAGTGAGAACGCCCCGCAGACTGCTGAGCGAGGGAATCGACCTGCCGGGCTTCAAGCTCGTCGATGGCACCAGAGATCGAGGTAGTTTCCATTTGCCTTGCCTGCATGAGCGAACGCAGTGCTAAGAGCATCGACTTCAGACCGGGCAAAGCTTGATTTGGGTTTAAGCCTGCCTGATGTTCGGCAAACAGCCCGGTATTTTGGAACGCTTGTCGCAGCGTTGTGCTACTTAACTGGCGGGAATCTAGCAGCAGGGCGGCCAGGGGACTGCGCAACTCAGGGCTACCCGCTTTTTCTGCCAACGCGCCTAGTTGCCCCGGCGCGAAGAGCTGTAGCAGATGAAAGCTGCCTACGTGACTTAGCAATCTTGCAAAACGACCGTCGGCATCAACTCTACTATTTGCCGCCGCCACGCTGGCTGCCAGCGCAGGATCCGTGAGCGCCAATACTGGTTGACCCGCAATCATGCGCACGAGCAGCGACACCTGACCCGTTGGCAAATTCATACGGTCTGGTAGAGGCAACTGCTGATTGCCAACCAAAAGAATATTGCCGTCCTGGCGCTGGGCGACAATTGCAGTAATGGTTTCACCCGCCCGCAGACCGAGCGTGCGAGCTTGTTCTGGTTCGATACGTACACCTGCGGCAGCACCCTCAACATAGACCGTGTTAGGTCGGGGCATCATATTGACGCCTTCTGGACTGAGCATGGTTCCTCCAATCTGCCTTGGCACCGTGCGCTCGGTGAAGGCCCAATATTGATTCGGTTGGTTTGTCGGTAGCTGGCTGGCGAGCACTCTTACCGACCCAAAAGCAGGCTGCGCTGCGGTGCTCTGGCTACCCGCAGCTGGTATTTGCATCGCTGAGCCGGCTACGGCCTTGGTTGTTGCAGGGGTTTGAGAGACCAGTGGTGCCGACGTTGCACCCAGTGTGGTCATCTGGGGCTGTGACGGCTGCGTTGACGCGAAGACTGGCCTCGCCGGTATCTGCATGGGGTCGCTGGATACCTTCGGGGTGCTCAAACCGGAAGCATGAATCGCCCCAAAGGCTGATCCAGCGCCTGCTCCGGTACCTGCTCCTGCTCCGGTACCTGCTCCTGCTCCGGTACCTGCTCCTGCTCCTGCTCCTGCTCCTGCTTTCGCTAAGGATGCCAGTATGACGCTAGGCAATCCTGTGGTTATGGCCGCGCTTCGGACTGCAGGTGCACCCTGCTGAACCCTGGGCAACCTGAGACTCTCGATGAGGCGAGTATCCGCTTGTGGCCCAGCTTGGGACCCTTTACCCGGAGTCGTTACCGTGCGCTTCATTTGTATCGCGATGCTATCGAGCAAGGTTTTCACCCCTTGGTTTCCAGAGCCTGGCGCTTGTCCATTTACCATTGCCGAACCGTTAGAGCCAGCGCCTGGTTGCGAGGGTGACGCGACTTTCGCATGGGTAGGTGGTGTATTGGGCTTTGCGAGGTCTACCCCTGTCGGGATTGTTGGGGTTTTTGGCCGCTCGGCTCCCATGCCCGTTGGCGCAGATACCGGCGGTGGGAGTGGCTGAGCGTTTATTGGTGCCTGAGATGCAGGCCCACTATTGACTAACGGGGCCGTCGTTGGGGGTTGCAACGCCCGAGGCGCCCTAGGGGTATTGAATCCAGCCTTCATGGGGATTTGCACTCTCGCGCTGCGTTGAGGCTCGGCGGCTTTCGTCGGTAAAAATCACTTTTTTAATGTCATCGGCTTCCGGTACCCGCAGCCGCTTGTTGGCCAGCAGCCAGTTTGGGTTAGAACGCATGAAGGCATGCGGGTTCGCCCGCACGAAGGCCCGGCGTAAAATGTCTCTGCGAAGCGGTGAACTGCCCACCGTCTGATTAATGATCTTGTCGAGATAGTCACCCTTCTTAACGACATAGGTACCATCTGGGGCGACTTCATCTTCCTTAGCCAGAGCCGCTGCTTCCTCTAGTTGTCGTTCTAAATCAGCAACCATACGAGACAGGGCATCGTCGAGTTCGGCTTCATCAATTGTCTCTTCGGCTGGGGCTGCATTGCTTTTGAGCTCTGCAAGTTCCGCGCTATCAACCAACTCAACACCCAGGGTTGTACATCCTTGCAGCAGGTAGATGAGCCCAACACAACATAGATACCGAGCAGAAGAGCTCAGGACCGACAGGGACACAGATGATGATGAGGTGTGCATGGAAATTTCCTAGTTCTGATCCGGCTTGCCTACAACGCCAACGCGGCCATGGGAATGGCCATCATCTGGCTAGCGTTCAGGTCGGCGGCTCCGGCATAGACCTCCAATGTAGCATTTCTGGGAGTGACCCGAACTACCCGGGCCAGGCTGACGACGCCCATTGCACTCTCGAGACCCCGAGCATTCAGGTGGCGGCTCGTGGGCAGGATCGCCAGACGCTGTCCGCGGTAGATTCCGGCATCAAATCCGCCATTAAGGGTGAGCTGTTCGGCGTTCATCGCCAAAGTCAGCGCTGTTTCCCCATGGCAGCCTATGCCCGCGCCAATTTCTACTAAGGCCTCATCGAGCCATTGCGCCAAAGTCTGATGCGCTGATTTCGGCAGGGTGAGCCAGGCCAGTTGGTCTTGGCTGGATTGTCGGGTAGAGCCCACAAAAATAGACGTCTCTAGCGGTAACACACTGCCTTGTGCAGTTATCAGGTCTGCCTCCACTTGAACGCGCATGCCCGACCGCGCCGCTCGCCAAAGCCCAACGCGCTGTAGTGTCGGCTGACTCTCCTGGGCCGATACACGCAGGCGAAGCTCCATGTCGGCGGTGCTCCTTGGCCCCTCAGTCATGTAGCGATGGTAAGCGGACTGTCGAGTGCCAGCGCTGTTCCCGGAACGCACGGGGCCTGTGATCAGTGTCGAGACTCCAGCCAATCGGTCTTCGTCATATGCCGCCTTAATTTGATCGCGAAGTAGCGTGGCAGCTGACCGAGCCATATTGGCGGTTTGGGCTGAGCCGCTGGTATCGACCGCAACTTTCAGGCTCAGGCGCTGGGGTCGCAGCGGCTGCGCAACACAGGCCGCATTTTCTGTCGCGTCCTCTGCGGTGCCAGAAGCGTAGACCAGTTCTGCCACCTCTCGACCAAAACGGTCCCGGCGCAGGGTCGGCCGCAGTCGCTCTAGCTGCACGTCGCTAAATACCATGACATCTTCGCCCATGGCGCCGTCGCTATTCGTCCAGCCGCTAGCGGCAACCCGGGCTTCGCGCTCCATCGCGAGGGCGAGAAACGCCTGTTTGAGCTGCCGAAGCTGCTCTTGCGAGTCGCCCTCGACCAAGCCTTCACCCGCATTAAGCAAGCTTGACTGGCGTAATCCAACGAGATAATCGTATTCAGCAGCAGATGGCAAAGAGGTCGCCAACAGCAGCAAAATAACGGTGCCTTTTAGGGCGTGGTTGACACCAGCTAGCCGAGGAAATTTGGCCATAACCGCACCTTTCACCGACGCCTAGCGGCCAGCGCTAGGTGTTTGGAGGTAGTTTCGCACCAGTTCGTCGATGGTGCTTTGAGGCAGAGCGAGCTTGGTCTCGTAAGTCTCTTCGCCAATAGGTGTAATGCTAACCACACGAGCACCATATATGACGCCTTCGACCCGGCTTTTTAGGTGATCATCGGTTACGGACATATCCACCATGGTGCCCGTGGCATTGACGTATTGGCCATAAACTTGCTCCGCCAAGGAGCGGTAAGCATCAAGCTTAGATGCTTTTATGGCCATGAGCCGCTGTTGTGCGGGCGTTTCGCCCCGCTGGGAGGCGATGACAGCATAGCCGGTGGCTACCAAGCCATCGGCTTCTGAGACAGGGTACAGGTTTTGGCTACGCTGAGGTGTTGCACACCCGCTCATGGTTACCACGAGCATCAGTCCCGAAAACAAGCAATACAAGCTTGTACGCCGAAGGCCCAACGCTGAATTGTGCATACCCATGATTCGATTTTCCTTTTCGCCTGTGTCTCTAATGAGCAGAGTAATTATCGGCCTGCAGGGCTTTCGCCCAGCAGGTGCTTGCGGCCGCGCTCTGGGCCCTTACGATCTTTCCCTATGAACTAACCATCGGTTAATCGCCCCAGATCTTGAATAGACCGCCTCGTCGAGGCATCGCCTCGATCAATTTAGGCACGCTTTGTGCACTCACCTCCATGAAACACGAAAGCGCAGGCTTTTCGACACACTTTATTGGCAAGTAAGGGCTCTAAGCGGTTTATATGGCGACCTCAGCACTCAATCTGTCAGATCTTCGACAGTTAACGGCGAATATGCCGTGGACGTCCTTGGCTATGCCGGTTGCGGTCATTCTTATTTTGACCATGCTGATTCTGCCTTTGCCACCGTTGATGCTGGATTTTTTCTTCACCCTCAACATTCTGCTGGCGCTGCTGATCATCATGGTGGCACTAAACACCGCCGAGACCCTTCATTTTTCGTCCTTTCCTACCATCATTCTCTTTGCCACCATGTTGCGCCTTGGGTTGAATGTCGCTTCAACTCGGGTGGTCCTACTCGAGGGGCACCAAGGTGGGGATGCGGCAGGCAAAGTAATTGCAGCCTTTGGTGAATTCGTCATTGGCGGCAACTACGTTGTCGGCTTCATCGTCTTCGCAATCTTGATGATCATTAACTTCATCGTCATTACTAAGGGCGCGGGCCGAGTCTCTGAGGTTATCGCCCGCTTCACCCTTGACGCACTACCCGGCAAACAAATGGCCATAGATGCCGACCTGAATGCTGGCGTGATTGATCAAGAGACCGCCAAGCAGCGCCGTGCTCAAGTCGCTCAAGAATCAGACTTCTTCGGGTCCATGGACGGTGCCTCCAAATTTGTTCGGGGCGATGCGGTAGCAGGCCTATTGATTCTTATCATCAATCTGGTCGGTGGACTGTTGATTGGTTTGCTGCAGTACGAGATGACGCTCTCTGACGCCGCCCGCGCCTACATTCTGCTGACCATTGGTGACGGCCTGGTAGCCCAGCTGCCGGCCCTGATCTTGTCCTTGGCGACCGCTATCATCGTTACCCGAGTGACGACTTCCGAGTCGACGCCAGACCAAGCCAGCAAACAGCTGGCGAATCCCTTGGCCTTCTATATCGCTGGCGGCATTTTGACGGTAATGGGTTTAGTCCCCGGTATGCCGAACATGATTTTCTTGATGCTTGGTGCCATTGCGCTAGGACTTGGCTTTTACCTGCATCGCAGCTTTAGCGGTCTTGAGTACAAAGCACCGCCAGCAGCCGAGGTTCAGGCCGACACTCCGGTCCAACCCGAGGATCCCAACCTGCTGGAACTCGGCTGGGATGACGCAGGCCAGGTAGATGTGATCAGTCTCGAACTGGGTTACGGCCTAATTCCCATGGTCGATGCCGATACCGGCGGGAGACTGTTGAACCGCTTGAAAGGGATTCGCAAGAAGCTGTCTGCGGAAATGGGCTTTCTACTGCCCTCTATTCGCATTCGGGACAACCTCGACAGCGCACCGGACGCCTACCAGATTGTGATTAATGGATCTGTGCGCGGCGTCGGTGTGATCGCCAATGGCAAGGAAATGGCTATCAACCCTGGCAACGTGCTCAGTGAGATACCTGGCGAGCCCGGCAAGGATCCGGCATTTGGGTTGGATGCAGTTTGGATCGACCCCAGCGAGCGTGAATATGCGCAAGCCGTCGGCTATACCGTCGTAGATGCGAGCACAGTTATTGCGACGCATTTGAATAGCGTGATTAAGGACAACGCCGACGAGCTGATGACCTACGACGTCGCGCAGCAGTTGATCGACAAAATTGCTGAAACTTCACCGAAGCTGGTTGAAGACTTTATTCCAGAAAAATTGACCTTGGGAACCGTGGTACGAGTGCTACAAAACTTGCTCAGAGAGCGAGTACCCCTGCGCGATATGCGCACCATACTAGAGACATTGTCCGAGGAATCAGGTCGCACTCAGGATGCAGGTCAGCTATGCGCCCTAGTACGCCCCAAGCTGGCGCGGCTTATTGTTCAGGACATTATTGATCCCGACGAGACCCTGGCTGTCATGACCCTGGATCCAACCCTAGAACAGCTGCTCACCGACTTGGTGTCCCGAGCCAACAGTTACGATGAAATCGCACTAGAGCCGGCATTAGCCGAAAGCTTTTTTGCTTCCATTCGCTCGACCATCGAGGAGCTGGAGCAACAGGATTTACCCGCAGTACTGGTGGTATCTCCGATTTTACGACCGTGGCTGGCCCGTCTGCTGCGACGCAGCACCAAGGACTTAACGGTGCTGTGCTATACCGAAATTCCCGATGACCAACCCATCAGCGTTGTGTCTTCCATTGAAGTTAACGAACGAGAGGATGAGCAGGGCTAGATTCTGCGGATAAGACTATGGAACTAAAAAGATTTGTTGGCGATGACAGCAAGGCGGCCATGGATCAGGTACGCGCCGAGTATGGTGAGGATGCGCTGATTATTTCTACCAACAAGATCGGTAACAAAACCGAGATGATTTGCGCTGTAGAGGAGCCGCCCACTGCTGAGTCTGTCGATCATACCTCCGTGCCGGACAGCGAGGGCCTGGACATTAGCGAAGCCACTTCGACGGTGGCGTCGTTACTGAACCGAGTTGCTGCCGACAACGCCTCTGCGACGCAGGGCAAGCGCGGCAGCCCGAAAGAGCGTATTGCTCAGGAGTTTGGTAAGGAGCTGACCTCTGCCTTAGCCGAGGGAAAGCAAAGTAGCGAGCTTCGCGAACCCTTTGTTCCAGCTAGCAAAAAAGTGCCTGCTCCAGAACAGCAATACGACTCTGACCAGTCACCGCCGGACAGCAAGGCCATGCACAGCATGATGCAAACCATACAGGCAGACCTTGCTAGATTAAGAAAGCAACTTGAGGAGCAAGCCGAAGTACAGACACCCCTGCGTAAGGCGCAGTTGGCCATGGCCTCGATCAATCAACGCGTTCAACAAAAGCCGGGGGTCGGTCGCATAGCCGAGCAAGTTGATACCCTGATTACTAGTCAACTATCGCAACAGCGGGACTGGCAGGGCGTACACGCCTTCGTTGGTTATCCTGGCGCGGGTAAAAGTACCGTCATCGCCACGCTAATTCAGCAGTCGCTCAATAGCGACAGCCCGACGAATACGGTGGTGATTTCTCTGCAGAACGACGTAAAGGCAACCACCAGCCATGGCAGTGCGCCGGCGATATTAGTCAACAACGGTCTAGCGCAGCTTTGCCAACATCTTGGCATCGTCTATCTACAGGCGGCGAACCTGGATCAACTTGGAGGACAGGTCGCACGTTACCGCGACGATCATCAGGTATTGATCGATACTCCAGCGACCCTGATACAGGACCCGGTGGCGCTAGCAACCCTGGTCACCGAAAACGAAATTTTGCCTCATCTATGCCTTGCTGCGGACGCAGCGCCTTGGATCATTGATAGCTTGACGGAGTCCACGCCGTGGATCGGTGCCTCGGTACTGTTAACCCGTTTCGACTTGGCTGGCGATCTTGAATCAACCCTGTCGGCGCTGGAAGCACGGCATGCACAGATTTCTGGCATCAATGGACATCTGGTTGGTGAAACCGTGGAAAGGTTAGAAAAAGGTAATTCGCCCAGTACCTTAGAGGAATAATCTATATACTTGTCGTTCACGGACCGTGATACTTTTATCCCTATGTCTATATCGCAGTCGCATAGCTCCACTCGTATTGTTGGCATCGCCAGCGGTAAAGGGGGTGTGGGTAAAACCACCGTTGCCGTAAATTTGGCTTTGGCACTTTGTCAGCGAGGACTGCGCGTCGGACTGCTAGATGCGGATTTAGGACTAGCAAATTCACAAATTCTTCTGGGCGTCAGCGCACCCTTGAATGTTGGCGACGTTTTCGATGGCCATAAAAGCGTTACCGATGTGGCGGTCGAAACACCCCATGGGCTTCTGCTAATACCCGGAGCCTCAGGGAATCAGTCTTTGGCGAATATCACATCTGTACAGGCTACGTCGCTGATTGATCAAATTCTGCAAAGCTATCCGGATCTCGACGTCCTAATTATTGATTCAGCGGCTGGACTGTCGAGCGCCAATATGAGCTTCTTAGATACCTGCGCACTGCGGCTGCTCGTCATGCAAGATGAGCCTGCGTCAATCGCCGATGCCTATGGCCTGATCAAGCTTGAAAGCCGTAAAGATAGATTGGGTAGCTTGTTTTTAGTGCCCAATCGCGTTGGCTCTGAGCCGCTGGGGAAGGCCCTTTTTGATCGCATGAACGTTGTATGCATGAAGTTTTTAGAGGAGCCCGTTAACTACCTCGCCAGCGTCCTTCAGGACGAACTGCTAGGGCGCGTAACGCGCAAACGAGAAACGGTCATTGCAGACCATCCTAGCAGCGCCGCCGCCAAAAACTTCATCTTACTCGCGGACGCGCTGATGGTCCAGCTGCATTGCAACGATGTGCCGGAGGTTATCTGATCGTGGCTAGTATCGATGCCTATGAAGAGCAAATCGGAGAGTCGGAAGTCTCCATTGGCCAGCACTATACACTGGTCAAGCGTATTGCCTTTCATTTGCGCACGAGACTGCCGGCGAGCATCGCCACTGATGACCTGATACAAGCAGGTATGGAGGGCCTGATTCACGCACAACGGGCTTACGAGCCATCTCGCGGCATCGATTTTGAAATGTTTGCCAAAACTCGCATTCGCGGTGCCATGCTGGACGAGGTTAGACGCATCTCCTACTCAACCCGCTCTGCTATTACGATGAAGCGTGAGCAGGATCAGGCGATTTCAGCCCTCAGTAAGGACCTCGGACGACAGCCTAAGAGCGCTGAGGTAGCACAATATTTGGAAAAAGATATTGCCGTTTACGAGAAGGAGCGCCTGATCGCTGAAGGCGTCGATGTTGTCAGCTCTGATGCAATGCCAACTAATTTTGAGGAAACCAGTGAACTCGAAGCAGGCCCGGACCAGTCCCTGGAAAAGGCGCAGATGATTACGGCTCTTGCAGATGCGATCGAGCAGCTGCCTGAACGTGCCCGTATCGTGCTGGCTTTGTACTACCAAGAGGAGATGAACCTCAAAGAAATTGGTGCAATTCTAGAGGTCAGCGAATCGCGGGTTAGTCAGATTATTTCGGAAACCGCAGGTAAACTGCGTACCCTTATGGGCTAGGGAGCGATCCGTTACTCAGCCGCACAAAGTTCCTTGGCGAACCTGTAGCAGTCGCTCGCAAATCAATCACTACAGGTATTCGTATGGGCCTATTCAAGGGCATTAAGCAAACCAAGGAGCGGCAGAAAGCAAAGTCATTTTATGACAGATCTGCCTCGTTGCCGCCAACCTCTCGCGAGACCCGAAAGCTTCGATCTGTGCTGGGCAATCGCACAACCGCTTTTATCGACCTGACCTTTATCGATGGGGCAAAGCGAACCCAAGCCTATATCGAAGCAACCCAATTAGCCCTAGCCCAGGGAAAGCCGGCGCCAGAGAAGCCTGCGATACCGTGCTATCGGGAAGTCAAAACCGTCGGTGGATCCGTTTGGGTGTACCTACCTCAAAGCTACTGTGATCAGTTCTTTATGCTCGGGTCAAAGTACCAACAAAGTGCCATCACACCAGCTGCCGTGCTGGAGGTGTCCTCTACCCTCGCGCAAGAAATTTCTGAATCGCTGCTGCTCGATCATCCGATTACCCCGCTGCAGTTTCTGGCCAATGACGTTGCAAGCTCAGACACCGCGAAATCAGAAGGATCAGAGGAATCAGAGGAAAGCGACTAAAGTCCTATGGCAGCTTCGGACAGCTCTCGCTCAATTGTCGCCATTAATTGAGCTGCTGGCATCGATCTGATTTTGCAGCGCCCGGTACCGGCCCAAACACTTTGAAAGCCGACATCGCCCGCCGATGCTGCCCATCGTCGTAGCGCACCGGTTAGCGTGTTTTGCTGCGGAAACGCAAGCACCGATTTATCCGCCATGGCATCGATGAAGGTATTGCGCATCCCGCGCGCAGGCCGACCTGAGAAAGCCGAAGTAAAGACTGTCTCTTCCTCGCCTTCGCGCAGGGCTTCTCGATGTGCGCGGGCCGTGCCCGCCTCATCACAGCATAAGAAAGCGGTTCCTAGCTGGGCCGCGGTGGCGCCGGCGGCGAGAACCGCGGCGATATCTCTGCCATCCATCATTCCTCCTGCAGCGACAATGGGTATGGATAGACAGTCCAGCAAAGATCTGACCAACGCCAAGACCGGTAATTCTTCGTCTGCCTGACTGGGATCAAAGCTGCCTCGATGTCCCCCGGCTTCCCAGCCCTGAGCCACGACGAAATCTGCGCCCGCCCGAGCGATATCCTGTGCCTCTCTCAAGCAGGTCGCGGTAACGCCAACGGCAATATTTTGTCGATGTGCCTGCTCGACAACGCGCTCCGGCGGTAAACCAAAATGAAAGGTCAGCACCGCCGGACGATGTCGCCATACGGCTTGAAGCTGCGCGTCTAAATCTGGGGCATAGGGTGCCGTGAGTGAGGAGGGCTCAATGCGCACCGGCGTGGGCAGCTCGCCAAGCGCTTGGGTCGCCTCAACCAACAGTGCAGGTGACGGTGCTTTCAGCTCGGGAAAAATGAAAAAATTGGCGTTAAGTGGCCCGTCGGTGAGTGCAGTTGTGTCGCGAAGAACCCGGTTAATATGATCTGGGGCAGAGTAGGCAAAGCCGAAGCTACCCATGCCTCCTGCATTAGCGACTTCTGCTGCAAGTTGGGGAGTGTTAAACCCGCCAGACATAGGGGCGAGGACAATGGGGGATTTAAGTTTTGGAAATGGCAAGGTCGTTTACCACTTTACCGAGGAAGTAACGGAGCTCTTTGATGTGTCGTTCTCATGATGTGTTTATTCCACCATGCGAGTAGAAATTTCTAGCTCCTTATCTTTCATAGAATAAACGTAAAGAAGAACCAAAAACAAAACCCCACATAGTCGCATTGAAAATAACGGATTTAACAAAATTTTTTTGCATGGGTTTGCATATCACCTAGTCCTTGCTACTCCACTGTCACAGACTTAGCGAGGTTACGAGGCTGGTCGACGTCTGTACCCTTGATCAGGGCTATGTGGTAAGCCAATAACTGGAGAGGAACGACATAGGCGATGGGTGCGAGGTATTTGTGGCAGGGCGGCAATACAATATGCGTGATGCCGTCTTCGTCCTGAGCATTGATACCCTGCTCAACAAATACAAATAATTGACCGCCCCGGGATCGCACCTCTTGGAGGTTGGAGTAGAGTTTTTCCAGCAGTTCATCGTTGGGAGCTAATGCAACCACGGGCATTGATTCGTCAACGAGTGCCAGCGGGCCATGTTTGAGTTCGCCCGCGGCATACCCTTCGGCGTGAACATAGGATAGCTCCTTGAGCTTGAGGGCACCCTCCATCGCGATGGGGTAGAAACTTCCGCGCCCAAGGTAAAGCGCGTGCTCCTTATCTGCAAAAACCTCAGCTAACTTCGCGATTGGTTCATCCAGCTTTAACAGCTCAGCGATGGTATTCGGCAATTCATGTAGCTGCCCTACGATCTCCTCCTCGAGGCCGGGCTTGAGGCCTCGTTGCCGCGCCAGCAACAACGTTAATAACAACAATGCTGTGGTTTGCGCTACGAAGGCCTTGGTCGATGCTACGCCGACCTCGGTACCGGCGTTTAGCATCATGGCGATATCTGACTCTCGCACCGTGGCCGATGTTGGGACATTGCACAGAGTAAGAGTGGCCAAGAAGTCTCTCTCTTTTGCCAATCTTAGCGCTGCAAGGGTGTCAGCGGTTTCTCCGCTTTGAGAAATGGTAATAAACAGGCTGTTCTTTTGTGTAGCTGGATTGCGATACCGGTATTCGCTCGCGATCTCCACTTGGCAGGGCAGACCCGCCAACTCCTCGATCCAGTAGCGGGCGACACTCCCGGCCAAGTAGCTAGTGCCACAAGCCACGATGGTGACAGACTCCACGCGACTCAAAAGCTCCTGAGACCCCTCACCCAGAGTGCCATCGAGTACGCTAACCTTGCCAACCCGACCTTCTAAGGCGCGTTTTACCACTTCGGGCTGCTGGAACATCTCTTTTTGCATGAAATGACGATAGTTGCCGCGCTCCATGTCGTCTGCTTCCATTTCCACGCGAACATCTGCCCGAATCACCGATGCTTCGTCGATATTCCATATATCGATGCTATCTGGGCGCAGATCTACCAGGTCACCTTCTTCCAAAAATATGAAACGATCCGTTACCGCACGAAGCGCGAGAACATCAGAGGCCAGAAAGTTCTCGCCAATCCCCTTGCCTAAAATCAGTGGACAGCCTTGTCGCGCAGCAATGATGCGCTCGTTTTCACCGGAAGCGATCACCGCTAAGGCATAGGCGCCTTCGAGACGACGCACAGCCTGTCGGACCGCCTCCAACAGATCAGGTTGCTTAGAGAGGTAGTAGTGAATGAGGTGCACGATGACTTCAGAATCGGTTTGCGAGAAGAACTCATAGCCAAGCTCCTGCAGCTCCGCGCGGAGGGCGGTGTGGTTTTCAATGATGCCGTTGTGCACCAAGCAGACCGATTGATCTGCTTCGGCGGAAGATGACAGGTGGGGATGCGCATTGTCTGCGGTGACCTTGCCGTGTGTGGCCCAGCGCGTGTGTGCGATACCCGTACCGCCTGTGACTGGAGTGCGCTCAACGGCATCGACTAAATTTTGTACCTTGCCGACTTCCCGCAAGCGTTTAAGCGCGCCATCGGCGTCGACGATGGCCAGTCCTGCGGAGTCATAGCCGCGGTATTCCAGGCGCTGAAGTCCGCGGATTAAGATGGGCGTTGCGTTGCGCTGGGCGACGACACCAACGATGCCACACATAAACTTTCCTTATTGACCAAGAAAATCCAGGCGCTATCGGGCCTAGTCTTCGGGTGTACTCTTTTGCTTACGCTTTAACGGGCTCAGCCACTTTGCAATGTTGCGCTGCTTGCCCCGACCTACTGCCAAGGATTGATCCTCAACATTTGAGGTAACCGTAGACCCCGCTGCAACAAAGGATTCAGCACCAATGGTTACAGGTGCAACCAAGGTACTGTTCGTCCCTACAAAGGCGCCATCGCCGATGATGGTCGCATGCTTATCGACACCATCGTAATTACAGGTAACGCTCCCTGCCCCAAAGTTGACGTCGGCGCCAATGGTCGCATCGCCCAAGTACGCCAAGTGACTGGCTTTCGACCCTGCACCCATACTGGTTTTTTTGGTTTCAACAAAGTTGCCAATCTTTACGCCAGGGGCAAAGTTGCTTCCGGGTCGGATGCGCGCAAAGGGTCCTAGATGACAACCCGCGCCAATAATGGCGCCTTCAATCACCGTATTGGCCTTTACTTGTACACCAGTTCCTAGATGAGAGGACTCAACGACAACACTAGGTCCAATAACGACGCCAGGCTCGAGACGCACATCGCCAACAAATACCGTGTTTACGTCGATAAAGCAGTCTGCCCCGCAACTTAGGCTGCCGCGAATATCGACCCGACCCGGGTCGGCAAATGTCACGCCCTGTCGCATTAACTCGTCGGTGTGCTGACGCTGGGCAATGCGCTCGACCTGGGCCAACTGCAGGCGATCATTAACGCCAATGACTTCGTTCTCGTCTGTGACGAGGATGCCTTGGGCACCTACGCCGTCATTAACTGCTAGGGCCACAACATCGGTCAAGTAGTACTCGCCCTGCTGATTATTCGGTTGCACCTGAGCCAACCATCCACGCAGCAGATGTGTCGGGGCGGCTAAAATGCCGGAATTGATCTCATGAATGGCTCGTTGCTGCAGTGTTGCGTCTTTGAATTCAACAATTGCCTCAATCGAGTCGGTTTCATTACGCAGTATTCGCCCAAGCTGGGCGGGGTCGGACATGTTGGCGGTGACAACACCTAACTCGCCAGCCCGGGCGATGGCCACGCAGCGCTCCAGGGTTTCGGCAGTAATCAGCGGCACATCGCCGTAGAGGACTAGGCTGATGCCGTCATTGGGCACATGTTCTAGGGCGATATTGACCGCGTGCCCGGTACCCAGTTGTTCTGCCTGACGCACAATATTTGTCGATGACCATTGCTCCGCCAAAGTGTCTTGAATCGCCTCAATTCCGTGCCCTAGAACGAGGTGCATCTGTTCCGGCGCAAGGCGCTTCGATATCGACATCACCCGGTGGAGCATGGGCACGCCAGCGACTGTGTGCAAAACTTTTGGGGTATCTGACTTCATGCGGCTGCCTTTGCCCGCCGCAAGAATGATGACGTGTAAATTCATAGACCTTTTACCTGTCCGTGGCTATCCGTACCGGTCCAGGTCTTGATTATGCCGAAGTCTGCAAAAGACTACTGCCGAAGGATCGTTAAATTCCAGAGCCAACGACTTCAGTTGATCTAGCGGCGGCGACGCCGTAGCTCTTCGAGGGTGCGCTGTTTCGCCAACGCTTCTGCCATCATGGCTGCGGCAGAGGAGAACTCGGCCTCAGCGTTCTTATCTTCCATGGCCTTTTCGGCCTGTTGGCGTGCCTCTTCTGCTTGGGCTTCGTCCAAATCCTCAGCACGCAGTGCCGTATCTGCCAACAGGGTGACGAACCCTGGCTGCACCTCAAGATAGCCGCCGGAGGCGAAGAAAATCTCTTCACTGCCGTCCTCTAGGCGAACTGCAACGGCGCCGGGAGCAATTCCGGTGAGTAAGGGTGCATGCCCCGGCGTTATACCCAGTTCACCAATGGTGCCTCGTACCGAGAGCGAGGTTATGGCGCCGGAGAAGAGCGACTCTTCTGCGCTAACGATTTCACACTGTATTGTTGCCACGTCGATACCTCTCGTCGAATGCTCTCAGCGCCAGCAAGGCTGCCTTAAAGCGTTTTAGCCTTCTCAATCGCGTCTTCGATACCGCCTACCATGTAGAAAGCATCTTCTGGTAAGTGGTCGTATTCCCCATCCAGGATTGCTTTGAAGCTGCGCACGGTATCGTCACGGCTGACAAACTTGCCTTGGTTACCCGTGAACTGCTCCGCAACGAAGAAAGGCTGGGAGAAGAATTTCTGCACCTTACGAGCGCGATACACCAGCTGCTTATCTTCCTCTGATAGCTCGTCCATACCGAGAATGGCGATAATGTCACGCAGCTCTTGGTAACGCTGCAGTACCTGCTGCACCTGCTGGGCCACATTGTAGTGTTCTTCACCTACCACCAGCGGGTCTAGCTGACGGCTTGTGGAGTCCAGAGGATCTACCGCAGGGTAAATGCCCAAGTCAGTGATGGCGCGAGACAGGGTTACCGTAGAATCCAAGTGTGCAAAGGTGGTGGCCGGTGATGGGTCAGTCAAATCGTCAGCGGGTACATATACCGCTTGCACCGATGTGATGGAGCCCGCCTTGGTGGTGGTAATACGCTCCTGCAGTACCCCCATCTCTTCGGCGAGTGTTGGTTGATAGCCTACCGCCGATGGCATACGACCAAGCAGCGCAGACACTTCCGTACCCGCCAAGGTGTAGCGGTAAATATTGTCAACAAACAACAATACGTCCCGGCCGTCATCGCGGAATTTTTCCGCCATGGTCAAACCTGTCAGCGCAACGCGGAGACGGTTGCCCGGAGGCTCGTTCATCTGCCCGAACACCAATGAAATCTTGTCCAGTACCCCGGCTTCTTCCATTTCGTAATAGAAGTCGTTGCCTTCGCGTGTCCGCTCACCTACACCCGCGAAAACTGATAGGCCTGAGTGCTCAATAGCAATATTACGAATCAGCTCTAGCATGGTCACGGTCTTACCGACACCGGCCCCGCCGAACAAACCGACCTTACCGCCGCGAGCAAAGGGGCAGATCAGGTCAATTACCTTGATACCCGTTTCCAGTACTTCGTTGCCGCCCATCTGATCTTCATAGGAAGGCGCCTTGCGGTGAATGGGCATCAGCTCTTGAGCGTTAACCGGTCCCTTTTCGTCGATCGGTGTGCCTAGAACGTCAACGATGCGACCCAGGGTTTCCTCACCCACTGGGATCGATATCGGTGCGCCAGTATTGGTCACTTCAAGGCCGCGGGACAGTCCGTCAGAGGTGCCCATGGCAATAGTGCGCACGATGCCGTCACCAAGCTGTTGCTGCACTTCCAATGTAAGGCCGCTGTCAGCCACGGACAGTGCATCATAGACCTTGGGTACATTGTTTCGATCAAACTCTACATCGATGACCGCGCCGATAATTTGTACGATTCGACCGCTGCTCATTTCTAGCCTCTTTATCTGTGTGATTCGTTTATAGGATTGGTTAGTGTCATTTCGCTCTGGGCGTCCGGAAGGGTTGTTTAAACCGCTGCCGCGCCACCTACAATTTCAGAGATTTCTTGTGTAATCGCCGCCTGTCGGGCGTTGTTGTAAATCAGTTGAAGCTCATCGATCAGCTTGCCGGCGTTTTCCGTCGCGTTTTTCATCGCGATCATCTTGGCAGCTTGCTCACACGCACCGTTCTCGACCACGGCTTGATAAACCTGTGACTCTAGATAGCGCAGTAGTAACCCTTCAACGAGCTGCCGAGCGTCTGGCTCGTAAATGTAGTCCCAACGATGCTTATAGGTATCATCGTCCGCGGGATCCAGCGGTAGCAGCTGGCGCACCGTGGGAGCCTGGGTCATGGTGTTTTCAAAGTCGTTGCTCGCCAGAAATAGCTGGTCGATGGTGCCTTCGGAGTAGGCATCGAGCATGACGCGAATGCCGCCGATCAGATCCGCGATGGCAGGGGTTTCACCAACGTCGGGCATGACCGCGACGATGTTAGCGCCGACGGAACGAAAGTATGGGCCTGCCTTATTGCCAATCAGGCCCAGGTCTACACCAATACCCTTGGCATCCAGCTCAGCCATTTGCCGAACCACGTAGCGAAACAGGTTGACGTTGAGTCCGCCACATAGGCCGCGGTCCGAGGACACCACAATGAAGCCAACGCGCTTGACGTCGCGCTGCTGCATGAAGGTGTGCTTGTATTCAGGATTGGCGTTGGCCAAGTGACTGATCACACCGCGAATGCGATCGCTATAGGGCTTGCTTTGCTGCATGCGATCTTGGGTCCGACGCATCTTGCTTGCCGCCACCATTTGCATGGCACTGGTAATCTTCTGCGTATTTTGCACGCTTCCAATCTTGTTCTTAATCTCTTTACCGACAGCCATTGACTATCCTTTCAAACTGACGAATTCGCTCCCTACCCGCACCAGACTAATAAGCTTGGGTGGCTTTGAACTTTTCGATGATTTCTTTCAGGGTTGCCACAACGTCATCGTTGTAGGCACCTGTTTGGTTAGTGCTTTCTACGAAGCTTGCGTATTCGGCCTTCATGAAGCTCAGTAGGCCAGCTTCGAAATCGAGAACCTTATCGACGGGCACATCTTCCAGGTAACCTTCATTGGCTGCGAAGAGCACGGTGCCCATTTCAGCCACGGACATTGGTGCAAACTGTTTTTGCTTCATCAGCTCAGTGACTCGAGCACCGTGTTCAAGCTGTCGACGGGTAGCGTCGTCAAGGTCCGAGGCAAACTGAGAGAACGCCGCCAACTCTCTATACTGAGCCAACGCCATTTTGATGCCTCCAGAGATCTTCTTCATAAACGGCACCTGGGCTGAACCACCCACCCGTGAGACTGAAATACCGGGACTCATGGCGGGACGCAGTCCTGAGTTGAAGTTCTCGGTTTCTAGGAAAATCTGTCCATCAGTAATGGAAATCACGTTGGTAGGTACGAAGGCAGATACGTCGCCGGCTTGGGTTTCAATAATCGGCAACGCGGTCAATGAGCCGGTTTTGCCTTTCACTGCGCCGCCAGTTTGTTGCTCTACGTAATCTGCGTTAACGCGAGCAGCGCGCTCGAGTAAGCGAGAGTGTAAGTAGAAAACATCACCTGGATAGGCTTCACGGCCTGGTGGTCGCTTCAACAGCAGGGAAATCTGGCGATAGGCCCATGCTTGCTTGGTCAGATCATCGTAGATGATCAGCGCATCTTCACCGGTATCACGATAGTACTCGCCAATCGTGCACCCAGAGTAAGCAGAGATAAATTGCATGGAGGCGGGGTCTGCAGCTCCGGCAGACACCACGGTCGTGTACTCCATGGCACCGTTTTCTTCCAAGGTGCGCACAACGTTGGCGATGGTCGACATCTTCTGGCCAATGGCCACGTAGACGCACTTAATACCGCTGCTCTTTTGGTTGATGATGGCGTCGACTGCAATCGCGGTCTTGCCAATTTGGCGGTCGCCAATAATCAGCTCTCGCTGGCCGCGTCCTACGGGCACCATGGCGTCGATACATTTGAAGCCAAGTTGTACGGGCTGATCCACGGATTGGCGAGCGATAACACCCGGCGCCACTTTTTCGATCGGCGAGGAACTCTGGGCGTTTAACGGCCCCTTGCCATCGATAGGATTACCCAGTGCATCCACAACGCGGCCTAGTAGCTCAGGGCCTACGGGCACTTCCAAAATCCGGCCTGTGCAGCGGGCGGTCATGCCTTCGGTAAGTGCATCGTAATCACCTAGCACGACCACACCGACACTGTCGCGCTCCAAGTTCAGCGCCATACCGTAGAGACCACCGTCAAACTCGATCATCTCGCCATACTGCGCTTCAGCAAGTCCATGAATTCGCACAATGCCGTCGGATACACCCACAATGGTGCCTTCATTTTGAGCTTCGGCCTTGATTTCTAAGCCTTGGATTCTGCCCTTGATGATGTCACTGATTTCCGATGGATTCAGTTGCTGCATGTTCGTTTCCTTTTCAATCTCGTTTCGCTTGCTCGATGTTGTTCCAACATCTGTGTTTTTGCGTTCTGTATTCGCGTGGCCTTACTTTTGCACCGCCTTACTTTTGCAACAAAGTTTCAACCAGCTTGGTCAGACGACCCCGAACGGATCCATCCACCACCATATCCCCAGCACGAATCA
>CACMHG010000002.1 GCA_902613475.1 K189A clade bacterium
AGCGAGGCGTTCGAGTGTCACACCATGAATAACGCCGGTGAAAGCGAAGTCGTGGGGGTACTTACCCACCGGCGAGCCGGTGTCGCGGCCGACATCAAACGTCTCTCCGCTCATCGAAAAAATCACCGGCACCGTGCGCTCAACCCGACCCTCAGCCACACGGCCACCATCCACCATAAGTTTCAGTTCGCCGCCTGCGGCAAAGCCGCCATCGTGAGCATATTCCACGCTAATCTGGTGTTCACCGGATACAAGCGGCTCGCCTACTAGCGTGGTGAATTCGTGCCCAAACCAGTTGTACACATAGCTGGGGCGCGAGGCTTCATCTAGGTACAAACTCCAGCCCGCCATGTTGCCGCCTTGGCAGGCTATAACCCCTTGGCCACCGATTTCCACCACCACCGTTGCGGTGATGCGATAGGAGGTGTTCTTTAAATTGATCACCCCATGCTCTGGCAAACGAACATGCATGGGGCCGTAGGTCATTTTGCTGTGGCCTTCCATGGAATGCGGCGGTGCGTAATCGCCCCCGCGTCGGGCAGAAGCATCGCGCAGTGGGTAAACCCCATAGCGCTGCGCTTCGGTTTCAAACAGTGCGCGTAACTCAGTTAGTTTGTCAGGGTGGGATGCCGCCAGATCCACGCTTTGCGAAAAATCTTCCGCTACGTTGTACAACTCCCACACCTCCTGCTCGCCATCGAACTCAAAACCTGCAAAACGAATCCACGGCAAGCGACCGTGGAAGCACGAAGCCATCCAGCCATCGTGGTAAATGGCACGGTTGCCCAGAATTTCAAAATACTGAGTGGTATGCGCACTGGCGGCAGAGGCATCGGTAAAGGTAGGCACCATACTGCAGCCGTGCACGGGGTCTTGCGCTATGCCGTTAACCCGCTCGGGCAGGGTAACGCCGGTAACCTCCAGCAGCGTTGGAAATAGGTCAATCACATGGTGAAACTGCTGGCGAAACTCGTCTTTGGCTTTGATGCCCTTGGGCCATGACACCGCCAAGGCGTTGCGTGTGCCGCCAAAGTGCGAGGCCACCTGCTTCATCCATTGAAAGGGTGAATCCAGCGCCCAAGCCCAGCCCACATTAAAGTGGTTTTCGCAGCGTTCGGTGCCAAAGTCGTGCATATGTTCTAGCAGCCACTCCGGATCTTCATGCACGCCGTTTTGAAAGGACGGCGCGCTCCACGCGCCGTGCACGGTGCCCTCGGCGGAGGCGCCGTTGTCGCCAGTGAGATAAATCACCAGCGTATTGTCGAAGGCGTCTTGCTCCACAAGATAGTCGATCACCCTCTCCACTTGAGCATCGGTATGGGCCATGAAGCCAGCGAACACTTCCATCAGCCGGGCAGCCACTGGCTTGTAGCGGTCTGGATATTCCGCCCAACCCGGCACTTGCTCAGGACGCTCGGTCAACGCCGTGCCTTCAGGAATCACTCCCATGGCCAGTTGACGCTGGTATATCTCCTCGCGCAATGCATCCCAGCCCTTGTCGAACTGACCCTTAAACTTGTCGATCCATTCTGGGGCTATATGATGCGGGGCATGCACGGCAGCGGGGGCGAAGTAGCAAAAGAACGGTTTATCCGGTGCAGACACCTGCTGCTTGGCGATCCACTCGATGGCTTTTTCGGCGAGGTCTTCGGTGAGGTGATAGTCGTCACGGCCAAGGTGTGGTTCTACTGGTGTGGTTTGATCGTAAACCGCTGGCTCCCAGTGGGAGGCCTCAGCCCCAATGATGCCGTAGAAGCGCTCGAAGCCCATGCCTGTTGGCCAACGGTCAAAGGGCCCTGCGGGGTTTTGCTCCCAAGCTGGAGTTAAGTGCCACTTACCAAAGCAGCCGGTGGAGTAACCATTTTGTTTTAGTATTTCCGCAATGGTGGCGGTCTCTGGTGGAATCGCGCTGTCGTATGACGGGAAACTATTGGCGATTTCTGTGATACCGCCCATGTGTACGCTGTGGTGATTGCGTCCGGTCAGCAGCGACGCGCGAGTGGGCGAGCACAGGGCCGTGGTGTGGAATTGGTTGTACTTCAAACCCGCCGCCGCGACCTTGTCTACGCCCGGGGTGGGTATGGGCCCGCCAAAGGTGCTGCAGGTACCAAAGCCCACATCGTCCAGCATCACCAACAGTACATTCGGCGCACCCGCCGCCTGCTTGTTCAGTGGCAGAGGGCTAGCAGTGGAATCTTTAAACAATCGCTGGATGTCACCATCGAAAGATTTCGAGGGCTTGGGTATATCGCTCATACAACGCTCAATGGTTTAGCTGTTTAACGTGACAAGATCAAAACAAGCGAAGAAGGCCTTCAGTCCTGCCGCGTCGGAAGTCTCTAGCACGCCATCGCTCATGGCCTTACTCAGCGCTAGCTTGCCGCCCATAATCTCAAACCAATGCTCGCTACTGATCGAAGCCGTTAGGGATGTTGCAGGCAATACTTCGCCAACTGCGGGTACCGCCACTGCGTGGCGAATGGTTAGCGCCGCTGCGCCGCCATCGGTAAAAGAAAGCTTCAGCGTTTGCTGCAGCTCACCCGCGCGCTGCGGCACCAGTAGCACGCGCAATAGCCCCAAGGACTCTGCCGCCGGTCGCCTCGCCAACTCCCGCTTTTGAAATCGATGGGTGCGAAAACGCTGCAGGTTTGACGAGCCGTCCAGCTCTAGCGCTCGCGTGATACACCAGTTACGTACGTTAGCCGAAGTGGTGCTGTAAGCCGCACCGCGTAGCGCCGTGGCGAGTCGTATTCGATCTTCGTCCGCACCGGCATCGGCTCTGCCGTGTTCGTTTAATTCACAGCGCACCAGCCACGAGGCCAGTTCAATGGCCCAGCGAAAATCCTCCTCGGTCAGCGCCTGATCGACGGCATGCCGAACTGCAGCGACGCCACCAAAACCGGCGATCAACTTTTGCAGGCGCTCGGCTCCCGGCACCGGAAACAGGTTGGCTTCATCTTCGTCGAACCAGCCGAATAGGCCCGTATAAATTTGCCGCACATGGTGTTCTACCACGCCGTAAAGCTGCTGAGTGGTGAAGTGGCCTTTAAAGAACTCAGGCATTTTGATCGCGGCAATGGTCTCGTTCAGGGTTAGGCCGCGATTGGCGCAGCGCACGGTTTGATCCCACATAAACTGAATAGAGTCGCGATAGTTTAGGGTGCATTGATGGATCTCATCGGCACCGGACATGGGCGGCCCATGGGCACCTATCAGGTGATCAGCGCCAAGCGCGTTAAGCTCGTCGAGACCGCGCAGCAAAACACGCGGGTCGCGGTATTCCTCGCCACGAATGGCAAAAACATTAAATAGCGCTGGCCAGAGCAGATTGTTGACCGCCAGCTTCAATTCAGGGAACCAAATGGTCGCCGAATCAGTCGCATCGGATGGCGCGGGATAAAACTCAACCGCCAAACCCGCAATCGTCGTCTTCATGGGCGCATCGAAGGTGTGCTGGGCGGGTAAATAGCCGTCGGTAAAGGGGGCGTAATTAGGATTGCGAAAAAAGTTTCCTAAACCCACATTGACCACCCCGTCAGGTCCCTCTTCGGGCATGGCGATGGCAAACTGATGCACCAGCCCACGAGTGACTCGCGGAGCGATTTCGCCGCCGAAACGCTCTAGGTTGGCCTGTACGCCCCGGTGCCCCCAAATGGGCAGTGCGCTATTTTCGGCCAACAGGGCCTCAGTACCGCCCACATAATGAAAGTGGGTATAGATACAGGCGGCAATGGGCGCGTTGGTTTCTTTACGAACCGCTGCCAGGGCCGCGGCCATCTCCTCGTTGCACTCACCGGTATCAATGACAATCAGCCCCTCCGGGCCTTCCACGAAGGACTGATTCGACAGGCCATTGCCCACCAGCGACCAAGCCTTATCGCCGACTTTATAAAGCTTCTCGACCAGCCGGTCACTGTGTTCAATGGTTAGTGGGTGGGCGCGCTGACCGCGCGGGCCAGTTGCCGTACTGCCGACCGCAAAGGAATCGCTAATGCTCATACCGTTACTCATAAGAATTGTCCCTGAAAAATCGTTCGGCACCGGGCCAGTGTCGCGAATGCTGAGTGATCGGCGTCGCGCAGAATCTACCGCGTCGGCGGGTTTGCCAGCGCGACGCCAATCAGCGCCTCGCGGCTAACTAAGTTGGCTAGCGCGTCTTCGGTCAGCGACTGTGTACCCTCCGGGCGAAGTGGAATCACCATATAGCGGGTTTCCGCGCTGGTTTCCCAAACTCGTATTGCGACCTCATTGCTTAACTGAAGACCCATTTCACGGAGCACTCTCCGCGGCTCCCGCACGACGCGTGCCCTGTAGGCGGGGCTTTTGTACCAGTCCGGTGGCAGACCGAGCACCGGCCAAGCCGTGCAGGAACATTGGGTGCAAACAATAACGTTATGCCGATCTGGCGTGTCTTCCAGGGCGACAATGTACTCGCCCTGGGGGCCCGCGTAGCCCATTTCGGCGCATGCAGAAGTGGCGTCTTCGAGCAGCCGAGCGCGAAAATCAGGATCAGTCCATGCCCGGGCTACCACCTTGGCGCCATTTTCTGGCCGCCAGTCTTGTGCCATGTGCGCGAACTGATCAAGGTCCGCCTCGGTGATTCTGCCCGCGTCAATGAGGGCTTCCTTAGTGGCAACAACGCGCTGCTCAATCGATGCCTTGGGCCTTGTGTTGCGGTCAGTTTCTTCACTCACGACGACGCCTCCAGGTAGCTGTCCCACAAATCGACGATCACCGAGTCATTTGCGGCATCGCTATCAGACCAAAGATCCTTCGATGCGAATTCCACATGATAGGTATGCTCTTTGCGCAGCTCACCGCCATGGGCCGATGTGTCGGGAAACCGAAATTTCGGCGCACGGTGAATCACAGTGCCTTCATGACCACGACAAAATTTGGGGGCGCGAATATGACCGCTAGGACTGATGGTGAGGACCCTGACGCGATCACCTACGCTGAATCTAGCCTCAGGCTGTGGCGTCAGATCCGCCATGGGCCGATCGGCCACCGGGCCAGCCAGCTCAAATACACCCCCCGCACGCTGCTCTAGGTCTTCTCGTGACAAG
Organism: K189A clade bacterium; assembly: GCA_902613475.1. Lineage (GTDB taxonomy): Bacteria > Pseudomonadota > Gammaproteobacteria > Pseudomonadales > Azotimanducaceae > UBA4421. The sequence goes on from CACMHG010000002.1 coordinate 5,067, forward strand.
TGACCCTTTTCTAGAAGCAGGGAAACAGTACCTGTCAGTACTCGCTCGTAGTAGTCGCAGAGCAGGTAGTGGGCAGGATGCATGCGCTCGATGGCGTGGCGGTATTCGTCTGTATTGTGACTGCGCATGACGATTTGGGTAGCCATCATCAGGGCAAAGCTCGTGCGCTGCCAAGGATGGTGAAACACCGGCTCATCCGCTTCAATATCGATACGCCCGAACCCCTGAGTTCCCCCCAAGTCGTGAATACCATCCATTGGTAAATTCCCTCTCTTTCCTTCAAACGATCATCGGGATGTGCCGATAAAAAGTAAATGTCTGCAGCGTCCTGATTCGCCCAAGGCGGTCGTTGAATCGACTAACCCCGACTGTCTAAGGTGCGCGCCATATACTTCATACCCTTGGCATTGAAGAATCCGAAGTCTTTGGCCGGATAAGGGTTATCGCGCCCGATCAGATGAGCGAACCGCGGTGGATTGCGGGCCACCACCTCATCGCTGATTACGGCGTTCAGATCCTCTTGTGGCTGCACGTACATGCGTTTGAAGTAGACAGTCATGCCTACACGTTCGCCAGGTATGGTCCGGGCACCCGCCCCGTGAATGAGGTTGCCACTGAAGACAATGACCGAACCCTTGGGGGCTTCTAGGGGCACGGTGGTCCTGTGTGCACCGGGATTGGGATGCCCCCGCCGCTTGTGGGAGCCCGGCACTACAAGGGTGGCGCCGGATTCACGGGTGAATTCATCGATCACCCACATCATGTTGCAGGTCATGGCGTGATCGGGCACCGGGTCCGGCACCATGGGTGCATCATTGTGCAATCCTTGGGGCGGATCGCCTTCAACTCGCACATGGCCATGATTGCTGGAGATTTGGCAGCTTTCGCCAAGCAGCCAGGACACCAGCGCTAGGGGTTTTTCTGCCATTACCGCTTCTTCAAATATTCGTCCGCGCGCGAGCAGCCAAGGCACGAGATAACTTCCGCCGTCCGGCCCAGCCAGGGGCCATTTCTTGCCGGATGCGGCATCTTCTGCGCCCAGCTGCAAGATAGTCTTGCGCAGGTCGTCGAAAAATCCGATGGGTTTAACATCCGCTAAGACGGTGTAGCCGTAGAGTTCCAGCTCGACGATATGTCGCTCTAACCCTAGGTGCAGAATTTCACTGTAAATACGATCCAAGCGTTCGTGAGCCTCGATAAAGGCCCGAGGACGAATATCCTCTGTCTGGGTTTCGCTCACTCCCTCCCTGCGCTTTTGTACCCCCTCAGCCTTAGTCGCGTTCTCGCTGTTCATATGCCTCTCCTAGCACTGCCACGCTGGCTTTCGTTCTTCTTTAAACCTTGCGTCGAACAGTATCCAATCGGCGATTGCGTATCCATGGGGTGATCAACACCTGATCATCCCGCGCCATGGCAGGGGGTTTCGCGATCAGCCTTTGTTTACCACGTTGTCATAGTAGTAATTAGTGGCCTCGACAAAGCCGTCGATGCTGCCGCAGTCAAAGCGCAGACCCTCAAAACGATAGGCCAGCAGCTTGCCGCTCTTGGCTAAGGCGTTCAGGGCGTCGGTGAGCTGGATCTCGCCCCCAGCACCGGGTTCGGTGTTTTCGATATGCGCGAAAATCTCGGGTCCTAAAACATAGCGACCAATCACGGCTAGATTGGATGGCGCCTCTTCTATCGCCGGTTTTTCAACCATGGAGGATACCTTCAGCAGGTTTTTTTCCATGGCCTCACCCACCACGATACCGTACTTACTGACCTGGTCGTCTGGTACGTCCATCACCGCGATCACCGAGCAATCATGGGTCTCGGCTAAGGCCTTCATTTGCTTCAGCACACCATCGCCAGCGAGGTTCAGACAAAGGTCGTCTGCCAGCACCAAACCAAAGGGCTCGTTACCGACCAAGGTTCGCCCGGTAAGCACCGCATCACCGAGGCCCCGCATAGCTCGCTGTCGGGTATAGCTGAAAGTGCAGGCCTCTGTAAGTTCACGAATTTGGTCCAAGGCGGCCTCTTTTGAGGAGCCGGCAATCTGGTGTTCGAGCTCAAAATTAGTATCGAAGTGATCTTCCAGGGCGCGCTTACCGCGTCCAGTAACCACACAGATGTCCGTCATACCCGCCTCACAGGCCTCTTCAACCCCAAATTCAATCAGCGGTCGATTCACGATGGGTAGCATCTCCTTTGGCATGGACTTGGTCGCCGGTAGGAAGCGTGTCCCATAACCCGCCGCCGGAAACATGCATTTTTTAACGTTCATCTGGACTCCCATCTTCTCGTGATTTTCAGTCTCGCCGTCTACCAGGTGCTTCGATGCATCCCTATGGTTAAGTCGGCTAACCCATCATCACGGTAATCAAGATACGTGCCAATCCCATGACATCGATATGACACGGTGATGTGTCCCCTGAGCAACAGATTGACGTAAGCCGCCAACCTCGTCCTGAATGTTCGCGCCAAAATAGTGCAATTCTCACCTAAATCGCCCCTGGCAAGTGCCCGAACCCATCGGCTTTAGGCATATTGCCTCATAAAAGCGCACAAGTAGCGTCGATGGCCGGGGTGGCACGGGTCTTGCTATTCCCAATTGAAGATTATCGATAAGCGTTTCGGGACGAGTCGATATGAACAACATACCGGGAATTATGAAACATTACTCCGCTAAGTGGCTGGTTTTCACGGATTTGGACGGTACGCTACTGGATCGGCGATACGATCTAAAAGCCGCCGCAGATGCCATGGACTCACTCCACCAGAACGAATGTCTGTGTGTTCCGGCCTCCAGCAAAACACATGTAGAAATGGCGGAGCTGAACAACTTCCGTAAATTTCCGTCTCCCTACATATTCGAAAACGGCGGCGGCCTCAGCTGGCCGTCGGCGACCGCTCCCGAGATGATTGGGCGTTCGGCAGAAGAAATATCAGATCTACTCGACCACATTCGCGATGAACACCTGTTTAATTTCAGGCTCTTTAGAGACATCAGCGTTGTCGAGATTGCTGGCCGCACCGGGCTCACAGAGTCGGGAGCGCGCAAGGCTAAGGCGCGCCAAGCAAGCATGCCGCTCATTTGGACCGATACGCAGGAATCCCTCGAACGGTTCCGAGAAATCCTCGGCTTCATTGGTCTGCAGGTGGTGAGTGGCGGTCTTTTCCAGACCGTACTCGACAAGCGCTGCAGCAAGGCCGCTGCCATGCTCAGCATCGCCGAGCAATTCAACCGAGGTGAATACCGTCCAGAGCTGGTGGCCTGTGGTGATGCGGAAAACGATTTAGACATGATGACGTTGGCCGATACCGCCGTCCTGTTTCCTAATAAGTCCGGCCAATACATACCTTTCGACCACCCCAGATTGCACTTTGCGTCAAAGGCTGGCCACGAAACGTGGCTGCAGAGTCTGCAGCAAGTGCTGGCGCTGCAGAGCAGTAACGACGCCCCCAAACAAAGACGAACGGAGCATACGAACGTTGAGTGATTTTTTTCAAAACGGCACCGTCACGACGCTGCACAACCTCAAGACTCGCACCCTCGAATCGTTAGAGGCTGAGCTACACCAATTTGCTGAACACAGCCCCATGGCGCTGATTCTGCCCTGTCTTTACTCAGAACTGGCTCAAGACGCGCTTAGCGACATTATCGACGCGCTGAACGGTGCGACTTATCTGGCACATGTGGTGATTGGTCTCGATCGGGCCAGCGAGGCAGAATATGTTCACGCGCTTGAGTATTTTTCACGTCTGAAAATTCCTCATACGGTGCTGTGGAATGACGGTCCTCGCGCGACAAAGCTTCAAGACGAGCTAAAGCAACACCGCGTTGCCCCCATTGACCTAGGTAAGGGCTGTAACGTTTGGTACTGCTTCGGCTACGTCCAGTCACTCCCCAACATTAAAGTGGTCGCTCTGCACGATTGCGATATCACCACTTACGACCGATCCCTGCTGGCTCGCCTGCTATACCCGGTTGCTAATCCTCAGTTTAACTACGCTTTTTGCAAGGGCTTCTACGCTCGGGTCGCCGAAGGAAAGCTAAATGGGCGGGTGAGTCGTTTGTTGGTTTCCCCCTTGGTGCGGGCGATGAAGCGCGTATTTCCAGAGCAGCATTTTTTGGATTACCTCGACAGCTTTCGCTATCCGCTGGCAGGCGAGTTCGCCATGCGCGTCGACTTGCTTAAAACTCTGCGCATTCCAGCCGACTGGGCTCTCGAAATTGGTATTTTGACCGAGGTCTATCGCAACTACTCCACCAAGCAAGTTTGCCAGATCGAAGTCGCAGACAATTATGATCATAAACACCAGGAGCTTTCATCTAACGATAAGACAAAGGGCTTATCGCGCATGAGTTCAGATATCGCCACATCTCTTTTCCGAATACTGGCAACATTTGGGGCGGTTTTTGAAACCGGGACTGTTAGGACCGTTAAAGCCGCCTATCTGCGCATTGCACTGGATTTAATCGAGTCTTACTACAACGACGCGGTGGTCAACGGACTGCGTTTTGATCGCGATGCTGAAGAACGTGCGGTGGAAACCTTCGCCAACAACGTACTGACATCGGGCCAGGACTATTTGGAGTCGGGCCAAGAACTACCCTATGTACCCACATGGAATCGGGTGTTAAGCGTGTGTCCAACGGTGCCCGCGCGACTCGCCGAAATCGCTGCTAAGGATTATGACGACTTTGGTTGCCCGCAATCGCAAAAGCTCGCCGTGCGCTCCGCCTGACCGAGCTTTCACCACAGGTATCAGCCGAGTTCGAGCCAAAGCACTTGATGCGAAGCCAGCGATAGGGGTTGATCCGCAGCGTGAGGAACGTTGGTGAGCAGATCCTTCGCCGTGGCCGATGACATCGACAGCCCGCTCGGCCAGTCGATTTTCTGCGGCTCTGCGGAAAAGGAAGCCACAATCAATAGTCGCTGCTTTTCATCGGAACGTAGGAACATCAGGTGACCCTTACCACCCTCCACGAACCTCTGCCGGGCGGTTGGCGCGAACGCCCGCTGATCCGCGCGGATTTTGAGGCTTTGGGACAGGCGATCAAAAATCCTCGCGTTCAGACTCTCAGGATCCGCCAAGCGCTCAGCCAATTCTTCAGCACTCCAGCTACCGCGATTAATCGAACGCGTACGCCCGGTAATTTCCATCTGTTTGACATCATTCATGCTGCCAAGCAGCGCATTGAGGTACAAACCCGGCACGCCTTGATAGGCAATCAGCAGCTGATGAGCGGCAACATAGGCATCGATGTCACCGGCGCTGCCACCAAAGGCTGAGAACAAGGCGATGTTCAGTTCATACACACGCTCTTCACCACTTGGCGTGCTGCGCATCGAGGCAAAGCCCCCGCGCTGGTGTACGACGTCGATCAACTGCTCAATCTCGGAATCCTCCAGCAGTCCCTCAAGAGGACGCAGGCCGACGCCGTCATGAGAGGCGATAAAGTTGAAATAGCTACAGCCGCTAGGCGCAGGAGTCAATCCCTCAGTCCAGGCCACCAGGGCTCTGGCATCCCCGAGCAGGTAGCTGTACAGCAGCAGGGGCGCCAAAGAAAACTGATAGACCCAATGTGCCTCGTTACCTTCTCCAAAGTAACTGACATTTTCTTCATGCGGCACGTTGGTTTCAGTGATCAAAGTCAGCGGCATCCCCTGTACGTCGATCAAACCACGCAAGATGCGCACCACCATATGTGTTTCAGGCAGGCTCATGCAGGTAGTGCCAATTCGCTTCCACAAATACGCGATGGCATCGAGTCGAATATAGCGGGCACCGTTTCTGGCATAAAAGAACAGTATTCTGGCGAACTCCATAAGCACATCGGGGTTCGCGAAGTTCAGATCCACCTGATCTTCACTGAATGTGGTCCAGATGCGCTTAACCCCCTCGCGTGTATGCACTTCGGTGAGCAGAGGCGAATTCCTCGGACGCAGCACCTGACTAAGATCAGGATGAGGTGTCTGCTCGTGAAAATAATCTTTGCCCGGGGCCGCATTGGTTATGTAGTCGGTGAACCAAATATGCTCTCGCGAGCAGTGGTTGATCACCAGATCTACCATCAAGTCAAAACCCCTCGCCAAGTCCTGAACATCTGGCCAGTCACCGAGATCAGTTCGTACTTTCTCGTAGTCGACCACGGCGAACCCATCATCGGAGGAGGAAGGGAAAAACGGCAAAATGTGAATGCCGCTGACCACACCGTCGAGATGGGATTGGGCAAACTGGGCAAGCGCTTGCAACGGCATCGTGCCCGACCTTTGCACGCCGTCGCCATAGCAAATCAAAATAGCCTCGGCAGTGGCCGATGCGAGGACTGGTTTTTGCTGCTTTGCCACCGCACCCGCCGCCTGACTGGCCATTTCGCGCAAATCCTGATGCATGCGTTGGCCCTGCTCCGTGCCGTACAGCTGAATCAGGTACGACATCACTTCATAGTCGATAGCCTCGATATTGGCAGGCGCAGACGCAATAGCGGTTGGGTTGGCAGGCCTGTTCAAAGGCAATCCTTGGTTGATCATCGATGCGAGGCATTGTCGTCAAGGGCGCGTGTATCGCTGCACGAGGTTCGCGATAACTGTTGTCTGAAGGGCCCGTCACACTGTGCGGTCTCTCCCCGCTCAGTGTTTCAATCAATGCATATTGATATTGGCTCAAACCACTACCATTGGGCAAGTTTTGCCGGAGTTATGGCGCAAAAAAAACCGAGTTTCGGAGTCGATGAATGCAGAGCCTAGACTGGATCGTCATTTGGACCTACCTGGCGGGTATGTTGTGCCTGGCCGTGTACCTAAGCCGAAAACAATCATCGTCCGAGGATTACTTTCTCGGCGGCCACAACCTTTCTGCCAAGACATTGGCGGCTTCAACTATCGCGACCCAGTGCTCTACCAACAGCTTACTGGGTGCCCCCGCCTTTGTTGGCTTTGTGGCCGGTGGCGGAATGATTTGGCTGCAGTACGAACTGGCAGTGCCGCTGGCAATGCTGGCGTTACTCTGGCTCATGCTGCCTGCACGCCGTCTCGGCATTACCTCCATTTACGAAATTCTTGAGCAGCGCATAGGTCGAACCACACGTCTCACCGCCGCTGCATGCTTTTTACTGTTTCGAGGCGTGGCGACTGCGGTGACCATCTATGGCAGTGCCCTGGTAATCGCACTGATTTTAGATATCGGTTTTGTTAGCGCCGTGGCCCTTTTGATGATTGCCACGCTGCTCTACGACTACTTCGGCGGCCTTACCGCCGTGGTCATCAGCGACGTTGTGCAGCTGGCGCTACTCGTGGGCGCAGTCATCTATGCCCTGTTTTTCATTGGCGATCTGATCGCCTGGGACTTCAGCGCCGCCGAACGCACCCAAACGTTGGTCAATGATTGGGGGTTAACCGGGCAGGACTACGGCTTCTGGCCTATGTTGATCGGGGGGATATTCCTTTACGCCGCCTACTATGGCTGCGATCAAAGTCAGGCCCAGCGTATCTTGGCGGCGCGCAGCGAATCAGAAACCGCTCAAGTACTCCTGCTGAACGGGCTGTGCCGATTCCCCATCGTCCTACTCTACTGCTTTTTGGGCTTGGGGCTTGCTGCTCTAGCGGCCATTGACCCGCAGATCATTGAGCGCCTGCCAGACACCGAGGCTGGCAGCAAAAACCTAAACCTGGTTTTTCCAACCTTTGTGCTGTCCTACTTCCAGCCAGGGTTTGTTGGCCTAATCATGGTGGGACTCATCGCGGCCTCCATGTCCTCTATCGATTCCGCGTTAAACAGCTTGTCAGCGGTGACTGTTGAAGACTTTATTCGCCCTCGTTTGACCGACCCCAAACCAAGGTCGCTGCTGCGACTGGGCCAACTGTGCACAGTACTCTGGGGCATATTCGCCGTGGCGTTTGCCTTTCAGGTGGAACAAATAGCGCCAACGGTGCTGGAAGCGGTGAACAAGGTAGGCTCCATGGTGAACGGCCCGCTGCTGGCACTGGTGAGTGCCGCGATCCTGGGGCGCCATACATCACAAATCACCGCACTCGCAGGGTTCGCGAGCGGCCTAGCGGCCAACGCCTTGGTAGCGTGGCTACTGCCCGACGTATCTTGGCTGTGGTGGAATGTCATTGGTTTTGTTGTGGCAATAACCCTCATTGGCACTGGGCACCTGGTGCTGCCCGCGGTTCAAGCAGAGTTGAATGAGTCTTCCGAAATACCGTCTGCTATCCAACATCCGCCAAGGGTTTATCCCATGGTGCTAGGGGCGGCTTTCTGCGTTATTTCGACCATCATTTGGGTTATCGATATTTGGCAGCCCTGATTTTCAGAGCTGCCAGTGGTAGGCACTAGTTCCAGGGGCGATTAGGAACGCTCAAAATTTTCACTGCGAAGGTATTACGATCATCACAATCGGCAAAGGACTGCAGATAGGTCTTTCGCAACATTCGGAACTCGCCATTTGCTTCGCTATCCAATGCAGCCATTTGTGAAGCCAGATTTGGGAACCAGAACATGTTGGCAAAATCAATTCGCTCCGCACCGTTGGGCATGATGCTCGGCACACCGGCCATGGGCCAGACCACATTCCAGATATAATTTGCCTCAGCCGCTTCAGAGGAAGCCACGAATTCTGCGTGGCGTGCCATCAATGTATCCATGTCGACGCCATCTTTGCGCGTGCAGCTGTCAATGTTCACCACAGAGGTTTGCTGTAAATCAGACTCGTCGACCATGGGAAACTTGAGGCGGCTTCCATAGAGCGCAGCCTTACAGGTCGACACGCTGTCTATGGCCCGCTGAGCGGCTGCGCCTTCAGTCGCCCAGCTGTCGAGCACTGCGGCCATATCGCCGAAGGGTAGAAAGTTTAGCCAGTAAAAGTCGTAGTCGTTTCGGATATCAAATTGTGGCGTTAGCTCCGCAGTCCAGCCGTTGTAGTTGGTTTGCTCCTTCCACTTTCTCCATGGTCCAAGCGCTTTATCCACGTCAGCCATATCCTTCCCGTCATTCAATGTGCAGTAGTACGCTTGCATGGCGACCACATCGCCACCGCCGCCATGATCATCTGCCAGAGCAGTCGCACTGGCGCCAAGCATCAGTAAACCTAAAATCAACGTTTTCATATCTATCCCCTGTTCTTATTGTTTGCGTTGTCATCGCTTCCGGGTTCGTTTGTTCTTTCCCAGCCGCTGCCAGGGGGCAACATGAGGATTCACACCCGCCCGAAGCCCCTTCAAATTTACGTGAACCAGGCGAATTTGTGCAGAAAAAATGTACGCCTTGTCGTATGGTAACGACGGCGGCGCGGGTATTAAGGTTAGGGTCACTTGCCGTTCTCGCCGATAATTCACCAACAAAAAATATCAGCAACGAAAACATCAATAACAATAAGGGGAATGGGCATGTCAAAAATCAAACTCTTAGCGGGACTGCTCATACTGCTGCCCAGCATGGCTGTGGCTACCGTCACCCACGTCACCCTGTGGGAGGCCCTGCCGGGTAAGTCCGCAGAAATGATGGCTACCGCCGCCAAGGCTGTTGAGTTGAACAAAAAGCTGGGCATGCAAGCTGTGACCGCCGTTGACTCTCGCGGGCGTCTACATTTTGCGATGGCATTCGAGGACTGGGCACAGTGGGGTGCATACCAGGCCAAGGCTGCTGCAGATGCAGACATGCAGGCCTTTGTGCAAGGCTACTCGACCAACCCGAGCGCTGTGCAGTTAGACAGCTTCATGCTGAACCAGCCACTGCCCGGCGAGCCAGGCAGCGTTTATAACGTATTTATCTGGGAATCCTATGAAGGTCGCTCCGCCGATATGATGACCAAGGCCATGGAAGCTGCCGCCATTCATCAAGCTGATGGGGTGAGCATCTCTGTTAACGTCGATCAACTCGGCCGTTTGCACTACGTAATGTCTTTTGACAGCTGGGCGGACTGGGGGAAATTGCAAGATACCCCAAGCGCGAAATGGACTGCCTTTATGGGCAAATTCCAAGCGAACCCCCCCGGCAAGGTCGTACAAACATTTCTTGCCCGACAGTTGCCTCAATAGCGAGCGTTCGTCAATGTATCGATGATGACGCGCCTCGCTCACGTCGAGGCGCTTACCGGTGAATTCAAAAAAGCAGGGGAGAGGCTTATGAGTAATCCAAACGTGCTGTATCGCGCCGAAGAGGGCGTTGCTTGGCTGACGTTAAATCGACCGGACCGCCTAAACGCCATGACCAACGCTCTGATGCAGGGTATTTGCGATGCGTTAAAGCAGGTTGATGAAGACGAGAGCGTTCGAGTCGTCGTCATTACCGGCGCTGGGCGCGGTTTTTGCGCGGGAGCTGACCTTCAGCAGGTCGCCAATCCAGACCCCGATCGCGACGACAATGTCGGCCAAACTACCGGGGCCGACGACGACCCTTTCAACAACGCCCTGGCTGCACTCAAAAATTGTCCGGTGCCTACGATTGCTAGGGTCAACGGTGCTGCCGCCGGCGGCGGTCTTGGTTTGGCGCTGGCCTGTGATATCACCATAGCCGCTAAAAGCGCATTCTTCGTCGCAACCTTCGGCCCCAATTTAGGCATTGTTCCAGACATGGGCACCACCTGGAGCTTACCCCGGCGCATTGGCCGGGCTCGGGCCCTGGGTATGTCTCTCACCGGTGAGCGTATTTCGGCGAGCCAAGCCGAAAACTGGGGGATGATCTGGCAGGCTCTGGACGACGAAGCCCTGGATTCGGCTACCCAAGCACTCACCGACATGCTGAAAAACGCCTCGCCTGATGCGAGCGTGCGCATCCGAGATACCCTCGATGTGGCCGTAGACAATACGTTTGAGCGACAGCTGGCTCTGGAAATGGAGCACCAGGCAGTACTGATTCCGAAAAATATGCGAGAGGGCGCAAAGGCATTCCTTGAGAAACGCAAGCCCACTTTTAGTAGCGCACGCAAAGCCTAAAGCCAGTCTGGACTGTCTTTTTGCTCCTTTTGCTTGCTAACCCAAGCAAAATGCTTGGCGAGGGCCTCGTCTGCCAGGAGCTGCTCTAGGGTGTTGAAGTCTCGCGCTAGGGTGAGTTCATCGTAAAGACGGTGAATACCTCGATGGCACAGTCGACAGACATGCACGCCGGCATTCAGCTGCCTCTTGCTGTAGCTGTTCTTAAAGCGTTTGCGCCGATGTGCCTTTTTGGGAATGAGATGGTGGAAGGTCAGCTCAACCCCGCGCAGGCAGCATTCACACTTGCTTGGCGCTCTACGCACGGACGCGAGATTGGTTGCTTTCCCGATGTTTCAGTGCAACCACGCGACGCAACATCAGCCTGCCAAGTAGGCGGTGGCAAAGAGCGCGATATAGACTGCCGCGTAAAGGCAGATCAGTGATTTGTTGGGCATTCGACTCTCCATCGATTTTTATTGTCGCCGTTTAGTGCACGACGCTTGGTCGCTGCACAGCGCTCTGCCGCCAAGACTAGCCGAAAAATCGCTCACCACACCATGCCAAACCGCAAACTGAGCAGCGCCGTCGAACAAAACACCGCTGCCACAAATTTTTAACCGCGCTACCATTCGATCACCGTTCGCAAGCCATCTGGTTTTTCATTTATGACGATAAGACACTTACTGCTCTCTGCTGTTACCGCCTGTCTCGCCATACTTACGAGCATTGCTTCGGGTGAAGTCACGCAATCTGCCGACTCACAAAACCCCGTCGCCGAGATTCGTGCGGGCGGGCGGCCCGTCGGTGAACCATGGTCTCGCAGTCCGGTTTATGCGGCCAACGGTATGGCCGCTACCGCACAGCCACTGGCCACCCAAATCGCGCTGGATATCCTTAAAGCCGGTGGCAGCGCCGCTGATGCAGCCATTGCCGCCAACGCGGCTCTAGGTCTCATGGAACCGACCGGTAACGGTATTGGCGGTGATCTGTTTGCCATCATTTGGGATCCCAAAACCCAGCAGCTCCATGGCCTGAATGCGTCTGGTCGAAGTCCGCAAGGTCGTTCATTAGCGGAGCTGGTAGCAAAGCTCGACGGCAGCAAAACCATTCCGCCCTTGGGGCATCTGCCGGTAACCGTACCTGGGGCCGTCGATGGCTGGTTTGAGCTACACGAACGCTTCGGCCGCCTGCCAATGCAGCAGGTCTTAGCTCCAGCTATTCGCTACGCTCGAGAGGGGTTTCCGGTATCGCCAGTGATCGCCTATTACTTCAACCGTGCCGAAAAGTCGTTCAATCGTCGTGCAGCGCAGATTCAAGAATTTGGCAATGCCAAGTCCACTTACTTTACGCCGAGGGCCCCGAAAGCCGGCGAGACATTTCGCAATCCAGATCTGGCCAGCACCTATCAAGCCCTAGCCGATAATGGCCGGGAGGCTTTTTATCGCGGTGAGCTTGCCAAAATTATCGCCGCCTACATGGCACGCATCGGGGGCGATCTCACCCTTGAGGACCTCCAGGCCCACCGCAGTGAGTGGGTAACGCCAGCCTGCGTACCCTACCGCACCGTGGAGCTGTGCGAACTTCCGCCCAATAGCCAGGGTTACGCGGCGCTGCAAATGGCCAACATTCTGAACAATATTGAGCTCAACCAATGGCCCCGTGGCGATGCCCGCGTGCTGCATTATTTGACCGAGGCCAAGCGCCTGGCTTACGAGGATGTCGCCAAGTACTACGCCGATCCCGACTTTGCTGACATCCCCGAGGAATGGTTACTTTCTCCAGCCTATGGCAAAGCCCGGTTCAACTTGATTCAGCCAGACCGCGCCATCGCTAAACCGCTCCCCGGGGACTACACCTTTGCCAAGGCGGGAGATACCACCTATCTGACCGCGGCGGACAAGGACGGCATGATGGTCTCGCTAATTCAATCCAACTATCGCGGCATGGGCTCTGGCTTAGTGCCAGATGGCCTGGGCTTTATGCTGCAGGATCGCGGCGAACTATTTTCGTTAGACTCCAATCACGCCAATGTTTATGCGCCAGGCAAACGCCCCTTTCACACCATTATTCCGGCCTTTGTCCTAAAAGACGGAGCACCGCTGATGAGCTTTGGGCTTATGGGGGGCGCCATGCAACCCCAAGGTCATATGCAGATACTGGTGAATATGATCGACTATGGCATGAACGTTCAGGAAGCAGGTGACGCAGCACGCATCAACCACAGTGGCGGCAGCCAACCCACTGGCGAACTGGATGGGGATTTCTTAGGTGTACTGCATGTGGAGCCAGGCTTTAGCGCCGACGCCATTCAGAGGCTCAAAGATATGGGCCACAACGTGAAAGTCGTAGAAAACGGCGTCATGTTCGGCGGCTATCAGGCCATTTATAAAGATCCCGAGAGCGGAACGTACATCGGCGCCACGGAAATGCGTAAGGACGGCCAAGCCGCAGGGTATTGATCTGGGCTTGGCTAAATGGCGACTCCGTGGTTATCCGCGCAATACCTATCTAAGACTATCGGCAATTGCCGCTAGCTGACGCCTGAGAGCAGAAACTTGCTGGGAACTGCCGAGCTCCGACGCCATCTCGCTTAACCGCTGGGCCAGCGGGTTATCTGACACTACGATACCGCCGGTGCCATAACGATTCAGAGCCTGTTCCAGTACCCCTCTTAATGCCGAATAGCCTGGGGATTCGTCACTTGCCCGTTCCAGCTGGTCAACGTAAGCCAGGGCGACGGAAGGATGCGCCGGCCAGGTTACTGGAAACTGCTGCTGGGGATTAAAGATACCGCCCTGTTCAGCTAGGTTGCTGGCGGCGATTTCGTTATCGGACAAAAATTCGCTCGCAGTCAGTGCGAACACGTCGAGACCCCGAATGATTTCAGTGCCATAGATCAACCCGTTGTACCAGTAGGTTGACCAGAAGCCGCCGGTAACCAGTTCTTCCGCATTGATAGGACCACGATCGAAGTAGGCTATTTCGACGGGATTCGCCGAGTCGGTGAAGTCAATAATGGACATACCACCTTGGTACCATGCCTGCACAAAGAGGTCGCGTCCGGGCACCGGCACGATGGAACCGTTATGAGCGACGCAATTTTCCTGCTCTAGCTGCGGAGCCGGAATTTTGAAGTAGCTACTGAATTCGAGCTTACCGTCAACAATGTCGTAAATGGCATCAGCACCCCAATCCAGCGGGTCGTAGGCGCGGCAGCGTGGACGGCCACCGCCGCCCCACTCATCGGTAAACAGTACCTTGGTACCATCATTGTTGAAGGTGGCGGAGTGCCAATAAGCGAATCCTGAATCCGAGACCACGTCGATACGCGTCGGATTCATGGGATCCGAAATATCGAACAAAATACCGTTCCCTGAACACGCCCCTGCGGCGATATTCAGGGCCGGAAACACGGTAATGTCGTGGCATTCGTCCGTGGCGCGGGTGTCTTGGGTCTCTTCACCATGATCACCACCACGCCATAATCCTGCCAACGCACCCGTTTCTTCGTCGGCGAATACCGCAGGACTTGCCACAATTTTTGACGCGGCAGGGTTATCTAAGGGTATTTCGATGACGTCGATGCGAAACAGCGCGGTACGCGGGTCACCGGGGGACTCATCGAAACAAGACTCCATCTCGTCGCGCTCACGAATGCTCGAGGTACCTGAGTTGTACACGATGATCTTGCCATCTTCGCCAGGCCCAGCGACCACCGAATGCGTATGAGAACCCCGACAGGTTTGTACTGCCCCTACTTGTCTTGGATTTTTCAAATCGGCGATATCAAATATACGTATGCCGCGAAATCGCTCGTCGCTCACGTCTTGCGATACACCCTGCAGCCCGCAGTCCAGACGGCTGCGCGTTTCCTGCACCGACATTATCAGCAAGTCTCCCACGACAGAGACATCACCCTGACCACCTGGGCAGACTACTGAGCTGATGAGCTCGGGAGTGCCCTCGTTGGCGATGTCGTAAAGGTTAAAACCGTGGTAATTACCCGCAATGAGCGTATCGCCTACGAAGGCCATATCGGTATTCGAGAAACTGAGCATTGGATAACGCTGATCAGATCTCGCTTCGACCGGCTTGCGCTTAGGTTCTTCGGCAAGTCCGTCAGAGGGGCCCTCTGCGTCTGCTTCAACACCGGACTCAATTTCGGTTTTTTCATCGCTCTCAGGCATTAGGGCCTTCGGTTTTTCCTCCGGATTATTCGGGTCTACAAACCCTGGAGGCTTTGTCTGGGTACTGACGAGCCGGAGATTTTTGATCGCGATTCCAGCGTCATAAAGACCGGCTGTCAGATTTGCTCGCGGATCTTCGGAAAGGGTGATCAGTAGAGCATGCATGCGCTCTATCTCAACCAACTGATCATTTTTGACATCACCAATAAATTCGTAAAGCACCGGGTCATAGGCGGACCCAGGCTGATCCAGTAGGTGCTCGACCATGTCTACGGCACCTTCATGATGCGCGATCATCAGCTGCAAAAAGAGCCTGTCGAAAGCTGTGGCGTCAGAGGCCGCCAGCTCCGCCATTTGCTCTGGGGTCGCCATACCTGCCATCGTCCCATGGGACTGAGGATGCCCACCCAGGTGCGCGCCTTCGTGCTCTGGTTCGTGGCCATCGGTCATGGCTTGTACTGCCACCAACCCTGGTATTTCATCGCGGTCGCGCAGCCAGCCCTGCATGAAATCAATTTCATCGCTCTGAGATGCCTTGATCCTGCCGGCAATATCGCCTAGCGCGGCTCGATTCGTCCGCGCCTCCACCAACAGCGCCATATCCAGGGCTTGCTGGTGATGCACAATCATGTCCTGCATGAACACCACATCATCCGGCGAATAACTGGTATCGGTAATCTCCACTGCCTGGGCTGCAGTGAGTAGCTGGCCATCCTCACCCGGAGGCCCGGGCTGTAAGATGGGCGCTGAGTCATTGGCGAGACTGTTTGCCGCTCCCAGCAGCAGGGCGAAAAACACCGCCCAGGTGGGAAGGAAAAAAGGACGTTGTCTGAAGTAAGTCATGATGAGAACCCTATGCCGAACATCGATCAGAAATCTTGTTCCGGTATAGCGTTAACGCCGAGGCAACTCAAGCACCTGCGCCAAAGACTTGCCGAGAAACCCTTAGACCTGGATCACAGTCACATTGAAAAAGGCAGACAAAAGGCGCGCAACGCTTGCCGGGAGATCAGTTACCAAAGCGATAGCGCAGCTTCACCACAAAGACATCTATCACCGGCTCGCGCAACGCATCATCGAATAAGTCATCAAAACTGTCATCGACCCGACCTGGCAGATTGCTACCCCGGGTATAGACGACAAACAAGTCAGATAAAGGACCGATTTCCCAGCGGTAGCGCAACTGCGAGGTCAGGCGCGACAGCGCGAAGTCGCCCTTCGTGGAAGTCACTAGGCCAGCGCCTATAGGGTCAGTGATGCTGATCAAATCACCCTCGTGTCCAGGGATTTGGTAGAAGCCCGTCCGAGTGGCGCGAATGCCAGCCCATTGCAGCGAAAAGCGAATCTGTTGCTTTGCCGTGAGGAAAATATCCATACCGACACGCGGCTGAAAGTCCGACGCGTCGTAGGTCGCCATCAGTGCACCCTCGTCATGGAGCAACCAGCCTTTGCGATCAAAGTAGTTCAGATCAACATCTAAAGAAAAGCGATCCGATGGCCGGTAGGTCAGGCCAAGGGAAGTCCGTGTGGTCCAGTCGCTGAGCTCTTCCTGCCGCACGCCGACGAGTGCGCTAAATGACAAGGACTTAGAAGTGTTGGTACCGAACCCTATCTCGGCGACGATTCTGTCATGGGTCTTAAAGGCGCCGTTACCAAAGCTGTTCCGGTCGTCCCAACGCTCGGGGAAGTAATCAAATTCGGTGCGAATTTCGCTGAGATTCTTGAACGTCCAGCTGTTACGAAAGAAATAGCCGGCCCGCTCGAGCTGACCATCTAAGTTAAACGAGTGCACCAGCATCACCGAGCGACGTTTCGCGCGCAGACGCTCAAGACCCCGCCCCGTCGACCAGCTATAAATATACTTGGTACCCATGACATTGTTGCGGCGGATATACCCTAAATCGCTGATATCGAGTTTCTTGTCCAAATACTCCAGCTGCAGCGCGTGTGATACACCCTGACGAGGCACATAGGTCACATCGCTGAACCCGCCGTAACCGACGACATGGTCAACATCGCTGCCCACCAGTTGGGAGTCGACGCGCCAAGCGCCACTCTTGCTCAGCCAATGACCATCGATACCATGCACGACAGCGTCGCCGTCCGCGTACCGCGTCATGGTGCCGAGGTAACCAATAGAGCGCCGCCCATCCCCAGTTTGCTCGTAAAGCAGTCGTGCCACACCGAACTCTCGCCCCTTGGCTGTTAGATAGGCTCGCTCGCCAGCGTTTTCGCCCTCAGACACAGTCCCACGCAGCACCGCGTCATCTTCCAAAGCGCCGAGAAGGCCGTAGCGAAAGGCACCCTTTTGGCCCGTCAACTTGGCCGCCCCGAGCAAGTCCGTTGGTCGCCCAAGTTCGGCGCCCGGTACGCTAAGACCATCAGGTACGTCGACTCGCGCGGCACCGCCAATTCGGCGCGTGTTGAGCAGTGTGGTCGGTTCACCGGTGAAGGTTGACGAGGTTTGCCGGGAACCGATCCCAGCGGGACTCGCGCCTGCGGGCTGACTGCGCGGCGTCGTGCTGAAGACTTCTCGCCCCTCTAAAAAGAACAACCGCTTCTCGGGAAAGAACGTTTCGAAGGCAGTCAGGTTGACCACCACGTCGTCGGACTCCACCGCGCCAAAGTCCGGATTAATGGAAGCCGTCACCTGCAAATCTGACGACGGTCGCCAAGAAAAATCAGCGCCTACTCGGTATTCGTCTTCACCATAGATCTCATCCTGAGCCGCCGAAACATAGGGAAAAAACGCGACCTGCTGCTTCGATTCCACCTGGGGCAAACGCATGCTCGGCAGCGCCGACATGAAGCGTTTGGAGGTAAACGGCAGCGCCGGCCAGCTCCAGCGTTCATCTAGGTAGGCGACATTGCGCATAAAGAAAAAGCCAAATCGACGCTCACCAGCTTCATCAACCGGCCCCATGGTCATCATCGACCAAGGTAGAAACATCTCAGTGCTCCAGCCGTTTTCCAGCTGCACAGTGGCCGAGGCCCATGGACCGTCCCATTCTCGGGAGAATTGACGCTCCGGCGCAACCTTGCCGTCCATCATAGAGCCGCCTAGGCTGCTCGCAAACCAATAGCCGTAAAGGCCCTGACCCGAGGTATCCAGGGTTACGCCAAACTCATCGCGATTGAGGAATTGATCACGACTGGAAAGTCGAGATACCAGCGTCTCCTTGGGCTGCTGCATCACCGCAGCGATATACAAACCCTTGTCGGTGTAGAACAAACGCACATCGGTCTCATAGCGCGGCTGCTCTAGCGTGTCCGGATTCATCACCAGCATGTTGTCGTAGCCAGGGAGCTGGGCCCAGATACTCTCGTCCACGCGCCCGTCGATATTGATGGACACATCGCTCTCAGCGCGTTGAGGCACCAAAATACTGACGTCCTTGGAAAACGAATCAAGGCGCACCGTTTTGACGTCGCCGAAGTCCTCGGGCTGCGCAGCTTCAGGCGATGCCCGAACGGATGTCTGTGGCGCCGAACGTACGATAGTCTGCTGGTCTTCTACAGGAGTGCCAATCGCCACTGGTTGTCTTGTCATCGTCGTTGATTGACCCATCTGCGCAGGCACTGCCTTGGCCACGGGTACGTCGATGGTCCAACTACCCTGTACACCCAATGGCTGCAGGCGTTTTTTAATATCCGCGGCGGGTTGGTCAGACAACGGCACGATGACGCGATACAGAGGACGGCCTGCTTTTTCCCCGGGTACCACTTGAAAGCTCATGGTGGACCCTTGGCGCAAGCGTGAAGCCTCGGCGGCGGCGTTTGTGGGGTCGGCAAAACTGCCCACGACTAGCGCTCTCTCCGCCAGCCCATGCGGGGCGACAAATAGCAGCATCGCGAGTAAGGACATTCTCACCGTGGTCTCTCCGTTCTTTTTATTCTCCCTCACCCTGCTGACCAGCTCTGTGACCGTTTTGCAGCAACGCTTGGCACGACAGCATAAATTGCAGTTTTTTCGGGCAGTCGCTTGCATTTTTAAAGCAATGGCTTTAAAAAAGCAAGTTACTAATCTGGGAACCGTCATGGACGACCGCTCCAAACAAATGCTTACCGGCCCGCCAATACCTCTGCTTGTCAAAATGTCCGCACCCAACAGTCTCGCCTTCTTAATTCATGCCAGCGTGAGCATGGCGGAAATTTGGTTTATCGGGCGACTAGGTAGCTTGTCCCTTGCCGCCGTCGCCCTGGTGTTTCCGCTGCTGATGCTGACGCAGACGCTATCGGGCGGTGCCATGGGCGGCGCAGTGGCCTCGGCCATCGCGCGCGCGCTCGGTGCCGGAGACCTTGCTCGAGCAGAGAATCTGATTTGGCACGCCATCGCCTTGGCGGGGGCCGGCTCCTTACTGCTTTTGGCACTATTTCTATTGGTTGGCGACCGCTTCCTCGGCTTCATGGGCGGTACCGGTGAGATTCTCGAACAGGCCATAGGCTACAGCCTGATCTTGTTCACCGGCGGTATCTGTTTGTGGCTGGTAGGTGTCATCAGTGCGGTTTTTCGCGGCATGGGCAACATGCGTTTTCCTGCTGCGATGATGGCGCTCAGCGCCATACTGCAAATACCATTGTCTGGTGCAATGATTCTTGGTGCATTTGGCTTACCCGGTCTGGGTATCAGCGGTGCCGCCATATCTGCCATCGTATCGGCGCTACTGCTCAGCGCGGTCATGTTGTTGCATCTGGCCTCCGGCAGTGGCGCCATCCGGCTGCGCCTATCGGCTCTGCGTTTTCGCAAAGAACTGTTTGATGACATTTTGGGCGTCGCCCTGCCCGGCTCGATCTCGCCCGTGCTCACTGTGCTGACCATCGTGCTGCTCACCGCCTTTGTCGGGCGGTTCGGCGAGGAAGCCCTGGCGGGCTATGGCATCGGCTCGCGCATCGAGTTTTTGATGATCCCCCTTGTCTTTGGCATTGGCGCTGCCATGACCTCCTTAGTAGGGATTGGTATTGGCGCGGGGGATGTGCAGCGTGCAGAAACCATCGGCTGGGTCGGCGGCTTTGGCGCAGCGCTTATGGCAGGCATCATCGGATTGGTGTTGGCCCTGTTTCCAAACGCATGGATTCCTTACTTCACCTCAGATCCTGTGGTTTATGACACCGCGCAGCGTTACATACAAGTTGTTGGACCGTGTTTTTCATTCTACGGCATAGGCTTGGTGCTGTACTTTGGCTCTCAGGGCGCAAGCGCCATGCGCTGGCCGGTCATCACTCTTTGCTTGCGCTTTGTTGTCGCCATCGGCGGCGCGCTAATGCTCATGAGCTACACCGATCTTGCAGTGCAAAGTGTATTTTATGCGGCAGCCGCCTCTATGCTGGTCTATGGCGCCACCATGATGGGTGCGCTTAAACTAGGGGCGTGGCGCGTTTCAGGAGTAGCTAATGGCAACTGAATCTGAACCCAGGACTGTCGAGTACAGATCGACCTGTCCTGTCTGCCGATCACTGGATCTGCTGGGGGACAAATGGACGTTATTAATCATGCGCGATGTGCTGTTTTTTGAGCGCAAAACCTTCGCCGACTTTTCCACCAGCTCTGAACGCATACCGACTAACTTGCTTTCGTCTCGCCTAAAAAAATTGGTGGCTTGCGGTTTGCTCAAACGCCATCAATACCATGACAAGCCTGCTCGCTATGAGTACCTGCCAACGGCCATGGGCGAAAAACTCAGGCCAGTTCTCGATATAATCAAACAGTTTGGCGAGGAAAACCTCAAAGGCGGGCGATGACCGCGTCGGCAAATTCAGAGGTGCCCAGTTCGCCGCCTAGGTCGCGTGTCTTTTCGCCACTGATCAGGCAAGCGTCATAGGCCTTGCGGATTAACTCTGCGCCGGCCCGAAGCTCCGGGGCTTGCCGGGTTTCCGCCAAGAAGTTAAGCATCATCACTGAAGACATCAGCAGTGCCAGAGGGTTAGCGATGTTTTGGCCTGCAATGTCCGGGGCACTACCGTGAACGGCTTCAAAGATTGAGAGGTCTTGGCCAATATTGGCACCAGGCACAACCCCTAAGCCGCCTACCAGTCCCGCGCACAAATCGCTGATGACGTCGCCGTATAGATTTTCGAGCAGCAGCACATCAAATTGGGAGGGATCCTGCACCAGCTTCATGCAGCCCGCATCAATGATGGTGGATTCAAAAGCCAGGTTTGGATAATCGTTGGCATGCACGTCGGAGGCACACTTCAAAAACAGCCCATCAGTAAGTTTCATAATGTTGGCTTTATGCAACACGGTGATTTTTTTACGCTCCCGCCGATTGGCGAAACGAAAAGCCCAGGTCGCGATGCGTTGACACGCCTCCTTGGATGCAACCTTCATACTCATTACGACGCCGGGAGTGACCTCATTTTCGACACCGCTATAGAGACCTTCGGTGTTCTCGCGGATGATGATCAGATCGACGTCTTTGTAGCGGGTTTCTACGCCAGGCATGCTGCGCACTGGGCGAACGGCGGCGTATAGATTGAACGTTTTACGCAGTTTCACATTAATGGAAGTAAACCCCTCGCCCACGGGGGTCGTACAAGGGCCTTTAAGCGCGACCCTGCAGCGGGCAATTTCATCCAACGTACTCTGGGGGATCAACTCGCTGCCCTCATCCAGTGCACTGAGTCCTGCGGTTACCGGCACCCACTTCAAGCTGGCACCATTTCGTTCGACTGCCGCGTCAACGACCTTCAGCACCGCTGCCGTAATTTCAGGGCCAATACCGTCTCCGGCGATCACAGGAACTTCAATAGAACTCATAGCATTTCCTCACTCGATCAGACTTTCTACGACTCATAGGATCAGATAATCACCGCCAGGGCGTTTAATTACGACAGGGATTTATCTACGGTACGCAATGTCCATCTCGATGCAAGCCTTGGCAGGGTCAAACTCGCCTTGTCTGCTATCTAACTGCGACGTTTAGCGCCACGGGCATCCACAGACATAAAGACCCCAGCGTCTGTTCCCACCTGGGTTTTCTTTCAGGATTTAGATTGCGGATTTTCGTATTGCGGAAGCAATCGAAGGTTGTCTGGAAACGCAGCTTCCTGCGCCCATGCAGGGAATGGCATTTTGGGTTGTCCTTCGCCGCCATGCTCTGCTGCGGTTAGTCCTTCAGCCGATGCTAAAACACAGGCCGCGGCAATGGCCTCATCGCTCGGCATTTCTATCGCAGTATCATCATGCCCGGACCCAATCCGGCGAGGCTCGGGCAGACCTAGCCGCTCGTACTGCTCCGGCGGGCACTCGTTGCGAGCCATCTCCAAGAGCATAAGACGAATCATTCGTGCTTCGATCTCAGTTGAGGTGACTGGCTCGAGCTGACCAGGATCGGCTTGCACGTCGAACAGCAGAGTCGACCTGCGACCACGTCCCATAGGAGTGTCGCCGCTCAGAAGGGCCTTGGGCGTGCGCGTAGGAATGCGCATCACTTTGCAGTCCTTGGTAAACCCAAACCCGTCCGAGCGCTGCCAGTCTTGTAGCTCCGCTGGCGCAAAGCGTGAGCGCATATGGGTAGGCATCAAGGTGTATTCGTATAGCGGTCCATTGTCGTCGGTGGCGCTGCCGCGCATGTACACATAACGCCCGTCGGTGACGTTGACCTGACCACCCATCACGCCATAGAGGCTTGCCGAGCGTATGGCATCGTCACCGCGCATCGCATCGAGTAGCCGCCGGCCCTGCATGTCTGGCGGCACCAGGATATCGAAGTAATCCAAAACCGTCGGGGCCAGATCAATGGTTTGCGCCAGCGCCTGGCTTTTCGTATTCACACACTCCGGCATGCGTGGGTCATAGACCCAAAAAGGTATGTGCGCGACCTCCTGAAAAAACGGCGTCACAACCTTAGCCCACCAGTCATGCTCACCCATCAAAAATCCATGGTCGGTATTCACCAACAGCAAGGTGTCCTGCCACAAGTTATGCTCATCAAAAACATCGAGTACGCGACCCAACTGTTGATCGCAGAACGACACCAGTGATGCATACATGTAGCGAATATGCTCAACGGTCTGCTGATCTTCGCGCAGCTCACGATACGGGGGCCAGTCAAAGGGCGGTCCGCCGTATTCGTGGGGATACAGCCTCTGAAACTCTTCTTGCGAGAAAAACGGTTCGTGAGGATCAAACGTCTCAATCTGTAAGAACCATCGATCAGCGTCTTTGTTCCGCTCGATAAATTCCAGCCCCAAATCGAAGGTTATGTGCTGGGGCTGGAGTTCGGCGCAGGTCATATGCTCGCGGTTGATCATGTCTTGCTTTGGCATCGCAAGACGCTGAATTTCCGGCCAGCGGTCGGCGCCGAAGCTAGGATCTCGCAGCTTTTCGACATCGCCAACCCACTTATCGCCTTCCTGACCGCGCACCAGATCAAACGTGGTGTAGCGCTGGTGATAGGTAGCGCCCCCATCCTCCCAGTAGTGATGATGATCCGTCACCTTATGGGAGTGAACTCCTTGTTGGTCCAGCAGTTCGGGCATGGAATCGTCAAAAGGCTCCAGCGGCCCCCAGGAACGATGCAGAAAATTGTACCGACCCGTGTGCATTTCGCGACGCGCCGGCATGCACGGCATGGAACCGACATAAAAATTATCGAACTGCACTGTGCGCTGGGCTAGGCGCTGAAAGTTTGACGCCTTAACCCACTCGTTACCGTAGGATGGCATGAAGTGTCGACACAAGGTGTCATACATCACCATCACGCAGCGCTTTTTTGTCGAGCCCTCAGTCATTGGCACTATGCCGACTAAGCAGCCGCAATTGGTTCAATGCGCGCAGGAACATGTTTATGCAGGGGTGTCCCCAAAAACTTATCGCGCAGCCCCGTCGTAGTGAGCTCGTTGGGTGCGACACCAAGAGCCGTATCCTTGCCTTGGCCGTCGGGATAAAGCAAACCCAGCCCGTTGGGCAATGACAGGGTGCCGCGCATCATGCGGTCATCGACGGTGATCAATACATTTGCGGCGCCGGCCTGTGTCACTAGCCGCACTTGCTCGCCATCGCCAACACCACACTCCGCGGCGTCCTCAGGATTCACCGCCAAAGCAGCCGAGGTCTTCTTTTTCACCCACTCAGGGTCGCGAACGATGGTATTGGCGGTATAGGCTCGACGCTCACCTGCCGCCAGCAGCATTGGAAACTCAGGGTCCTTGGGCACCAGGTCTTCGAGGTTGGTCAGATCTGCCACTTCATCCAGCATCTCGCCTACGGCAAGGCGTATTTTGTTGTCCGCAAAGCCAAGCTCTTCGAAGCTGCTAGCAATATCGCTCTTGGAGAAGATAACCCCTGAGCGGCCCTGCAAAATAGCCTCAAACAGCGCGTTGCCAAGGGCCAGACCTTGGCCACTCAAGCCCGCCCGCAAGACGGCTTCGGTATGCTCGGTGGCAAAGCGCTGCGCCAACAGCCAGTAGGAGGCTGCTGCTGCAGCCCCTTCAGGCAATGCGGGACCCAAGGTGCGATACAGGATATAGGGCAAATATGGCCCCCAGTGCGGGTGCTTGGTGATGGCCTCGAACATCGCAGGACTGAACGTCTCTAAGCCCTGCTGAGCAATGGCTTTCAGCGGCTCGATTTCTGCCAGTTCAAAAGGCCGCAGAGCCTCTATCATGCGGGCATGAATTTCTGGCTCTGACAAGGTGCCCGGCATGGGCGGACATACCGGAGCGCGTAAATGATGGTGGTTTTCGGGATACTCGAAGTTAAAGAATGTGGATTCCCACTTTTCGTATTGGCTTGATGCGGGCAGCACATAGTCAGCTTCCCTAGCGGTCTCGGTCATCGACACGTCAATCACCACGGACAAATCCAGCTTGCGCATGGCCTCGCGCCAGCGCTGTGAATCCGCCAGGGAGTGACAGGGGTTACCGCTTTCGACCCAGAGTGCGCGATAACGGTTTGGATGCTCTGTCAAAATCTCTTCCGGAATCACGTTACAGGGCACCAGTCCGCCCACGATCCGCGCACCCACCACAGGAGAAAGACGGCCCTGAGGCTCATAACCCGCATCATCGGCCTCGGCCACATCATGCAGGGCAAAAAACTGGCCTATGAGAGATTTCAACGGCGCTAACGTATCCGGCCGCCCGAAGTGTCCGGTGATCGTCATCATCAGCAAGTTGAGATAACTCAACAGCGTGGAGTGAGGCGCCATCTGCACACCCAAATCTTCGTAATAGGCGCTGGTTCTCGACTTCGCGATGGCCTCGGCAGCAGCGCGCACATCTGCCGGGTTCAGCCCAGCAAACGCTGCGTAGCCATCCACATCGATATCCGAAAACCTCTCAAGCACGCGTTCAAGACCAAGGACGTTATCGTTTAGCCAGTCCATGGGTATCAGGCTCTGCTGTATCACATGGGCGATCATGGCGCTCAGCGCCCAGGCATCCCGACCAGGTTTCACGGCCAGGTGAATGTCCGCCAGTTCGGCACTCTCGGTGCGTCGGGGATCGACCACGATCAGCGTTCTATCGGGGTCCTGGGACACTTCTTTCAAAAGCACCCGGGCGCGCTGAATACTATTGGACTGCCAAGGGTTTTTACCAACAATGAAAAGACACTGGGTGTGCTCCATTTCGCCGTGCACATTGGTGCCGAACATGCGACCCATCATCCAGGCGTAGCCAGTCTTCTCTTGAGCGAGTGCGTTGCTCTGAAAGCGCATGTCTAGGGCTTTAGACACTGAGCTAAAATAACTGCCGCCCAAATGATTGCCCTGCCCACCTCCGCCGTAGCGGAAAATCTTGTCGCCACCGTAGGTTGCCTTGATAGCCGACATTTTTTCCGCGATCTCTTGAATCGCCACTTCCCACGAGATGGCGTCGTAACCGCCATCAGCCCGGCGACGCTGAGGCTGAGAGATGCGGTCTTTGCCACTTTGATAGAAGTTGATTTGGGCAGCCTTGTTGCAGATGTAGCCCCGAGACGCAGGATGGTCGCGATCACCCTTAACTTTGATGATCGAGCGGCCATCTTCGCCGCCAGTTTTCACCAAGATGCCGCAGTTGGCGTAACACAGGTTACAGGCCGTTGGCTGCCAATCGCTATTTTGTTCTGTTACGCCTTCGCTCATGTTGTCCTCCGCGTTTAACGCTTACCTTTCTTCTTCTTCTTTGCGCCGCCAGCGGCATCCCTTGGTTCAAGTTGCGAGATACCCATCGACGACAGAACTGCTGGTACCCGTAATGTAGCTCGCATCACTCGATAAGAGAAAGGCCGCTGTTGCTTCGTTTTTTTTCGGTCACCGAGTGCACCCCAGACCAGTTCTCCAATTGGGACATGATCTGTGCCAAGAACGATGTGGACCTATTCATGTGGGCCTGTTCATGTGAATCTATTCAAAGGAACGATGTCCTTTACCGCCTACCCCATTCAGTAGTCTCTCGCCGCGAGCAACCGCAGGGTCTGCTGCCCGTATCGCCAGCCTCTCCTGCATTGGCTAGACTGATCGCATCAAATTCGGGAGAGAGCTATGTTGCGACTACGCCAAATTGCCTTGGTGGCCTCAGAGCTGCGCAGTGTGGAGCAAGATATTTGTGAACAGCTGGGTTTAGAGGTGTGCTACCGCGACCCTGGGCTATCGCAATTCGGATTACGGCATGGACTTTATGCCATTGGCGACCAATTACTCGAAGTGGTGGCACCCAAACAACCCGGCACGACGGCTGGACGCTTTATTGAGCGCCGCGGCGACGGCGGCTACATGGTGCTACTGCAGACCGATGACCTCATGCGGCAAAAAGCCAGGGTAGTCGGTGCTGGGCTTCGCATCGTGCATGACGGTCGAGAGGATCAGCACGGCGCTTCGATTCATGGCATTCATCTGCACCCCAAGGATGTCGGCGGCGCGATCTTGTCGCTCGATCAAGCTGAACCACCTGAAAGCTGGTTGTGGGCTGGTCACGACTGGGCCTATCACTCGCTCAGCAACGTAGTAACTCGCATCGTCGCCATTGATATCCAGGCCGATGATCCGCACGCCATGGCAGCCCGATGGGCACAGGCTACGGGCAATCCTGTACGGGAAGGGGTGATTCAACTCGATGACGCGCAGATACGTTTTATTGAAGCCAAGGATGGTCGCGGCGACGGGCTGTCCGCAGCAGACCTATACGCCACGGACAGAAGTCGAGCAGGCGAAGCCTTTACGTTAGGCGGTTTTGAGTTTCGGTTGGTGTAACGGCTGCTGCCTCGATCGGCCTTTGACAGATCGACAGACTCAGGTGACTCATAACCGCAGATGGTTGCGCGGCTCTAGCCATGTAGATACAAATCCGTCGTCGCCTTTGTCGATGTAATGTCGAATCAAATTGCAGCCCCCAAACTAGACAAAATATCGAATCCACAGAAATTCGACGCGTCGCCCCATGTACGCACACGACCTTTTCCGCATGTTAATTTTTCTTAATCAACAAGAAAAGGTTCGTCCATGCGCAGTTCACTTATCCCTATTATTCTCGGAACCGTCACTGTCACGCTTACCGCTTGCGGTGGTGGCGGTGGTGGTGGTGGTGGTTCAGACAGCTCATACGGCAGTGCTTCAACAGGCAGTGCGGGCACCAGCGGTTCGAGCACCACCACAACCAGCAGCAATGCTGCGCCGGTGTTTGCTGATCTTGCATCGACTATCTCGGTGAATGAGAACCAAACGAGTATTACGACCATAGAGGCGACTGACGCCGACTCGGATACGCTGTCGTTCTCCCTCGATGGCGGCGATGCGCAGGAGTTGTCAATCGACAGCCAAACCGGTGTGCTGGTTTTTCTGAGCGCGCCAGATTACGAGACCAAGACCACCTACCAAACTGACGTCGTGGTGAGCGATGGCACCACGTCGACGACCCAAGCGATCACTATCGAGATCGTCGACATTGCCGAAACATCGGGCGAGGCGCCGCTGGAGATCAATGTCATCGTCAGCAGTGGTTCAAATGGCTACGGCGGCGGCAATAAGTACTACATCAATGGCAGCGCAAGCCCGGACATTACGCTGGAAGCGGGCAAGACCTATCGTTTTCTGCAGAACGATTCGTCCAATACAACTCACCCCATGCGACTTTCGCTGCAGGCCAACGGTACCCACGATGGCGGCTCTGAGTACACGAGCAATATTGACTATGTTGGCAGCACAGGTAGCAGCGGCGCCTATCTGCAATTCACGGTGCCAGCCGATATCGACACCGAAACCCTGTACTACTACTGCCAAACCCATTCCGGCATGGGCGGACGCATTTTCATCACTGCCGCAACCGGTACCGGGTATGAGATCGTGGGTATGAATTGAGCGGTTTCTAGATTTCGTCTTTCGCCCCGTTAGGCGCCTCTGCGGGATCCGCCATATGGGCAAAGGTGAACGCCAGCACGTCAGCATATAGATCAATGATCTTGCTCGTTGGCGTGCCGGCGCCGTGACCAGCATCTTTCTCCACCCGAATCAGAACCGGCGCATCCCCGGCGTGCTTTGCCTGCAGCTCAGCGGCGAATTTGAAGGAATGGGCAGGCACGACGCGATCGTCGTGATCGCCGGTGGTCACCAAGGTTGCCGGATAGGCGGTTCCAGCTCGAACATTGTGCACTGGCGAATAGCTAAGCAAATATTCGAACATCTCCTTGGATTGTTCCGCAGTACCGTAGTCGTATGACCAGCCAGCACCCGCCGTAAATGTGTGATAACGCAGCATGTCGAGGACACCGACAGCAGGCAGCGCAACGGCTGCAAGATCAGGTCGCTGGGTCATAACCGCGCCGACGAGCAAACCGCCATTGCTTCCCCCACGAATGGCCAGCTTGGTCGATTCGGTTATGCCGCTATTGATGAGGTACTCGGCGGCGGCGATAAAGTCGTCAAACACATTCTGTTTTTGCATTTGAGTGCCGGCATCGTGCCAAGCCTTGCCGTATTCACCACCGCCGCGCAAATTGGGTACCGCATAAACACCGCCAGCCTCAAGCCAGGCCGCCATCGTGCTAGAGAACCGTGGCGTCAGGCTGATATCAAAACCACCATAGCCGTACAGCATGGTGGGATGGGTTTGGTTTTGATCTAAATCGGCTCGGTGAGTAATGATCATGGGCACACGAGTGCCATCCTTAGAACTGTAGAGCACCTGTTTTGAGACATAGCCAGCGCTATCAAAATCTGCCTTCGAGGCGCGAAACACTGAACTGTCACCGCTGGCCAGCTCGAGTCGGAACAACGTGCTGGGGGTTTTGTAATTCTGAAAGCTGTAATAGGCCACCGTGTCCTTGGCCTTGCCACGAAAACCTGAAGCGTCACCAGGCCCTGGCAGCACGATCTCGCGCAGTCTTTGCCCGTCGAGAGAGTACTGCTCTACCCGCGCGATGGCATCCACCATGTATTGTGCGAAGAAGTACCCTCCTACAGCCGAGGCATCCAGCACGTGCTCAGACTCTGGAATAACATCCTGCCACGCAGTGGGCGCTTGCAGATTGAATTTGACCAGGCGGCTGTTTGGCGCAGCGCGATTGGTCTGGGCATACAACATACCGTCCTGACTGAAAATCACGCTGATATCTGAGGTCTCGTCGTCAACGACGTTAACCAGCTGGCCCCGTGGATCGTTGAGGTCCATAACGAATAAACGATTCCCAGCTGTCGTGTTGCTGGCGTAGACCACAAGAAACCGTTGATCTTCGGTCACGTACCCCGACACGTAGCGGAACGTTTCGCCGTCGCCGAAAACCACGTCATCTGCAGCCTGAGGCTGACCTACTTTGTGAAAATAGAGCCGATGTTGATCGGTTTTGGCAGTAAGTTCCTCACCGTCTTGAACGTCATAGCGCGAGTAGTAAAACCCCGCCTCACCCCGCCAAGCGATGCCGCTGAATTTCACGTCATCAATGCGGTCGATGACCGACAACGTTTCGGCGTTGAGCACCTCTACGCTGCGCCAGTCTGCACCACCCTCGCTCTTTTGATACGCCGCTAACTTGCCCGACGGTGAGAATGACAGAGAAGAAACAGACGTAGTGCCGTCCGGCGACAATGTGTTTGGATCCAGGAACACTCGTTCTACTCCGGACTTATCAGTCCGGTAAATCACGGACTGATTTTGCAAACCGGCATTGCGGTAAAAATAGGTGTAGCCACCCTCCTCAAACGGGGCGCTCTCGCGTTCGTAGTCAAGTAGCCGCCCGAGACGATCACGCAACTCTTGCCTGCGCGGCAGTTCCTTCAAATAGCCGAAGGTGACGGCGTTTTGCGCATCCACCCATGCCTTGGTCGCGTCACTGTGATCGTCTTCTAACCACCGATAAGGGTCTGTAATCGATGTGTCGAAGTACGCATCAACCACAGGGATTTGCTGAGTTTCAGGGTAGCCGACCATCGGCTTGGTGCCAGGCTCAACTTCGTTAGCAGCGTCGCAGCCCGCGGCAAGCGCGGCAGTGGTAAGTACAATGAGGGGTATGCGCATGGTGGCTTCGTCCATCGAAATAGGGTCAGTAAACACCCTGTACCAAACGAAGCCAAGATGCGCGTAACCTAACCCGCTAAAGAGTCGTCAATTCCTCAACGAGAAATCTAGCTAGTAGACGTCTAGCCAAGGGAACGGCGCTTTAGTAAGGCGCGCTTCCCGCAACCGTTAACCGGTGCAGTACGCGCCGATGTCCGGCATAGCCGCCCTGGGCACTGTGCATCACGCAGCGGTTATCCCACATACCGAGCATGTTCTCCCGCCAGCGATGACGGTAGATAAACTCCGGGGCTTTCATATGCTCGAAAAGCTCGCCGAGCAATGCTTCGCCCTCCTTCTCGGACAGGCCGTCAACCCCAATGGTGTAGAGCGGATTCACCCACAGCACCTTTTCACCGGTTTCAGGGTGAGTTCTAACCATGGGGTGGCGTTGGATACTAAGCGCTTTATCGCTAGGCAGGAGAGTCATACTGCGCCTATCGCCGCCTCCGGCTTTGACACCCTCGTGACTGTAGGGTTTTCGGGCGCTGTGCAACGCGTGGAGACCCTCCAGGCGGGCTTGCATCGCGGAATCGAGAGCGGAGAACGCCCTCACCCCATCACAGTAGTGGGTATCACCGCCAACCGGGGGAATGATCTTAGCGTGCAGTATGGTCGCATTCGGCGGTGTTTTCTGAAACGACCAGTCCGAGTGCCAGGTTCCACCAAACAGCGGTACATCCTCTTCGGGTTCACGCCTCACCTCGACAATATGCGGGTGACCGTCAATGGCCCGCACATAGGGATCATCACCAAAAGACCCGATGGCTAGGCTGAACTTCTCCAGCTGCTCATGGGTCATTGGCTGATCAGGAAAATACACCATCCGATATCGCAACCATGCGCGACGAATCTGCGAGACTTCTTCAGCGCTTAGCGCCTTGGACAAATCGACGCCCTCAATGGCAGCACCAAAATCGTTCTCATGGGGGCTAATGTTCATGGCGAAAACTCCCGTTTGTTTTTATTGTTCGCTTGATCAATCAGATCGCTGAGTTTTTTCTCCTCTCCCTGCAGCCCGAGCGCTGCATCCAGCTGTATCACCTGCTGCGCAACGCGATGAGCTGTGCCGCTACTCATGCGTCGGCGCAGCGTGCGAGCTAGAAACAGACCGACAATCGACAAAACACTGATGGCAAAAAACATCTGCAGATAACCCTCGGCACCGGGATTGCCATCTAAAATCAACGCCCAAAGCAGATAGGCGAAGGACGACGGCAGATACACGATAAAGGAAGCAATGGCGATCACGGAACCAGAGAAGCGTTGCGGCAACCCCATTTCCCCATAGGGCGCAAAGTACAGGGCGCGCATGAAAAAGATAGCGAAGGCGATCCCCAATAAACAAACCATCGCTGACCAAGACGCAGCCTCTATCCACGTCAGGCCAACCATTGCCAGCCCCAGCACCAGGGTCAGCGCAAAGCCTCCACCAAGACCGCCAACGGCACCGCCAAAGAAACGGCCCGCGATGAATCCCGATGGAAAGGCGACTGCAATGCGCCCACCCGATGTTGAGGCGATGCCAAAGATCGATATGGCCAGTGCAGGCAGTACATACATTTCATCCAGATAGGTCACGAAGTACGGCATGGCCGTATAAACAAAGTAGACACAAAAGCCAACGGCACCAGCTAACCATACCTCGGGTAAACGCAGCGTCAGCTTCATACCTGCCAGCACTTCCTGGTTTGCCTGGCGAGCATCGTTATCGGTTTTGAGCAGCGTCTGGGATGGCAACATAAACCAAGCGACGACCCCAAGTATGACCATGACCAAGGCGTTCACCATAAAGGCCAGCTGCAGTCCGAGAATGCTGTAGCCCAAGTAAACGTAGAGTGCCACGGTTAAACTGTTCTGCAGTAGCTCCACACACCCCCGACCGCCTTCAAGCAAGCCAAAAATCTTACCCTGGTTTGAGTCGGCAGTGGTCTTTCGCACGGCGGACAAAACTGCTGGCCAAAATGCCCCCTCACACCAAAGAGACAGCATGACGAACAAAAAGCACAGAGTGGCAAAATCGGTGGTTTGACCAAGAAAAAACGTGGTGACCCCGCCCATGACCATATTCACCGGAATCAGAACCCTGGCCGAAAAACGGTCTTGTACCCAAGCCAGCGCCACGTAAAAGATGTTGTGCACGATGCCGTAGATCGACATCAGCATGCCGAACTGGGTCTTGGAGATGTTCCAAAGTTCGAGCATCTGCGGCAGCAGGGCTCCCTTCATGGCCAAGACCGCAAAGGCAAATTGCGAGCACAGAACCAAAACCAGAAAGTTCATCAGAACCGCCCGGGAAGAGAACACTGGCTGGGAATTGTTGTTCATACTCGTGCTCGCTGCATCCCATGACTTCGATGTTATCCGCGTCGCTAGGCCCATAGTCACCCGCCGACGGCAACTTTGGTAGGCTAACGTGCGTTCTAGTTGCGGTGTTTGAGCGCTAGGATTGTCAGCACACCGCACGGAGCGAGCTATGCAAGACCCATCGGTTTCATTCATTGAGTCCCAGCCACTGAGCGAGACCCGCTTAAGCGAGAGCGATATTCAACGTTGGCGCGAGAAAGGCTTTGCGCTGGTGCATGATCTGCTGCCCCGGCCTCTTCTTGCTGAACTGAAACAAGATGCACAGAACCATTACCCAGTTCCTGGCAGCAAGGCGTCAAAACGTTTTATCGACTTCAGCAGCGGACAGAGCTTCGTTTTTCCTTCGCGCTCAACCGCGTTCAACGCGGTCACCCTGCATCCAGCAATGCTGCAGGCCGCAGCGGACTTGCTCGCTGTACCTGTCATGGGACTTAGGCTTAGCCAATCGGATTTGTGGCCAAAGTACGGCAGTCCAAACCCAAAAACGGGCCTCGAGATAGATCCGCTAAAAGAGGACGACAACCGCGATCAGCGCATGCACTGCGACTATCCCAACCACTCGCTTGTGCATCCACCGGAGTGGAACAGCCCTGAAGCGGTCGAGATGATCGTTTACCTCAACAACTATGAGGATTGCGAGGGTGCAACTGCCGTGGTGCCACGCAGCGGATACGAAGATCCAGCCTATCCTTGGCCCATCGTACAATCTCCCGGTGTGGGCGCTTTAGACTACGTTAATGATCGCATCAAAGCGGAAGCCTATATGGCATCGCAAGACCCTCAGGGCGCAGCATTTCGCGCACAACACCTATACCCCAGAGAGGTGGTGGCCCGATATCAGTTCGGATCTGTGCTGCTGTATCGTCACGACACCTGGCATCGCGGTCGACCCGTCAAATCAGACACCCTACGCTTGGTGCAAAACCTCACATTTTGCAAGGCTGGCCGAGAGTGGCTCACACCAGCACATTCTGGATGGTCTTGGTCAATGTATGAACCCGACAAGTTAATGGAAAAACTTATCGCTGAGGCGACAGTAGAGCAGCGCACAGTACTGGGTTTTCCTGCACCAGGACACGATTACTGGACACCCCATACCCTGGCCGCAGTCGAAGCACGCTATGCGTCCTTTGGCATCGATATGGCACCGTATCACTGACATCGGACCACACCTCGCAAGCAAGGCCACATTGGTATCCAGTGCAATTTTGAAGCGTCGAGATAAACCCTGAAAATCAAAACCAGAAATACAAAAACGGAAACAACATGTTCATTCGATTCACGCTGGCGCTTCTAATCATCTTTAATTCTCTTCCCGCGACGGCAGGCCCTGAGCAGGCCGTACCCCAGCGCGTACTATTTGTGGGCAACAGTTATCTCTATTACAACGACAGCCTGCACAACCATGTTGAGCGCATGGCGATAGAGCGTCACCCCAACACGCCGGGTAGCTTCGCATTCACATCAGCCACCATCGGCGGAGTAAAACTCAAGCATCACAACATCGATTGGCTACTAGCCCCTGAAAATATTGGCGTTGACCAACCCTTCCACACAGTCATCATGCAGGGGGCAAGCTTTGAGTCACTTACCCCTGAGGATCGGGCGACGTTCCTAGAAACCGTCGTTCGCTACGCTGGCAAAGTAAGAGCCCGCGGCGCTGCGCCCATGCTCTACATGACCCACGCCTATGTGCCGCCTCACCCGCGCACCGATGCCGACATGATCGAAACGGTCGCCAACACCTACATCGAGGCCGCTAAAGCCGCTAAAGCCGCTATTGCTCCGGTTGGACTTGCTTTCGCGAGGTCGTATCAGCAGCGGCCAGATTTTTCGCTGCATGCGGATTTTGATGGCACTCACCCCAACCTACGGGGCACCTATCTAGGGGCTTGTGTTGTGTATCTGTCACTTTACGGCGGCAACCTTCAGGGCCTGAACTACGACTACTTTGGACGTCTGCCAAAGGCTGAGACCCGGTACCTGCAAAAAATCGCGCAGGAGACGCTGGCAGCCTTCAAAATTGAAATATAGCGGCCTTAACAAATCGCCACAGATATATAACGATAACTTCTAAAAAGGGAGCCTCACTAGATCGGCAATGCGTTGACCTCGCGGCGCCAAGTAAGACGCTTAGGCGTATTTTTCGCCTTGAGAGATCGCTCTTACCCCCCACATCAGCCCGACCAGAACCGCGTATTAACTCGACATAACCGCAGTTTAATCGAGGCCTGGATTTTCATCGCCATCTGATCGATGCTAGCGTTATGCTTACCTAGGCATCTAAAAAAATAAAGAGGAACCTAAAGTGCGATATCTCATTTCTGTCTTTTTGACCTTTTCCGTACTCGCGGGCTGCAGCAGTGAGCAACCCGTTGAAGCGACGTCCGAAGCGCCCGAAACCATGCAGACTATTGAACCATCCGCTATCGATGAAGCCTCTGATGATAGCGGTCTCTATGTTGAGTATGTATGGCACAAAGAGGGAGAGAATTTTTCTCAAGAGGCGCTGATGGAAAAAGTGATCCTGTGGAATCAAATGATCGATGCGGGCGAGTACGAGATTAACCGCGCGAACCTTCTTTTTCCTCGACAGGAGACCGAGGACTACGACTTTGTTTGGGTAATGCTGTGGCCATCGGTTGAAGCACGCAATGCCGGATGGGCTTATTGGGCAGCCAACGATGAAGCTGAATGGGCCGAGGCGACGGCGGGGGTACTGAGCTATCGCGAGGAAGATGCATTCTTGTTCGGGCTATCTCGAGAACGTACTGCAACGGTTCCTAATATGACCAGCGTCTACGAAAACCAGTTTAGCTTTTGCTTTTACAATGAAGGAAAAGGTGATGCAGACTTTGCCGCGTTTCAAACGGCACACACGGATTTTGTTGGTGCTTATGAAACCGAAAAGGGGCCCAGCAGCTACGCACACGCGCTACTGACGCCAACGTTTGAGACTGAGCAAATGCCGGACTATGTCTGGCTAGATTTGTGGGCTTCGGCTGAGGAAAAGGCAGACGGCCTGGCATATTTTGAGGGTTCTGAGTTACAGACCCAGCTTGGCGACATGGCTACTTGCAACCTCCTGGGATTTGAGGGACTGAATATCCGCAGCTAAGAGCATCAAGCGTATATCCTGGCGGCGTATTTTTCGCCGTCAGGACTCACCTTATCTCGAACCACAAAGCTTCGAATAACAAAGATTCAAACAACAAAGATCCAAAAACCAAAGCACGTACCGGCGAGCGCAGGGTGAGACCCACTCGCTTTTTCATTGACCCCGCCATAAGCCAATGCTGCTATTTAGTGTGGCGCGAAATTTGAAAAGTGGAGGGCTGGCCCAGTGCCCTTAGATACAACACCCCAGGCTTCGTTCCCGACGTAAATATTCAGTAGGAAGCACCAACTGCAAACGGTGTTGCGCAGCTGAAGGGTGCGCAGAGATACCTCATCGTATTCCTTTAGGAGACCAAGGAATTTAAGCGAGCCGCCGCCCCATTGCTAAAGGATCCTAGAGAGACATCGCTGAATTCTCACGGTCGTAAAACGTGCTCTGATGTTTATAAACTACTCCTAAAGAACGAGATGCATGCTTTGATGGGCCATAAAGACGCACTCGTGCATCCTGCGTCGTTGATATTTGCAACTTCAAATAAATCCGCTCTTCTCAAGATCCTTTGAAAACTGAAAAAGAAAATTTTTTTTCGAGTAAACCTTTATCGGGTTTGCCCGAGGCCACGCATGGTTGGTAATCACACCACGAACAATCGGTGACATTTGCATTACAAAAATACGCTATGGCAAGCAATTTGTAATTAATTCATCACCCTTATGAAAAATCGACGTAACAATCTCAGTTCAACGTCTTCGACATAACTTTCTTGGAACAATCAATGAATCAACTTACCGGCCGTCGTATTTCTGAATCGTTTGCCCAGCACGCTGTTCTGGTATTGGGAACTCTCGCGTCGATACTTGTTCCTCAAGTCGCTTGGACTGAGGGTGAGCAAATCGAGGAGGTTGTTGTGATAGCGAAACCCATTAAAGCAAGTCAGCTCTCTTCAATCGAAGCAAAAAGAAACTCGGACAATTTAGTCGATGTTGTTTCCGCTGACGCAATCGGGCGCTTTCCCGACACAAACTTGGCAGATTCCCTTGGGAGGTTGCCCGGTGTTTCGGTTGAACGAGATCAGGGTAGAGCGCGCTATTTGAATTTTCGGGGTGCGCCGCGCCGTTACACTGCAATTGCCTTTGATGGGATTGATATTCCTGGAACGGAAAATGGGAGGATCCCCCGGTTCGATTCTTATCCGTCCGTGATTACTTCGCAGATTCTTGCAAACAAAGCCATCACAGCAGACATGACTGGTGAGGCGGTTGCAGGATACATTGACATCAAAACCTTCTCCCCCTCTGATGTGGAGGGTTTTTCTGGGTCCTTTGATTACGGTTTTGGTGAGCAGGATCTCGGTGGCGGCGATGTAGATCGCTACAGTGGCCGAATTTCCTATTCAAACGACGCATTCGGCATTTTAGTGTTTGCCTCGGAGACTAGTAACGAACAGGTAACGACGAATCTGGATGACATGGATTGGACGTACACCGAGGGCGGAATCATTCCCTCTCGAATCCGAACTAACAATTATTTCGTAGATTATGGTAACGAAGCATCTGGTG
The DNA here is from genome assembly GCA_902613475.1 of K189A clade bacterium. Taxonomy (GTDB): domain Bacteria; phylum Pseudomonadota; class Gammaproteobacteria; order Pseudomonadales; family Azotimanducaceae; genus UBA4421. Next base: position 42,670 of record CACMHG010000002.1, read on the forward strand.
TAACGGGCGAGTTTTACTTTGGCGACGGGGGACGCATCTTTTACAAATACCTAGACACTGAATTCCTTGATTTCGAGGAGCGTAATCAATGGCAGATTGATCTTCGTCGAATTGAGAATCCAACGCCGAACACTGGCTACGCGCCTGACGCTGGAGGGAACAGGGCCTTGGAATATGGGAAATATAACAACACAACCGAAGTGCAGACGCTAGGCACAGATTTTTTCGTCGAAAACTGGAATGTGGAAATAAGAGCCAGCGATATAGAGCTCAAGAGTGAAACTTGGTTACCTCTCCCCTACATGAGCTGGAGCGATGGCGTGACTTATGACGTCTCGGATCCGTCAGACCCTTTCTTCACTTTCGATACACCTCTTGCGGACCTGCAGTACAACCCAATCTTCTCCGTGGTTGACTTTTTAAATTACTGGGGGCGAACAAACACTGAAAATCAGCAGTACAAGTTTGACGCCGACACCAGCAATGCACTTGGCACATTCAAGCTGGGCGCAAAGTTTGATCAAAGAGAGGCTCTCGGCGGGAGTGCGGTTCAATACCAGACGCTTGCCCAATACGGCTTGTCTAGGGAAGCGATAAAGGGTTACGAGCAGCCAGATAGACTCTGGTTCACTGACGTCAGAAACCCGATCGGCGGTTTTTACACAGACAACAAATCTATTTTCGACGCGCTGGTCGCTGGAGGCGTTGAATTCCCAGGTTTGGAGGAAGCTGATTCAGACGGTTTAGTGACGATCGACGAAGAAATCGTTTCCCTGTACGCCATGCAAACGATCGATACAGGCTTCGGTAGCATCATACTAGGGTTGAGATTTGAGGACACCGATTTCAGCACTGTTGGCTGGCAGTTAGACGCTGAAGGAGAGGAAATACCTCTATCATTAACAAAAAGCTATTCGAACTGGTTACCAAGCGCACACCTAAATTACGACTTAAACGAAGACACAAAGCTAAGGGCTTCAATAACCACAGCGGTCAGTCGACCGGGTTACAACGAAGCTAGGGCAAGCGCAGGCATCAATCCTGTCAATCAGAGTGTGGCAGGTGGTAACCCCTACCTGGATCCAGAAGAGTCCTGGGGCCTTGATCTGGCCTATGAATGGTATTTTGGGGAAGCAAGCATTTTCGCTGTTTCAGCGTTTTACAGAGAAGTTGACAACGTCATTGTCGCTGGCTCCACCACAGTTGACGGGTCGGTTTATTCACCTGCTGCTCAACCGGGCGAGCAGTGGACGTTGTCGGGAAGCGCGAATGGCAAGAACGGTGAGCTCACGGGTATTGAGTTTAATTTTATCGATCGGCTCGATCATTACATGACAGGCCCGCTGTCCGGGTTTGGGGTGGAACTAAACTTAGCAGCGATAGATTCAAGCTTTACGGCGCCAGATGGAAACGAGTATTCGCTTCCAGGGACGTCGGATCTAACCTACAACGCATCGATCTTTTACGAGCAATATAATTTTTCTATCAGACTGAATTATCGATACCGGGATTCTTGGTTAGACACCACCGAAGCCGACGTGGGAGATGGCAACTATTGGGATGAGCAAGAGAGAGTTGAGTTATCAATGCGCTACGACCTAGAAGAATTCACCGGATACAAAGCGATCGTATATGCCGACTTCATGAACCTCTCCGACTACGAGGATGTTCGATACACAGGTAATGTAAGAAACCCGAATCAGATCGAAACGTACGGTTCACGCTACACTCTGGGAATCCGAGCAAGCTTTTAGGTGAAAGCTAGCATGAGAAACGCCACCTGACCCGTATTTCTGCAATGGCTGTCTGAATTAATGAAAGACATCGTTCGATCGTTAGGAATATGGTTATTTGCTCTTTCGGGACATGCAGCTGAGACCGCAGAGAGCACACAATTGTCGGCTGGTTTGCCGATAATGTACGCTGGTGACTCTCCACAGTGGCTAGCGGGCGATCATCATATTCACAGCAGATATAGCGTAGGTTGGGACAATGACACTGATCCACCTACACCAATATTGGGCGGAGACGCGATATATCCAATCGCTATGAATGCAGCTATGGCACGCAGACACGGCATTGACTGGATGGTGACAACGGACCACGGTGGCCCGAGTCACTCGAAGGTGCATCTTAACCATGCCTACCCGGAACTATTAGAATCCCGAATTGCGGTTCCGGAGGTAATACAGTTTTTAGGGATGGAGTTTGATACGCCAGCGGCTGACCATACTAGTCTGATATTCCCTCAAACAGATGCAGAGATACAAGATCTTGTGGAGATCGAAGCTAAGTTCAACAGTCGTGAACCGTGGCCGGCAGATCCTCTTAAAAACACGCCACGACAAATGCTGTCAGCCCTAGTAGCAATGAAAGAATTGCCAGCTCCGCCCTTACTGATCGCGCACCACCCATCGCGATCTGCAACCGCACTGGGGAAGTTTGGTAAGACAACGCCAAGTGAGATGAGGTCTTGGAATGACCTTGCCCCAAAAATAGCCATCGGGATGGAGGGCGCCCCTGGTCATCAAGCGATCGCGCAGTCGCGGACAAGGTTCGAACCATCGAAATTGTCGCAATTTTTAGGCAAAAGCCGGCCGCGAGGGATTTATGGCAGTGCGCTCGGGGGTTATCCAACGATGGGGGGATTCGATCAGATGACAGCAGTCGTTGGTGGTTTTTGGGACTCAATGCTGGGCGAGGGCCGTCGCTGGTGGATTACAGCAAATTCTGACAGTCACACGCATTGGAGCGATGGCGGCGCCGATTTTTGGCCTGGCGAGTATTCGAAAACTTACGTTTACGCTCTAAAAACCCCAGCCTCTATTTTTGCTGCGCTTCGTGCCGGTCAAATATTTGTCGTCACCGGAGATTTGATTTCTTCCCTAGACTTCAAGGTTTCGACAGCGAATCGAATCGCGAGCATAGGTCAGTCGCTCACCGTGCAAGAAGGTGAAGACGTAAATATCTATATCGGGATTGTTGAACCAACGCTAGCGAATGCTGCAGGGTTTTCGCCCAAAGTGAGACGAGTCGACTTGATTCGCGGTGATGTTCAATCCGCGATTTCTGAAGCTGACCATGACGCGTTACCTCGCGCCACAGTTGAGAAACGTTTTAATTTGAGTGAGCGACGAAAACGCGGCGAGCCCATAACTATGTCTTTAACGATAAAAAACATTCAGAAGAGTTTTTACATTCGGTTGCGTGGCACCAATACCGATGAAAAAGAGCCCGTAGAAGACCCAGATGGCGAGGATCCCTGGAGTGATCTATGGTTTTATTCCAACCCCATCTTTGTAGAGATAGAAAAGGTTAAGGCCTAAACGCTTCAGTACATGGCCCTAATCACGCAGGCAGCAGCGTCAACCGTTCTAGAAAGTGTGGCATGCACTATCTCGTAAACCTACGAATTACCTACTAAACGACACAGAGTATTTACGTATGAATACTGTTAGCTATATTCGTCATGCCCGAGCACTGCCCCTTGTTGTGGCATTAACCTTCGCCGCCCTGATGCCCATGTCGCATCAGGTGCAGGCGGCAGGAGCCGATAGTCCGTCATCTGGATTGATGAGTTATCGCCGCCTATTACCGTTGGAGGGCGGTTCAAATTTCAGAGATATGGGCGGCTATCCAACTGTTGACGGGCGTACTGTCAAACGCGGCTTGCTGTTTCGCTCTGGCGCTATGACAGGATTGACTCAGGAAGATCAGATCTACCTGGGACAGTTTGGCTTTGCGGCGGTGATGGACTTGCGTTCTTCAGAAGAGATCGACCTGTATCCCAACCACTGGGCTGCAAATGCCGACATTGACTACTTGAGTGTGCCATACAGCATCCTGGAACTGATGGCCCAGGTGGCTGAGGAGTCTGAATCCTTAGCGGACACTCAAGACTACAGTGCCATGTACCTGACAATGACAGACATGCTCAAGCCGCAGCTGAAAACCTATTTTGACGCGCTCTTAAACGAGCAAACACCCATGGTGGTAAATTGCTCAGCGGGCCAAGATCGCACCGGGGTGACCTCTGCACTGCTGCTAAGCGTCCTTGGCGTCGATGAAGACTTGGTCATTGAAGACTATTTGCTGTCTACAGATTTTCGCCGACCGCTGGTTGAATCCGGCGACGTTGATCTTGAAGAAGCCGCAAAAACTAATGCCTTCGCTGCGGTCATGCTTGAATATGGGGAAGGACAGGACACTAGCCGAGCTAACCCCTTAGTGACTGCGCAGGGCAAACCCTTTCTGCGTTTCACATTGGATGCGTTAAAGGATCGGTACGGCAGTATTGAAGCCTTTCTCACCAAGGAGCTAGGGCTTGGAAGCGCAGATTTGCAGCGTCTTCGTGATCTGTATCTGACCCAGTAGCACCTTGTCCAATTAGCAACCCCGAGCGCACCTGACTTTGATTGTAAGGTGCGCGACCGCTGAAAAACGGTCGCACGTGACATACCCCCTCTCCCCTGATCCCAAGCAAATACCGCCTACCTAGATCAACTTTGCTTAGGCGAGACCGTCGCGGAATATGATGTGAAATTTGTTTGTGTATTTCCCCTCATGCTGGCGGCCTGTCTGACCTTCATTCCTGTACGAAACCAGTTTTGAGTTGAGGGATTCAGATTTCTGTTCAGTGAAGAATCGTCCTATACTGCTCTGGTATTAATTAAACAAGCGACCTTTAGTGCGGGTCGCCACTGAAAAGGATTTCATATGCCTCAGGTTACCCTTCCCGACGGATCATCCCGTCAGTTTGATCAATCAATTTCTGTGCACGACGTCGCCGCGGATATTGGCGCTGGCCTAGCCAAGGCTGCCCTGGCCGGAAAAGTGAATGGTCAGCTGGTTGATACCTCTTTCTTGATCGAACAAGACTCAGAGGTTGCCATCATTACCGCGAAAAGTGATGAAGCCCTCGAGCTGATTCGTCACGACGCCGCCCATGTCATGGCTCAGGCGGTGCAGGAACTGTTCCCCGGCACTCAGGTCACAATTGGCCCAGCGATCGAGGATGGTTTTTATTATGACTTCGCTCGAGAGGAGCCTTTTTCACCCGATGACCTTGCCACCATAGAGGTGCGCATGCAGGAAATCGTCGGCCGCGATCTGCCGATAGAAAGAGAAGTCTGGGGCAGAGAAGACGCGAAGCGTACGTTTGCGGATATCGGTGAAACGTTCAAGGTCGAGATCATCGAAGACGTCATTCCCGAGAATGAAGAGGTCTCCGTCTATCGACAGGGCGATTGGTTCGACGTTTGTCGCGGGCCGCATCTACCCAGCACTGGCAAATTACCCAAGGCTTTCAAGCTGATGAAGTTGGCGGGTGCCTACTGGCGCGGTAACTCTGACAACGAAATGCTGCAGCGCATCTACGGCACAGCATGGCGCGACAAAAAAGAACTTAACGCTCACCTTCACCGGCTTGAAGAAGCGGAGAGGCGCGATCATCGCAAACTTGGGCGCAAGCTCGATCTCTTCCACTTCTCTGATGAAGCGCCGGGTTCTGTGTTCTGGCACCCCAAGGGATGGGCGCTGTTTCTGAAACTCATCGACTACATGCGTAAACGGCAGGAAGAGGCCGGCTATATTGAAGTCAATACGCCAGACGTCATGGACCGAAGCCTTTGGGAAACCTCGGGACACTGGTTCAATTACCGAGAGAACATGTTCTCTACCCAAACAGAAGACGAGCGTGTCTTCGCCTTGAAGCCAATGAACTGCCCAGGCTCCGTGTCGATGTTCGCTCAGGGCTTAAAAAGCTATCGCGACTTGCCCCTGCGCATGGCCGAGTTTGGCAAAGTCCATCGTTATGAACCATCAGGTGCCTTGCATGGCCTGATGCGTGTTCGTCATTTCACTCAAGACGATGCTCACGTTTACTGTACGGAAGAACAGATGGAGCAAGAGTGCATCGACGTCGTGGCACTCGTTTTGGACATCTACAAGGACTTTGGCTTCGAGGATATCGTCATCAAACTGTCGACCCGGCCCGAGAAGCGGATCGGCAGCGACGAAGTTTGGGACAAGCTTGAAGGCGCCCTGATCAATGCATTAGAGACGATGGGCCTCGACTATGTGCTCTACCCCGGCGAGGGAGCCTTCTACGGTCCAAAACTTGAATTTGTGCTTAGGGATGCCATCGGACGCGATTGGCAGTGCGGGACATTACAGGTCGATATGAATTTGCCCGAGCGCTTCGACATTTCCTACGTGGATGAGAGCGGAGGCCGCGACAAGCGGCCCGTGATGTTGCACCGAGCACTCTTTGGATCTCTTGAGCGATTCATTGGTATTTTGATCGAGCACTACGAAGGCAAATTCCCTGTTTGGTTGTCGCCGGTACAAGCTGCGATTCTGACCATCACAGATAAGCAGGACAGCTACGTGCGCGACGTAGAAAAACGTCTGAAGGCCAATGGCCTGCGGGTCATCTCAGATCTGAGAAACGAGAAAGTCGGCTTTAAGATCCGAGAGCATACACTGCAGGCAGTACCGTACCTTTTGGTTGTGGGTAATCGCGAAGTGGAGAATGGTGAGTTAGCGGTGCGCACTCAAAGTGGTGAAGATTTAGGCACGATGCCGATAGATGCCTTCGCAACGTTGCTGCAAGAGCGCGCCAAAAACCTTCAATAGTGAATGGTTCGAGCGCGCTGCCGCGCCCGAACGCATATCAGTTAGACGGTCTTACCAGGCCGCGCTGTACATCGCCTCAAAGCCTGCCTGATCCACCGGTCGGGGATTTGTAAAGTTGACCGGATCAGCCATCGCATCCTCAAGCAGGACGCTGAGCAGATCGCCTTCCCCACCTAAATCGGTAATCGAACGTTCGATACCGATGTCACTGCGCAACTGCAGTACTGCATCGATTGCGCCCGCGCCTGTCGCTGGACCTGAAGGCGCGAGGATCCTGGCGACTTCAGCGTACTTTTCTTCCCGAACCGACATGTTGTACTCCATCACGTGGGGCAACATCGTGGCGAGGGTTTGCCCGTGCGCTGCATTGAGCCTGGCGGAAATCGCGTGCCCAGTGCCGTGGGCTGATCCCAGGCCCGTGACGTTAAACGCCTGGGCGGCCATGGCGGACCCAAGCAACATCTGCGAGCGAGCCTCGACATCTTGGCCGTCGGTTACGACTTTACGCAGATTGCCTGCAACCTTGCGAATGGCCTCTACCGCTATCGCATCGGAATACGCATTTGCACCAATCGAAACAAAGGCCTCAACCGCATGTGTGAGCACATCAAATCCACAGGTGGCGGTTGGATAGGTCGGCAGACCGATCGTGAGATCTGGATCAAGCACAGAGAACGCAGGAGTAATGCTTGGATGCAATACATAGGTTTTACGACCAAGCCTGGTATTTGTAATCACACACGCACTATTGGTTTCAGACCCGGTGCCTGCCGTTGTGGGGACCGCGATTACTGGTGCTGCTGCGGGCGTGGGTACGGAAGCCTGCATCTCCTCAACCGTACCCGGATTGGAGGCGAGTAGTGCAATCGACTTACCGCAATCCATGGAGGATCCGCCGCCAATCGGCACGACAACCGCGTCGCCAAGTTCTTTCAGCTTTGCAGCGCCAGCTTCCACGTTGAGGTCGGTGGGGTTAGGTTCAACCCCGTCGAACACTTCAACCGATAGATTCGCTGCCCGAAGGGCTTCCACAATTGGGTCGAGCACCCCGCTCGCAGCAAGATTCTTGTCGGTCACGATCAGCGCCGCACTCTTACCGAGGGCTTGAACATGATTGTTTAGGTCTTTGGCCGCGCCTCTGTTGAACACAATTGTTGGTAGGGGAGGAACAGTAAAATTCTCATTAGATAGCAATGTAGGAACTCCTTATTGATTGATACGGCATTTATACGGGGTCAACACTCACTCTGGTTGATAGGGCAACGACGAGTGATGCAGAACAATACGCAGGGTGCCTGCTTCGTCTTTTTTGTAACCCCAGCTTTTGTCGACCTTAGTGATGTCACCGTCTTTGTCGATAAACGTCACCCAGCCCATCCACATGGCGACGTCACCTTGAATAAAACTCGCAGCGGTTTCTGAAATGACGGAGCGCCAGCCCTTGATACCAAAACCGCTATCGCCGGGATACTCATCCGTATGACCCACAAAGTACGCAATAGCCCCTTCTCGCGTCGTGCGAAAGGTCTGTTCTCCGCCGGCCATGGTTGGCTTAAATAAAACCTGCCCAAGATCAAAGCCATAGGCTGTATCAAGCGCGCGGTTTGCAGCTACTCTGGCCGCGTCGATACCCTCTTCCTCGAACGCTTTGGAGATTGCAACCAAAGCATCGCCCCAACTCTCTCTTGCAGCCGCAAGCTCTTGTTCGGTTATCTCTGCCGACATCTTCTCATCCGCAATAACACTTGTGAAACGATAGCCGGCGCAAATGCGCGCTACCTATCTGTCAATTCAAGATCTTCTTCTTATCCGTCGAAGAAGCGCATACCTTTCTTACGCGTCGAAGCCACGCATGCCTGTCTTACGCGTCGACGACGCGCATGCCTTGGCGTTGACCATAGCCCCTGCAACACTCTACCAAGCCATGGTGCGATAAGATCATGACTTGGCATACTGCTTCCAATATATCATTCACCTTGATGCAAGAAGACGGATATTAATGCGCTCTCCTATTTACTCAGAAATAGACTACCAGGCGGACGGTAAGCAGACGGGTTATTTACGATTGCCTCACTCGGTGCACCGCTCTGCCTATGGTTGGATCCCTATTCCAATTGTCCAGATTAAGAACGGGGACGGGCCAACGATCCTGCTGATCGCAGGAAATCACGGCGACGAGTATGAGGGACAAGTTGCGGTTGCGAGACTTGCCAAGGACCTGCAGCCAGAGATGCTTGCAGGACGCGTCATACTGTTGCCCATGGCGAATTTTCCCGCTGCGAAAGCCGGACTGCGAACATCGCCAATTGATGATGGCAACTTGAACCGCTCTTTCCCCGGAGATCCTGCAGGGACCGTTACTCAGATCATTGCGCACTACGTAGAGTCGGTGCTGATGAAGATGGCCGACTACGCCATCGACCTACACTCCGGCGGTAGTTCCTTGCATTACGTGCCTACCGTGCTGTACGGCGATCGTGAAGACGAACAAGAAATGGCAGAAGTTCTGCGTCTGACCCGCGCATTTGCCGCACCCTATGCACTGCACTTCAGACGATCTGGCGACAATGTGTCAACTGCGGCCGCCAGACGACAGGGGGCTATCGCGGTCACCGTGGAAATGGGCGGTTCTGGTACCGTCTCGCCTTACGCACTTAAGATCACTCGGGAAGGAATAGAACGGGTTATGGCCGAGTTCGGCATCCTAAAAGAAACGAAACTCGGCGCGCCTGGCGAGACCAAGGTTCTGCGCCTCACGGGTGGACACAATTATCTGTACGCTCGCCAAGACGGCCTGTTCGAACCGGCTGCCGAAATCGGTGAGGAGGTATCGCAGGGTCAAACTGCGGGTTGGATTCATCAACCCGAAGCGCCCTGGGAGGATGCAACGGAGGTGATTTTTCCAATCACAGCCACCATCCTGTGCAAACGAATTCCTGGTCGGGTACAGCCAGGAGACTGCCTGTTTCAGCTTGGGCAGGACGACAACGATTAGCGCCATGGTTGGATCGGCTGACCTGACTGGCATTTCTCGTGATGAGCCCTTCAGTCGTGTTTGGGTTGGCGTTTGCCGTTTGTTGCCCTGAACCCTCAAGGCCATGAGCATCCCACCTTTATTGTTGCACTTTATTTAGCGCATGCATTGGCGAAGCCACTAACGTAAACAGGCTACGATTTAACTGTGCCAAGCCGTAGCGGGCAGCGACCAAATGCTTCTTCCAAGAGGTAAGAAGGTGAATAGGTGAAAAGGCAGGAAGACATGAATAGATTGAAACTTTCGGCAATGGGTTTGATGTTGTTTTCCCTGGCTAGCCTGAGTTGGAGTGACTCATGCGAATTTCCACAACCTGATAAGTGTTCACACGTTGGTTGCGTCAACGATGAAATACGTTCCTGCGAGTCTAAGGCGGATATCAACAAGCTCAATCAAGTGCCTGCCGGAAAAGAGAATGTGGATACTTGCCTACGCAAAATTACGAAAGATCAGTCGGAGGTACTAACCGTTGACGCTGTCATAGCTGCCCTCGTCGCGTGCCGGAACAGGAACGCCTTCGAATCGTAAAAAACACCGCCGCAGGTTTGATACTGCTATTAAAGGCTGACCGCGTTAACCTGTGGGCCCCACGACAGAAAAAAGAACAACCTCATGAGACTAATTTTCACTGCATTACTTGCACTCTATTCGACACTGACTGTCGCAGACGATCACGCCGCAAAAATAGCTCAAGCCGTGATGCCATTACCTCCCTCGTTGCAAGCCGAGGCCACGGTTGTACAGGTTACAGGCGGCGGAGAAAAGACAGTCTTACGCAAAGGCTCTAATCAGATGATGTGTCGCGCAGATGATCCTGCGCCAGGCTTTATGGTGATCTGTTACCACGAAGATCTTGACTCGTACTGGACTCTTGCCGCGCCGATCTTGGCTGATGGTGCTTCGCCAACAGAAGAACGTGATTTTTTATTGGCCGCAGTAGAGGCCGGCAAGCTGGCCCCCGTCAGAGGCGGCATCCTTTACGTGTTAAACGGGACGTTTATTGAGAACGCACTACCGATGAGCGTTATCTTCATTCCGAACTTGACGTCAGCGGCAAGTGGTTTGGCGAACGTACCCAATCAACACCAGCCTTGGCTGATGTGGGAAGGTACGCCGCTATCACATGTGATGATTCCTGGAAAATAAAAGCGGACACCAGCCCCGACTTGAGAAATCAGCTGGGGCTTTTTCGTTTCAGAAGCCGTCTGAAAGCAACCTCGCGCCGCGCACCGCTGCAATGACAGGCGGCGCACGGACTGCCCTTGCAGGTCACAGACGGCGAACACAGGCTAGCGAATGTTCCGCAGATCAGGCGGCGGCAGTAACCAGCTTTGACGCCAATATTTCAAATCCTTCGAGCTCGGTTGGTCCAAGGTCCAGCTCGTGAGTCTTGTCCCCAATGGTGCCCTTTCCTGACATGTAGCGGCCGCACCTAGCCCACTGTTCAGACTCCCGGTAGGCCGCGATATTCGGGCGGGCCTTCATCATTGCCTGATGCTCGGCAATCCTAGGCTTATCGCCGAAAAGCAGCTCGATAGCTGCAGGACCGCTTTCTACCGACTGAAACCGTTGCGTCAAAATATCAACGATATAGAAGATGGCGAAATCGGCCATGCTGATTTCGTTGCCTACCGCAAAACCGCTATCGTTCTGCTGGAGAACGTCCTCGAGATTCGCAATCTTGAGCATTATCCCGGCTGCTGGACCACCAAAGCCTCCGATCACATCGCGGTCCCAATCCTTGAACTCCCAAAGTGCGTCACTCACCGTTATTAGGACGTCTTCATAAATGTGAGCGCAAATCATGACGGCCTTTGCCCGAGCTATGGGATCACTGGGCATGTAGCCTGCGATTTCAGCAACATACTGAGCACAGGCGCCGGTTTCGTTGATCGTTTGTCCACGATGCTGGACAACTGGCAATGCCTTGAACGGCCCGGCAAACTCAGGCGAGAACTTCTCCTCGGTCGCCCAACTACCCAAGAACACGTCGTTGACCGACACAAGCTCGTCAACAAAATCTAGACCAGCGTCATAGGCCATGTACCGCATGAGCATGCCTCGACCCGAGCAATCCCAATACCGAATCAGAAGTTTATCGTTGGAAATTTCCGTAGCTTGCGACATTTAGCTTCTTCTCCTTGGGTCCTGGCAGATCTCGTAAGCTTTGTATTATGTTTTGTCTCGCGCTTGCGCGATCGCCTATCGTCAACTAATAGTTTATTCCTCCGACTGGGTAGACGCACTAAGCATTTGCAGCAATAGGGAAGTGTGGCAACCCGGTTTTGTATCAGGCGACGACAAGTTTTAGCTGAATCGTATAGGCAGGGAGGTTTCGGATAGGGGAATAAGAGTATGGGAGCAGACCCCTAGTTGCCCAGGGGTCTTCGACGTTCTATTGAGCTGCGCTAGACAAATGGCAAAGCCGACGGGACTAAACCCCACGTCGACCATTTTTGCCCTCACTTCATCTTTTGCAGACCATACGGTCTCGTAGCAATCTAAAAATCACCGACGACCGTGTTCATAACCTGTCTTGTTACCGTTCTAATTTCCCCGACTTCCATGTAAAACTTTTGCACTGCCTCAGTCGGTTGGAGGCTACTGCTCAAAATATCTAGGGGATTTGGCGCGCCAGCGTATGCCAGGTGTGTGTAATCCGACTCGGCACCACCAACGACCCGCCACAGGCCATAGGCACCCGTGACATCACCAGTCTCGACTTGGGACTCCATTAATTGTGTCCACGCCTCAACATAGGCCGGTTCATTTTCGACACGCATCTGCCAGATCATGTACATCGCGTCTTTTGTCGTGTCTCCACCTGCTACTAGCGGACGAACCAAATACTCGCTGTGTGGAGTTGAGTTCGCGGAGCTCGAAGCCATTAATTTTTGCCACGGCTCACACTGTTGAAACGAGGCGAATGTAGACAACATGTCTTCTGCAGAAGCAAACGTCATCAGCACGCTGTGCGTATTAGATTCAGTTCCGTTCCAGTTGTCAGCCATTAGGCGAATGTTAACTGACGCGTTTTTCCTGCAATCGGTCTCTGCGAATTCCGTAAGTGACGCAACGACGCCAGCAGGGTTGTTAGTAGAAAATGAGAAAATTCCCGTAATCCCTTCCGGCGATGCCGCATGGTTGTCTGCTTGCGCACCAATCGACAAAAATGCAGCCGCTATTGCGAACACAAGCGTGTTTAGTTTGTGAATCATTTGTCGGTCCTCCGTGTGTTTAAAACCAATGATCGAAACGTCCCGCTTCTTTGATCGGGCGGCACCGTTCAAAATTATGCACGCAAAATGAATTTTGGATGACACTACTGCTCGATTTTGGACGGCCTTGTGCGCTTGAGTTACCCCTCCTTCCATGAAAAAGCCAATCGAGGCTCGTGATCAGAGTGGAAATGACGGCACGAATTGCCGCATGAACGGTACCTTGAGTGCCTGCATGGAGAGGCTATACCGCCGCAGGAGTGAGCACTATGATTATAGAAAAACGATCCGAGCTTTCGACCATGCTAATGACGTCGAGATGGTTTACCTCAGTTGCGCTTTACATTTTGCTCACCCTGCCGCAGGCCTTCGCGAGCGCTGAACTAAAAACCGAGCTTAAATCCGAGATCGCAGAATCGATCTGGGATGCTGCAAATGTAGGCGAAGAAATCGCCTTGCAGGCAGAGTCGTTCTTAGTCGGCGTTAGGGGCAATGTTTCGGCCGGCCTGATCGATCCTTTCTTGTTTCGGATCATAGAATTCAACTACCGCCAACGAATCGATTTATCAGGCGTCTCGGGTAAAGAGCACTTTATCCAACGTGTTTCAGCGTTAGGTGAAGAGTCTCAATTCGCACTCCTAACATTCTTATCTAGCCCACTCGGTAAAAAGTATCGAGAACCCTTTGTCTCAGATCTCTCAGTCAATAAGAAGCAAATGGACATGGCCCGGCGGTTACCTCGACTCATGAACAACCAAAAGCATGTCGAGGCCCTGGCAATCATGCTCGAAGATCACTATTTCCCCGTGCTAGAGGGACAGTGGGGCTTCATGCAGCGCAGCGTCGTTTTCGGAATCATGGCGGCGTCCCTGTACGAAAATGGTGAGGAAGCCTCAAAGACAGCAGTCGATCAAGCTCTGGATCCACTCTCTGAGAACCAAGCCGTTGCCTTGACTCAGATGAACCAAATGATGCTGGTCAATTCGGTATACGACTACAGGGACGTTTCTGTTGAAGAAGTAAAGAGGTTGGATGAGTTCTTGGGCACGCCAGCAGGAGCCGTGTTTCTCGAGGCATCAAACGAGGCATTCGCTTTAGGGATAACTGCGGTTTTAGAGGGTTTGTTGGTCCAGTTGATTGATTCCGTGGAGCAAGAAACCACGCAAGAATTCCAAAACGACATAAGAAACAATAATTCGGACAAATGCCTGGATCTACCATGGGCGAAGCCATTCGATGGTCTTAGTCTCGTTCAATACGAGTGCAATCGATCCGCTGGTCAAAGTCTTAAGCTCGTCGATGCGAAGCTGGTTAGCACTGTCACAGGCAAATGTTTCTCTGTTATGGGAGATAACTGGTCTAGTAGAGAGAAGCTGTTTCTGGTTCAGTCAAGTTGTGAACATGAAGATGTAGCGCAATTTGAAGCATTGGAAGCGAAAAAGTTTCAAGGCGCTTTTCAACTGAGAGAAAAAAATCTGCTTAAGTGCATCACTATTACTGGAAAGCGTGATGAGGACGCAGTCCCAGTTGAGCTGAAAAATTGCAGAAGCAAGAAAAATCAGGTTTTTTCGCTCAACAGCAACGTGTTGTAAGAACGTCCTGTCGCAAGGTCACCTTATTCATCAGGCTTCTTGGAGGCCCAAAACCAGGGTTGGACACTGCAATCCAATCGGTACGTCTAGCGGCGCTAACGAGAGTTGCAGTTCCCGGCCCGAAGACTCATACGCCGCTGCGATCAAAGCCGACAGTCCTATAAAGCAGTCTTTTGCTCTTAGGTCCCTTCCGAAGATTCGTTGTCATCAACGCCATACTCGAATGTAGCAGTGGCCAAGCTCTAGCGGTGGCGTCAGTTTTGCCCTATCACTCGAAGCAAGCCACCCTACGCGAGTCACCTTTGGCATTTCACCTCCGTTTAACAGTGATGCCTTAGCCTCTGGTCTTCGAGTACAAAAATAGGAATCAAATGAAAACAATAACAACATTTTTTTCTCTCGCTCTTATGCTGACAAGCTCAATGAGCTTCGCTTCCACCTGGTCAGTTTACGAGGTTCAAGTTAAACAAAGCGATGCGCCTGCCGTTGCAGCCGCTCTCGACAAGTTCATGCAGTCTGATGTCGGCAAGTCGATGCCGGGCGGCGTCCACCTGAACGCTACGGTTTTTGGAGGAACGAGTCAGGCGACACACGCATTTGTGTTGCTATTCCCCGACCTGGCAACGCAAATGAGCTGGCAGGCGACGGTGCCTACAACCGAGGCCGGGCAAGAGTTTGGAGCCGCAATGGAAGCAATGGCCGTCCCAGTAGCCAACTGGACCAACTCAATGATTAAGGTTTGGGGAACCCCCTCCAATAAGGATCGTTTTCATCAAGTAACGCGTTTTTACACGACTGACCCGCTGGCGGTTCTAGCGGCCCAGGACAAACTGATGGCAGACCCATCCATGGCTGCTTTTCCAGGCCAAGTCGGCTTGAGCCAAACCGCGATTGGCAACCGACTCGGCGCTAATGGCGCATACACCTCGCACGTATTCACGGTTGGCTTCGAAAGCGTCGAAGAAATGGAGAACTGGGGTAACTATCTGAACACGCAGCCTGCTTGGGGCGAGTACCTTCAGGCGATGAGCACAATCGCAACGTTCATGGGCACGGAACTGGTCACTAACGCAGCCGTATACGACGCGAAGATGGATCTTGAAACTTTTCTGAAGTAAGCGCGCACCGGGACGATTGGTTTTTACTGATCGTCCCATTTTTAACGGTCTTATCGTCGCGACAACAATTGCTGAAACCGTGGCGCACGCTCTAAGAAAACTCACCTAGAAATCACTGCAAACAACTTGGCGGCACTAGCCACATTCGCGCAGACCAACGATGGCCCCATTGTCATGGTCAATCTCATGCAGGTCAGGCAGCAAGCCCAATACGAGGACCCCGCTGCAAATGGCTGTACCGGACTTGAGGCTTTTGCACGCTACACCGCGGGTTCTGCCGAAGTACGCAAGGAAGTCGGTGCGGAGTTGGTGTGGTCCGGCCGAAGGGTTCAAATGCCGATCGGGCCGAATGAGAAAACTTGGGACATGGTTGCCCTTGTGCGATACCCCAGTGCCAGAGCCTATTTGAATATGAAGGCAACCGACGCTTATGAAGCCGCCAGAGTGCAAAGAAGAGCAGCCTTACTCGACTCGCGGCTCATCATAACGATGGAAAATCAGCCTTCGGAGTGACCTGACGAGTTCGCATGGGACTATCCCTGCAAGCACTGCCCCGCGAATGCGGGGCAGCGCAGCAAGCTGATTTCTAGTTCAGAAAATCTTCCAAGCAATCAGCCCGCCGTTGCATAGGTGTCACAGGTCATAGAGAACCCGTGAACCATCTTTCGCTGGGCAGCGAAACTTGAAACGATGTTGGTAAACCAGCCCTCGGTACGAGCGTCCATAGCACGGCCCAAGGTAGCCGCATCTGCAGCGCCCAGGGAGATCATGACCGTTCCTACGGTTGTACCCGTATCACCCACAAAAATCTGCATGCTGACGCCATAACCTCTTTTGTCCATTTCAGCGATCATGCGCTCCAAACCGGCCACGTCACCCGCAACATCATCGGTTTCAACGTACATGTTGTAGTAGTGACCGCTTTCGGTGATCGCGGCTGGGCGAACGATGCGCCAGCTGTCCCAAGTACGGACCGTGCGCTCTACATCGAGCTTAGCCACCTCTGCGCGCACTACTGGATTCATTGGATCTGACGACCAGGCCTTCTCCTGGGACTCGAAAAACGACCACAAGTAATGATCGCCGATAACTTGCGCACCCGAGGTTGGTGAGCAAAGCCCCATGGCCATTGCGCCGTTCGCTTCGACAAGAGTGGGAGCACTCTTTTTAGCCCAGGCTGCATAACCCGCTGGGTCATTCGTGTTAACGGTAATCAGGTTCATCACGCCTGCTGCAAAGGCCACATTCGCCATCAGGGCGAGGAGTACACAAACAAAGGTGGAGCGTAGTTTGTTCATGAGTTCCCTCTTTTATCTTTTTGTCTTTCTATCTTTTTATCTTCTATTTTGAGTTGGGGCTATTTCTTAATTTCCCCGGCTAATCATAGGCGAGAAGGGGCGAGAAGGAGCAAAAAAAGTTAAGTTTGGCGGCCCTCACCGAGCCTTCGCGACGGGTACAAGCACACTACCGAATCAAACGACATGGGCTTGATAGCGAGGTATCCTTGGCTTCGTATCTACAACGGAAGGGTTTTATGAAACTTGTCGTCTCCGCTTTGTTCCTCTTTGCCTTTAACGCTTCAACATTTGCTGCGGGTAATGGCTTTAATCCCAATGAAATAACTTATGTCGTCACAATGAGCGCCAACGAAAAGACGACTTCGCAAATAGATGATTTTTCGGCGTTCTATCATGTGTTGGTCGAAGGCAACGAACCTGGCACGCTTGCGTGGCAGTTTTTCAGAGGCTCTGACGAAAAAATCTACTTGATCGAAAGATATGCGGATTCCGACGCTGCGTTACAACACGTCATCAACATCTCCCCTGGGGGCATCCAAGAGAAAGAGTTCGGGGATTTCAGCGATCACTTTGTCATCGAGAGCATAGCGATCCATGGGACACCATCTACCCGACTCATAGAAAGCCTTGAAGCGGTCGGATTGCCTTTGGAATTTAGGTCAACGATCAGCGGGTATAGCAGAAACTAGGGCCAGTGAAATCTGTCCTTACATTTTCCTAAACAACTGAAAGCTTTTGTTGATTGGCTACGAGGCACAAAAACTGCGCTTCATGCGCACAGAGCCATGAAGTGCTCTTCAGGTGTAAATACGCCACATTTGATTGGCGGTTCCTGTGTGAATCTTGTCTTTTGACCGTAAAGAACAGCCACGCTGACTCTTACGTATACGGAGGGACCTGGAAAAAGAAGACATAGCGTGGACGAGTTCCTTGTCACCAGCAACAGTGGCGTTTTGCTCCTGATTATTGCGCGTCACTAGAGACCGATAGAGGTCCCTTATGGTTGACGCCCTCCAGCTGCTCTCACGCGACTCTCACGCTTCTTGGTTACCCGAAGGCATTCATCATTCGCAACGATAAGGTCTCCAACTTTCATTGGAGACCAGGGTGCTGACAAATCGGATAGAGCTGAAAGACCGCCTTATCCAACGCCCTTGGTTGATCGTTATTGCTTCGGCAATATCTCCAACGCTTTTTTATCGTTAACGACGGGAGTAATAGTCGCGTCGCACATCTCAGACCATGGATTGACGTGTCTAATTGCCAGAGTCGGATCATCGGTCTCTATCAATACGATCCCGCTGCCTGATGTGAGGTCGTGATACCTCGCGAGTTTTGTAGAGCCCTTAGGAAATTGAGCATTCAGCTCCTCTAGCGTCATAGAGGCAAACTCTACGTATGCCGACGCATCACACTTGAAATCAACCAGATATATATGCCCGTGCCCGTCAGCGTAGGCCGCATTACCGAACATCAACGAAACCGCGATAGCAAGGTACTTTCTCACTTTAAGTCTCCGAAGGTTTTGGTAGGGAAGTTCCAGTATAGGAGACCCCTTACAAACTGCCAGTATTTACACAGATTTGTCTACTTTTGATGTGCTTAACACAGCCTCCCGCGACTAATGTACAGCGAAAGTCAGCCCATGGTGACACAAAGCCTGCTCGTTGCCATTTCTGCAAAAAATTTATGTAGCTAACCTCTTACGGCAAAGCGCTCAGGATTTAGCTTTACTTTTCTGTAGTCTGGCTTTCATCTTGATCAGGAATAGCTGCGGATACGTTGTAAAAGCGGGCGCAATCCCACCGGCTGCTCAATCAGATACTGCGTTGCGAGTAACGTTTCAACGGATGGAGGTCAAAAAGGAAATGAACGCAAACTATGATCATGAAGAAAAGTGGACAATTGAGAGCGCTCTGGAAAATGCGCGCACTAAGCATAACGGCGCCAAGCTGACTTTTCTTCAAGCCGTATTGGTGTACTTCTTATGCTATTTCGTCCTTAACGTGGTTCTCACGTATACGGTCACAGCGTTAGCCCCCGCAACCGCCAACGCACTCCTGATGGAAAATCTGTCTGGCATTGTTTTGTCGCTACTGCTTTCTCCGCTGGGTTACGGAATCGGCCTGTTAGGCATAAGGAAATCCGCAGGCTTAGAGATTGATTACAACATGATCGTCCAGCCCTACCGTTACTTTCTGCCCCTGCTGATGCTCGCGACACTCGTTAGTCTTATTACCTTGGTGGGATTCGCTCTACTCGTCCTGCCGGGGATCTACTTTGCGCTCTCCTACAGCTTTGCTCCATATTTGCTAATGGCCAAAAACATGGGGATTTGGGAGTCGATGGAAACATCAAGAAAGGCCGTGACAAAAAATTTCTGGCGCTTTTTTGGGCTTTCTTTGATTCTGGCGATCGTGAATATTGTTGGCGCACTACTGCTTCTCATCCCTCTATTTTGGCTAATCCCAATTTCCGTTATTGCTTTTGGAGAGGTCTATAACCACATATTCAGGGACGTTGAAGCCTCTGAAGCGACAGCAGTTGAAGGTGATAGATAAGCGCTTCTTCTTAGTAAAAGCGTTAAGGGGGTTTTTAGTCAATCCGATTGATTCGGTTTACTTCAGGTTCCCAAAAAACACAAGATAACTGTCTCTGGTGGGTTCTGGAGACGGCCCAATGTCTCTGGAAAAAAGGAAGATGGCAAATAACCTTTGATCAACATCGGAGAGTTCTGTCATTTTCGTCTGAAACTCAGCACTGATATGTCGGCGGTGCCCGCAATAAGAATGAGGCAGCTTCAGCGTCCCCTCGCCAGTTAGGTTTGTTGCAGAGGGCTGATACCTGCTGCGGTTTTGCCCATACAGGTAGGGCGAGCGCCCTGTAAAACTGGCTTTCGAGTAAGTGGCGCAGCGAAAGGGATTGAGGAAAATCGCTTACTAGCTGATTTTGAGGCCTTGTTTATTTTTTTCTCCCCCAAATTCCCCCAGGAAAGAACTCTACGCCTGATGCGATACGAGGCAGGCTCGATCGAGAAACTGTCCGCTCTTATCGGGCTGGTTTATTTTATCGATAAAGACAGTGTTAGCCGTTTACCACGGGTCTGCCCACTACCTCACAACATTTCGTGAGACGATGCGTTTTTTAGGGAAGTCATCTCTTCGGTGCAATACTCCCCTACTATCCGCAGTTATGACGTCGAAAGGTTTTGCATCCCTGCTTTCAAAAAAAACCAGGTATTGAAGCGCAGGGCCATATTTCCCTCGTCCAGCACTTCATTCGAGAATTCTCGATTAGATGTTTTTGTACCCAATTTCCAGTGCGTGTGATTCACTGAAACACCAACTTTAACACTGGGTCCACGGAGCCATTTTTATGTCTTTACCTTTTTTTGCTTGGATACGACTTCAATGACACTTACCTCAATGTCATCAAAATTAGCGACCGAACTAGTGCCCAGCACCTTTGAAGTACCCTGCGCGTTGGAAACTCAAGCGTTTCGATTGCGCATGTTGACCGTCAACGACGTTGTAAAAGACTTTGATGCGGTAATAAGCAGCGCCGAGGAACTTTGTCATTTGTGGCCCGACTCCACGTGGCCAGAAGGCCTCAACGTTGAACAGAATTTGATCGATTTAGGCTGGCACCAAAAAGAATTTCAGCGGCGCTCCTCCTTTACCTACACCGTTGTTGAGTTGGACGAATCGCGGATTATTGGATGCGTTTACATTTACCCGTGCTTGAAAGCGAGCTTTGATGCGCAGGTCTATTTTTGGACAAGACCCAGCGCGCAGATTCCGAACGTAGAGCCAGGCCTGCTAGAGCATACGGTGAAAGATTGGCTTAGAGAGGTTTGGCCCTTGCGGGCGCCTGCTTTCCCTGGACTAGACATTCCTTGGGATGAATGGAATGCGCTGCCCGAAAGGCTTATTAGCGAATAATGGTGTGCTGAATGTTTGCAAGGTCTATGACGGCTGTTGCACTGATCGACTATTTTTCGCGGCGGTCTTGGCTTAACAGTTGAACAATTTTTAGCGAGCATTCGAGGGTTTTCGCGATGTGAGGCGCGTGGCTTGAGCGTGGTTGGCGAACAGTCTGTCTTGTCTTTGTGTGCCTTTCGGCGTCCTTCTTTGCTGTTCTGCGTTTTTTGCCTCACCGTGTCTTTTCTTGCCCCGCCCTCCTTAGCCTATCTCTCATGACTCTTTAATGCCCAGTAAGCTCCACAGTTTTCCCGCGGCTGCGATGTATGAAAGAACAACCAGTGAAAACAACATGTAAACCATGGTGCCCACTGACAACGTTGGCTCGAAGCCGTATCGCTGTGAGTTATAAATCTTTATCGGCAACGTTTCGACTGAGAAGCCGCTAACCATGAATGCGATTATGTATTCATTCATAGAAATGATTAGAGCAAACAGCGCACCGGCCACAAGGTAAGGGCGAATGATGGGAATAACGAGCTTGGTCAGTATTTGTCGATCGGAGTAGCCCATGAGCTTCGCAGCCTCAACATGAATTTGCTCTACTTGAGCTAAGCCAAGTCGCACGGTGACAAGGGGAATCGCAACCAAGAGAGCCGTGTGACCTAAGATGATTCCAACCAGCGAACCGAGCAATCCCAGCGACGCTGTGACCAACGAGATCGAAACCGCAAAAACGATCCCAGGCAGGAGAAAAGGTAAACTTACTGCACTAACGAAGGACTGATGCAGTTTGCCCTCTCGTTGCCACATAAGCAGTGCCGTCACCAATGCTACGACTGTTGCAAAGGCCGAAGAGGTAACCGCTATGATTACGCTGTTCAACAGTGATGTGGTCCAACTGGGGTCGGAGAAAAAATTGGCGTACCAATTTATTGAGGGGTCTTGGGGCGGGAAAGCCATCTGTCGTGGGCCATTAAATGACGACCCCAGCACAACAATGATCGGGGTGTACAGAAATACAGCAAGACCCGTAAGAGAGAGCAGTCTAGCGATTTTCAATGGGTTTTCTGCCGAAAATGAGGTTAGCAATAGCCAGACACAGCAGCACTGCGACAAGCAGACAAAAAGACAAAGCCACCGCAAAGGGTATGTTGAAGGTTCTCATAAAGTCAGCGATGAATACCGCGAACATCCAGTCTGAAGGTTTGCCCAGCTGCTGGGATATAACAAAGCCACCAATGTTAAGCAGGAAGGTGAGCATTGCCGTTTGGAATATAGGGCCGCGCAATGAGGGCAGCAGGATCAAAAAAAACACCGCGATTTTAGAAAACCCCATGGTGTAAGCGCTCTCTTTGAGAAATGGGTCGAGCCTGCGGATTGCCGGGAGCAGCAAAATCATGGCGATTGGCAGAGAAAAGTACACCAGCACGACGAACATGGCTGGAAAACTCGGCCACCAGGATTTATCTCCGGAGATGATGCCTGCATAACTCAACCAACCAGGAATTCCGCTGCTGTGAGAAAGCAGCAACTGCCACGCAAATGCGGTTAGAACCTCAGACAGCGCGAGGCTTGCCAGCAGCATAACAACCCAAGCGCTGCGCGCACCGTTCTTTAATTTTGCAATGGCAAGGGTCAGAGGCACCGCCATGCTTAATGTTACGACGGTAATCGCCGCCACAAGGCCAACTGTGTAGGCAATTTGAATGGCGTAGTAAGCGTCGTAAAACACCTCCTGAAAGTTAGCCAGACCATAGCTGAGTACCTCGCCGGTTAGGGGATCTGTGGTTGATACCGCAGTGGTGAACAAAAACAGCAGTGGTGCAAAAGACACAATGACGCAATAGAGCGTCAGCAGCAGATAGGAGGCTGCGATGGTTTGTTGCTGCTTATTCACATTGCGTGTCCGCAAAAGCGAACACCCTAGACATGTCGAGCCCAAACCGGATTGTCTCTGGGGAGTCTGACCAAAGGTTATTCAACCAGATAGTCGCCCCGTTACACCGAGCGCATATTTGTGGGAAACCGCCAGCGTCTCGATGAAATAGTACGTCGGCTTCAATCTCGCCGGAACCCACAACAGCATCTGGAGCAAAATACACCTTGTATCTGTTCGACTCGCTACCTGAAGCGAGCGTCACGTCGCTAGCAACAAGTTTGTTGGTCTCTGATTGATACAGGCAGCCATCGTTGAGATAGCAGGTGATTTCATTGCGACGCCCTACAAACTTCGCGACAAATTGCGTTTGCGGCGACACAATCAAGGTAGCAGGCGAGCCTACCTGCTCTACAGCACCAGCATTCATCACGACCACCTGATCGCTTACCGTAAATGCCTCTTCCTGATCGTGAGTTACCATGACAACGCTGATGCCTAGTTTTTTTTGAATTACGCGTATTTCAGTGCGCAACTCGTCTCTGAGTTCGGCGTCAAGCGCGGAAAATGGCTCATCCAGCAACAACAAATGGGGGTCCTGAGCTAAGGCCCTGGCAATGGCAACTCGTTGCGCCTGCCCACCTGAAATCTTGTCGATGGGCTGAGCCGCCATGTCCTCAATGTGCATCATGCGCAGTAGTTCCATAGCACGCTCTCGCATGGACGCAGTGGGCAGCTTTAAGCGCCGCAAAGGAAACATGACGTTGTCTATCACGTTCAGGTGGGGAAATAACGCAAGAGTTTGAAAGACCATGCCGCAATCACGCTGGGCTGGCGTACTTTTGGTGATGTTCTCACCACCTCGGTGAACAGTGCCCAGAGACGGTTGCTGCAGCCCTGCTAGCACTCTGAGTAACGTTGTCTTGCCGCAGCCCGAGGGTCCTAGCAGTGACGTGAACGATCCTGGTGCAAATTCCAGATTTATGCCTCCTACGATGGCATTCCCATCAAGTTCCACAGCAACGTCTCGGAGACTGATACCGTCGAATCCCTGAGACATAAGCGCTTCCTAGGCAGTTTGAGGTAGTTATTTGATCGCGATTCGTTGGTCTATGCGTGTTGTTTGTGGGCACGCAACTTGCAACCGAATTTGGGCAACGAAGAAAAAAGATAGCACACATTTGGGCGCTTACAATGAAACGACGTCATTTCCTTGCAGCCGCTATAACGGCACCAACCATTAGCAGTTCAGTTTTGCACTCAGCAAGCTCTAGTGCGGCACCACTGCGGGTTTCGGCGTTTGGCGGTTTTTTCCAAGACGAATTCAAATCGAAGATTTGCCAAAAGTTCACCCAAGAAACCGGCATCCCTGTGACGACCATAAGCCAGGGACAGGGCGACGACTGGTTATTTCCATTGGTGCGCTCGGTTAGGGGCGGCTTAGACCCCATGGACCTTACGTTCCTTGATGAAGTTGGGCTCACCAAGATCGCCAGAATGGGCAATATCGTCCAGCCCCTGCAAATGCAGGAAATGCCCGCAGCGGCTCGGTTAAGCGATCGTTATTTGTTTACTTCCGCAGACGACACGTTAGGAATCGGTGTGATGGAGTGGTATCAGAGTATTGTGATTAATCCCGAGGCAGTCACCCGCCCCCCTACGTCTTGGAGAGAAATTTTTGAAGATGATTTTTATCGCAAAAAGATCGGACTAATCGGACTGTATGACGGGGGCATGATTGAGGTTGTCGCGAAAACCTACTTTGACGGCAATGACACGCTTACGTCGCGCGCAGGTATCCGTGAAGTGGTTGAGAAAATTGCCGAATTGAAGGAACAAGTAGGCTTTTGGTGGACTGCGGAAAGCCAGATGGAACAGGCATTGCGCAGTCAAAACGTGGTTGCTGGTTCGTTTTTTCACGATATCGCAATGCTGCTTGCGGCCGAAGACTTCCCCATCGCCTCTGTGTTCCCAGATGAAGGAAGCTTCACAGGCATCAACAAATTATGTATCCCCTACAACTCGACTAGAACAGTCGATGCTCATCGCTTCATCGATTTTTGTTCCCGCGCCGACAACCAAGCAGTGTTCGCTCGGGCAATGAAATTAGCCCCGGTGCTGCCGAATGAGGAAGTAGGCCTTTCGCCCGAAGAATTCGATTTGGTGAGTACAAAGATCCCCCCGGTAAAGCCGGCTGCAGCCGTCATGGTGGAGCAAGCAGATTACCTGCAGCGGCTTTGGCAGCGCATGATTACGCGCTGAGTTTCATGCCATTGTCTCTAACAACGACAAACAACAACACGGGTATTCATTCGCCATGAAAAGACGTTCACTCTTCGCGCTGTCAGCGGCAATTTTGCCCGCCGTCTTGCCATCTGTCGCGCCGTCTAGGGGCTATGCTGCCGCTAGTTCGTCGCAATCAGGGCCGCTTACGGTGTCAGCTTTTGGAGGCGTGTTTCAAGAGGCCTTTACCAGCTATGTTGCGAATAAATTCACTGCCGAAACCGGTATACCGATAAACGTCGTCAGCCAGAGTCTTGATGATACTTGGGTCTTTGGGATTGCCAATGCCGTCAGAAACGGCCTTGCGCCCGTCGATCTGACCATTTTGACTCGCTCCCAAATCATTCGCTTGGAAAGAATCGGTGGGATGCTTCAGCCTTTTAGCAAGGCAAGCCTGAATAACTTATCCGGGCTGCAGGACAGATACATAAACGAAGGTGATGGCGGCATCACCGGTGTTGGGACCATGGCTTGGTTTATTAATCTAGTAACTAACACCTCAGTAACCGCAGGCCGGCCGATTGATTCCTGGAGAGAAGTATTTGAGTCACCTGATTATAACGATCGCATTGGGCTGCAGGGCTTTTATAACGGCGGTCTGCTCGAGATATTGGCAAATGTTTATCTCGACGGAAATTCATCACTAAAGACTGATGAGGGGCTTCGGGAAGTTTTTGCGCTGTTGCGCAAGATTAAACCCAGAATCAAACTCTGGTGGACAGGCGAGAGCCAAATGGAACAGGGCCTAAGATCGGGTGATATTGTCACCGGCATGTACCCCCACGACGTGGCGCTGCTGTTGGGAGACAAGGGTTTGCCCGTGACGTCGGTGTTTCCTAAAGAGTGCGCCTTCATGGGCATTGGCTATTTCGCCTGCCCCGCAACGTCACCGCATCTGAGCAGCGCCGAGCGCTTTGTCGATTTCTGCTTAAAACCAGAGATACAGATGGAATACGCAAGAAAGATGAAGCTTTCACCGGTCTTACCGTTCAACGATCTCAGCCTTAGCCGTGCGGAGTATGAAAAGGTTTCGACGCTTGGCAAGATAGTCACCCCCGCTTCACAGGTAATGGTCGACCGGGCAAGCGACATGCAGAAAATGTGGCAACGCGCGCTGACGCGTTAGCCTAGCTTGATTCTGCGAGTTGCCAGCGAGCCGAGGCGAAATAATCCAGCAGGGCAATAGTGCCGCTCTCGCCTGTGTCTTTTTCTTGGGTTGTGAATACCCGTTCAAGTTCCAGCACACCGTCCTTATCGACATAAATCGCGGCGCCGAGTTTACCGACACAGGCGATGTGTTTAGCTTGCCGGATTTTTACCGCAGCCAGCTGATTGTCTTTCTCGGCGATGAAGGCGTGAGTGCTCGCAGAATCTGCAACCCGCAGCCACTTCTCTTCGAAGGGTAAAACTTTGTTATCGCGGGTCACTTCGCCGGCTTCCAAACAGCCGAAGTCCGTAAAGACAAAACTGCCGCAGTCCCTGCCAGTATCGCCACTAGTATCGAGCAGATGATGAAACGTGACTCTCGGCTCCTCCCATTCAATCTGACCTGCAAACGCCCAGCCCTGCTGCGGGTCTTCATTGAACCCTATTCTTATATCGACGAACCAGGTTTTGCCCTGCAGCCATAGCACCTCAACTGAATCCTCGACCTTGGCGTCGTTGATCAGCATATGTTCACGTACCAGTCTCGCATTGGTTAGCTTTGGGCATGCCCTGGCGGAAGGAAGACCGAACACAGACACATTTGCAACAGCCTGCGGCTCTCTAGGCTGGCCGGTGTTGTTCACAGACCCATAAATCCGCAATAAGACTGCTGAAATTTGACAATGGGTTCCTCCCAGCGCTTAGCCATTGGGCCAACTGAAAAAGCACTGGAGCGGACACTCTGCTGCAGCCGTTCTACCGCGCTGCAGTCCTCTCCCATGACCTGATCTAGCTCCTTGAAACCGTTCTTGGGCACAACGCTTTCCGGCATGGCAAGGGTTCTGATTTCTACTTCGCAGGCTTCAGGGCCAGTTGGCTGCACGTTAACCGTGGCGAAAGAGGTCGGGCTTGTCAGTAAAGCGAGGTTGGGGAAAATGAGATGTGCGCCGATAAAGGCATCTTCAGCATGCAGGCCGGGGATTTCTTTAAGTCCCGGGCGTCTCCCAGCGGCATTGGAATCTTGCCCGTCACGGACATTCTCAAAGGATGTCCAGTGCGGACCATGTTGCGTTAGCTCGCCGGTATCGTGAGCAAAGTCT
This sequence comes from K189A clade bacterium, assembly GCA_902613475.1. Lineage (GTDB taxonomy): Bacteria > Pseudomonadota > Gammaproteobacteria > Pseudomonadales > Azotimanducaceae > UBA4421. The sequence continues at coordinate 69,894 of CACMHG010000002.1, forward strand.
TTCAAGCTGCTTGAGTGCAGGTAGTAAAGATGCAGCCAATCAATATGATTTTCGACGAAAAATTTCCAGTTAGCCTCTATTGGGTAAACGCTAACGTTAATCTCGCGCAGCCGCGATGGGCGAAACCTTGCCAGCCGTTTATCCAGTCCCGCAAACCAATGGGATAGCGGCTGGGCATCTGGGTCTGCATGGACAAACACAAGGCCATCCCAAAGCGCAACGCTCCCTTTCAACAGTCCCCAGTCGCGAGTTTCCAGACCAGGAAATTGAGTAGTTTGCTGCGGTACATGAGTGAGCTCTCCGGTTAGGTCGTAACGCCAAGCATGATAAGGGCAAGAAATTCCCTGGACGCTCCCACATTCGGTTAGCATTTTCGCTCCCCGATGCCGGCAGACGTTATGCAGCGCATTCAGCTTGCCGTCTTTTGATCGCGTAACAAGCATTGGTTGATAGCCAACTTGCACTACTAGGTAATCGCCTACCTCGCTGAGCTGCGCCTCTAGTCCTGCGAAGACCCATGTTTTATTGAACAAATTCTTCTGCTCAGCATCAAACCATTCCTGGGAATAATAGTGTTCCGGCTGCAGTACGTAGCCCTCTAAAGGCTGCAGACGCGTTGGTTGAGTTGTCATGTCTGAGCAGTATTTTCTAGCAGTGCCCTCTCCTCGACCGACAATCTTTTGAAGGGGCTTTCTTCTGTTACTTCGAAGTCGACGGCCAATTTTCCTTGGTCGACCAACTTCCGCAAATAGGGGAAGTTGGTGATAGTGCGACTCCAAAGATGCTCGCCGGCCTTAAACGTTGGGTAGGCAGCCTTGGCCTCGGCGGTATCGAAGGGCGATTGCGGCTTCACTTCGCAATCATAATCAGCGCTAAAAAAGAACGGCAAAGAAAATCTCTCGACCCCGCGATTCACTACGCGATGTTGCGTTGCCTTGAGATCGCCACCAGTCCAGGCCTCAAGGCAGTCACCCACCAATATCGTGAAACAACCTTCCACAGGAGGCGTCTCCACCCAGTGATCGTCTGCAGAAAGCAACTGTAGTCCAGGATGCGTCGCATGCAGAATAGTCAAACATTCGAAGTCCGAGTGAGCATCAATGCCGTGGTGCAAACGGTCTGCCGGTGCATCGTTTTCAAAATACTTTAGCAGGCGCAGCTGTGATGGAGGTACAGTCACATGCGTGAGCAGCGTTCCCTGCGCCATACCAAGGCCGCATTCAAAAATGCTCAAAAGCTCTCGCCCCAAGGCGTAAACGGCATCGTAATAGCCAGTCACCTTGGATTGAAAATCTGAAAGTTCCGGCCAAATGTTTGGACCAACCAAACCGAACCCCTGGTGAGTTCGATGGTCATCTGCTGCCACTTCAAAAGACAGGTCGAAAGATTCATAGAACACTTTGTGGTGATCACCGTCTTTCTCGAATTCACCCACCTCGGAAGTTGGCACCCAGCCGCGATGGTGTCGGCTATCGGCTATGTGGTACTGGGATTTAAAATCTACACTCTGTTGGTGAAAATCTTTGCTTGCCGCATAAACGTCGCGCAGTGCCTGAGGCGTAACGCTATGCCCTGATACGTAGAAAAAGCCTGCAGCTTTGCAGGTCTCAATGACCCTCTGCGCGAACTGTTTTTTCTCCTGGGCATTTCCTTCTGTCCAGCTACGCATATCAAGCACTGGCAAGGCGTTCCAGTTTTGGCCTTGAGTTGCAACATCGTCTGCCGTTAACGGTTGACTCATCGCAGAACACTCTGCGGCTCGCCGAGGCTTTCGGCTACACCCAGGTCCTCGGCTCTTTGCTGAAAGGTTTGCAGCACCTCAGCAGTGTTCCGCCGCGCCCCTGTCTGCAGATACTCCATTGCATTTAAAGAAGCTTTGTGTGCGTCCAAAGAAGAACCCGTCACACTGTCTTCAACAACGCGGCAGAAATAGTCGTTCTGATGACCATCAACAAAAGAATAGTGCACACAAACATCTGTCAGACCGCCAATGAAAATCAGCGTGTTTGCGTGAAGCCCTTTCATGAGAAGCTCAAAGTCTGTGCCAAAGAAGCAGGAATATCGGCGTTTTTTAATGAAATAATCGTCTTCAGTCATACCAATTTCAGAGCGGATCTCGGTGCCGTGATCGCCCTCGAGCAGATGCACACCCTCGGCGCCGTCCAATTCTCTGCCGAAGTCGATAAGATCTCTGCGATGTGCTTCTTGGATAAAGACGACGGGTACATTGGCATCTCTCGCGCCTTGAATGAGTTTGGTCGCGTTAGTGACCCAGGAGCCGTCGCTTTGCATGTGGGGAATAGGGGTCACACCAGCTTGCGGAGGGTCTCCGTTTTGAATGTCTACAACTACCAAAACCGGGTTCCCTTCGATCAGGTTCCGTTGACTCATGCTATTTTTTTGCTCCGTAGAAATTCTTTTTTTATTTTCATGTTTAGCACTGTCGCTGACACGAAACCGCATTCCCCCGCTTCGAACTCATCCCCAGACGAAAAACAATACAACGAGTGCAACAACCCCTCAAGGCTTGAGCCAAACCTATTTGTTTTACTTTTCATCAATCCATTGACTGACAAGCACATAAAGTTTTCGGGCAGATTCAACAAAGAGATTCTTACTTCAGGCCTTCTGAAAAAGCTCTTTTAGATCGTCATCGCCCAATACTTTAAGTGAGCCCCCTAAATCGTCACCTTCAGCTTCTCTGAGCTACTTGTTTTATTTGTATTTGACTTGCATAGCGTAGATTCCCTCGCAGCAGAAAAATTATCGGCAAGGGTTCCAAAACGTCTCTGAGTGAACAGGTTTTCTCGTTCTTGAACACCAAGTACTTTCGAGATGACCACAGGCAAATACAATCCACCATCATGTGTTGCAAAAGAAGAGCCTCATTAAGTGACGTACGAGCTTGTTGTACGGCTCGAAGATTAATTTCGCAACAGATAGAGTTTAGCCGAGCGAAATAACTAAACGGTTGGAAGGCAGATAAGGATGGCTAGCAGAAATACGCGCTCTGAACAGGCCTAGTGCAGCCCGCCTAAGCAAACGTACTTCACTTCAAGATAGTCCTCTAAACCATACTTTGAGCCCTCTCTGCCGTGTCCGGATTCTTTAACGCCGCCGAACGGCGCCATCTCATTTGAAATGATCCCTTCATTGACGCCAACAATGCCGAATTCTAACTGCTCGCTCGCTTTAATCATCGTGCTGGCGTCTTGCGTATAGACGTAGGCGGCTAGCCCGGCGGTGGTTTGGTTGGCTAACTTGATGGCCTGATCGTAATGATCAAAGCCGATGAGGGTCGCTACGGGCCCAAAGATCTCTGCATCGAAAATTTCCATGTCCGCCGTCACGTCCTTGAGTATTAAGGGCGCTACGAAGTTGCCCGTGGACGGTGTTTGATGGGGTAGATTCACTGACGTAGCACCCTGTTCGATAGCCTTGGCGACTAGGCCTTGAACTTTTGCCACAGCGTTTTTTTGGATCAGCGGTCCAATGGTCGTGCCTTGGCTCAGGCCGTTGCCGAGCACAGATTTCGATAGCCTATCCACCAGCATTTGCGTGAACTGCTCGATAATTTCTTCGGCAACAAGAACTCGATTGGCGCAAACACAGGTCTGGCCGCTGTTGCGAAACTTCGAGGCCATCAGGCCATCAAGGGCGGCTTCTAAATCGGCGTCGGCGAAAACGATAAAAGGGGCGTTACCACCAAGCTCCATGGAGGTTCTTTTCATAGTGCTTGAGCATGCCGCGGTGAGCATCTTGCCCACTGCGGTGGAGCCAGTAAACGAGAGTTTTCTGACAACTGGGCTGCTGGTGAGCGCGGCGCCAATCTCCTGGGTCTTACCACACAAGATATTGATGACACCGGCAGGTACCCCCGCTTCGATCGCGTAGTGGCCCAAGGCAAGTGCCGAAAGCGGCGTTTCGTTTGCTGGCTTGCAGACGACGGTGCAACCTGCAGCTAAGGCCGGCGCGATTTTACGCGCGAGCATTGCGCTGGGGAAATTCCAAGGTGTGATGCACGCCACTACACCGACAGGCTGCTTGAGCGTGTAGATGCGTTTGTCTGTGCTGGGGGCAGGAATGACATCGCCATAAATGCGCTTGGCTTCCTCGCTGAACCACTCAATATAACTGGCACCGTATCGCACTTCGCCGAGCGCTTCGTCCAGCGGCTTGCCTTGCTCAATAGTCAACAGACGTGCCAGGTCCTGTTCATTTGCGATGATCAGGTCAAACCACGCTCGTAGGATTTTGGCTCTGCTTTTTGCAGGAGTCTGCGCCCAGCCAGCCAAAGCGTCTGACGCTGCTGTGATGGCCTGCTCTGTCTCGATTGCACCGCAGTTCGCAACAACCGCTATGACCTCGTCGGTTGCCGGGTTTTCTACGGCAAACGTGTCACCGTCGGTGGAACCTTGCCAGCAACCAGCGATCAGCGCGTCGGTTTTGAAAAAGGGCTGTTCGGATAGGCCTGCTATTTCTTCTGCAGTAAGCGCGGTATGCGACATGGCTTAATGACCCCTAATAAATGCTGTTGTAGATCACCAGTGCATCTTGCTCGGTGACGTCCACCGGATTATTCACCAGTAATCGCTGCTGCTGCATGGCATCACTGGCCAATGTTGGTAGGTCTTGGCGCCCAACGCCGCAGTCTCTCAGCGTCTTGGGTAATTTAACGTCGTCGATGATCGACTCCATCTCTTCAATAAAGGCATCACACTTAGCCGAGTCTGTCGTAAGGGCAGCACCGGGCTTAACGTAATCGAGTAGCTGTGCGTATAGTGCCGAGGCGGCGCCTGCGTTGAATCGCAGGACTGGGGGCAGCACCAGTGAATTACTCAAGCCATGGGGCACGTGAAAATGACCGCCCAAGGGATAGGCCAAAGCATGGACCGCTGCGACGGGGGCATTTGCGAATGCTTGCCCAGCCAGCATGGATCCTAAAAGCATCGCCTGCCTCGCGTCGAGGTCGGAACCATCAGTGCAGGCTTGCCGGATGTTGGCGGACAGCAGCAGCAGCGCTTGTTTCGCTAGCATGTCCGAGTAGGCGTTTTTCTTCGCCTTTGATGTAAAGGCTTCAATGGCGTGCACCATGGCGTCGACGCCGGTTGCGGCGGAGACATGGCTTGGCAGACCGACCGTCAGTTGCGCATCCAAGATCGCAAAATCCGGCAGCAGACGTTTGGAAACGATGCCGGTTTTTTGCGTCGCGCCGGTTGTAACGATGGAAATCGGCGTGACCTCGGAGCCCGTTCCTGCAGTAGTGGGAACCTGAATCAATGGCAGTCTGTCGCATAAGACTAAATCGATGCCGTAAATCGATTCGAGTAGCTGCGCGATGTCTTCACGGCCACTCGCCAAAACTGCGATTAGCTTGGCGACATCCATGGAACTGCCACCTCCAAGGCCGACGACTCCATCGATTTGTTGGTCGCGTGCAAATGCCGCAGCACTGAGTACAACGGCTTCGGGCGGATCCGCCTGAACGTCGGAGTAAATGGTGAATGGCATATCGCTGGCCGCCAATGAATCGCAGGCTCGCGCGACAATGCCCGTGGACAATAATCCCGGATCAGTAACGATCAGCGCCTTGGTAACACCCAAACTTTTTAGGCGTGATGGCAGTTCACCGACGGCGCCGATGCCGCAAACGAGTGAACTGCAGGTAGAAAACTCAAATGTGTTCATGGTGCCTTACACTGTTTTTTATCGGTATTGGGCCATCTCGAGTATCAAAGCCCACCTTCGCAGACGTGATCGCGTTCATAAATATTGTCATCGCCGGACAAGTCGGTAATCAGACTGTCGATTTTCAAACCAATCTGAATACAGTTCCTGATGCGACGAATTTGACGCCAGCCGTTCGCCTCACCGTCATTAACCAAATCAAGGGCTGCCCCAGGTTCAATCACTTCGAGCATGGCATTGGGGTTAACAAATTTTTGCGTCGGCAAAATGTTCACGTCCGCCGTGTAGTCTTGGGTCAGGATTGTTGAGTACATTCGCATAACAAGGTTCATGGGGTAAACGTTTTGCACCATCTTTTGGGCGGCGGGGTAGAACGCTTTCACCCACTCTTTAGATGCTGACTGCCAAAAATCCAGCCAGTCGCTCATTGGTCCTCGCAAATTCGGGTCCTGAACGCTCCAGAGAATCATCGGGTTGGTTTGGCTTGCGATGAAGAAGTTACAGCCGAATATCCTGCGCAGTCTCGAGGCCGGTAGGTCATCGGTTACGGACCCGTCAATCCAGCTTCGCGAACTGACATAGGGCACACGCTCACCGCCAATACCCCGCGCCATCAGTTTTACGGGTTCCATGAAACCGGGCACTGCGCAGGAGGCCTGTATCGATTCGCGCAGCAAGACGTTTGGCGTTGTAATGGAATTTAAGGTTCTGGATTGCTGATGGAGTTCGGCCGGTGCTACTGAAATGCACAGGTGCCGGCCGGTCTTCTCATAGGCTTCTGCGAAGGTGACGTCGGGAATCCATGCAGAGATGATCTTGGCGACGTCGTCGCCGCTGAGCAGTTTGGTGTCTGCTTCATAGGCCGCATGCACCAGATTGAACATCTCTGAGAGCATTTCGGATCGCAGCAACGCCACGAGTTCTTCGTCATCACGAGTGCACATGATTGCCGCGATAATGGCGCCGCCGCTGGACCCGGAAATGATCGTTGGCAACAAATCTTGCAGCACCAGAGCCTTGCAGACGCCGAGATGGAAGGGCGCCATCGACCCGGCGCCGCTAAGCATCAGTGCACAACGACCGTAAGCTTGGGAACAGCGTCGGAGGAAGGCGAGCTTAGCGGAATCGGACAGTACATCGGGCGGCAGATCAGCAACTTGGGAGAGGCCTAGTGAGATCTCATCAACGTAGGATTTGATCAGGTCGTATGCCTCGTGGTTGCCATTAGATTCGTAAATCTCTGGCGTGCCCATGCCAGCCATGTTGCCGTGAATGCCTTCGCTAAAGTAATACAGCAGTTCGTGGGCATCGCCCTTTTGTCGAATCGATTTTAGTTCGCTCAGTCTCGACCTGATGATCTCATGGTCGAAAGACCTCATGCCTTGAAGACCCATCCATCCAAAGATATCGGGGGTTTGTAAGTTTTCGAATTTCATTTTGTTCTTTGCCGACTGTCACTGTGTCGCTCCGCCCGCAAGTAGGACAGGTGATTATTGAACGCCAGGCTTTTCCCCTACGCTATGGGCATCCGCTTTGTGCCGGAAGTTAGATGCAAAAGTTGGGCCTGCTTGTGCTTCCTTGGTTGGCACGGATAGTGCTTCGGATGTCGAGAGTTAGCGTTGAAGACGATACAGCGCGCAAATTCGCCGAAAGAGAGATCAGAAACGCGTCTAAAGACGCGAGAACTTAGGAGTGATTGCGAGGCAAACGCACTATTTTAGGGCGATTGCGCTATCAAACAGGGCGTTTAAGCGCGGCGCTGCAAAAGATATCGAGACAAGGAAGAACAAGAGAGAGCTGGGTGACGGAGGATAAACACGATTTTTTCCAACAGTGGGCGGATTTCCTATCGGGGGCAGCCCATCCCTTTACCTTCGATGAGCAGATCGTCTCGGAATCGAAGCGCGGCGCCGAGAGCTTGTTAGAAACCGCTGACGATGCGTATCAAACCATGTTGTCGCACTACGATCGTTTGCTCTCCCAGCACGCCGGCGCACCGGGCATGCCTGCACTGGATACCTTCATGGGCTTTGATCTAAAGCTCAAGGACATGGCCGACGCCTATTCCGACCTGCTGGGTGTGATGGCCAACCTCAATGCATTGAATCTCGAAGCCGCGACGGCTCCGTTTCGCTCAGCGGATCTCGCAAGCTTCTCGCCGGAGGCCATGCAGCGCCCCTTCGACGCGAAATGGCAAAGCTTCGTCGATGAGAGCTTGGTAGAGATGCAACGATCACAGGCCTATCTGACGGCGAAGTCAGACTACGTCTCCTGCCTCGCAAAATTTCAGAAGAGTTACCGATCTCTAGCGGAGAGCTTTCAGGAATACAACCACGCTCCCACGCTGAGCGAATTCGAAGATTTAACGAAACAAATGCACGAACTAAGGCGAGAGCTATGGGCGCTGAAAAAGAAATTGCCATAAACCCAGCCATGTGGGGTCTCGGCGACTTGACCGAGTATCAAGCGAAGATGCAAACCGGTATCGACAACCTGGCAGACATTCATGATTGCGATGTCGCCATTGGTGAAACCGCGAAAGACGCGGTGTTTAGCATTGAGAAAGTAACACTCTATAAGTATCGGCCGCTGGATTCCAACGGCACTGGCGACGAGACCTTGACGCATGAGCCCATCCTCATCGCCTACAGTCTGTTCGGCCGCTACAGCATGCTCGATTTGCAGAGTGATCGCTCGGTTGTTCGGAATTTACTCGCACTAGGCCATACGGTTTACATCATCGACTGGGGCAACCCCAACAAATCTGACCGATGGTTGAGCTACGACGACTACGTTGGGCGGTACATGAGCGACTGTGTTGATTTTATTCGTCATCAGCAAAATATTGAGCGCCTTACCTTGTTCGGTATTTGTGAGGGCGGCACGTTTGCAGCGTGTTACGCGAGCCTGTTTCCAGAAAAGCTTGGTGCGCTTGTGCTGGCGGTTACGCCAATTGATTTTCATGCTGACCTGGATGCCGAGGAACCCCGCAAACGCGGCTATCTAGGCGGGATGATGCGGCAGCTGAGTCCAAGCCAGATCACTGACTTGATCGATTCGTTCGGCTGTTTGCCCGGCCATCTTAGCGGCACGGTTTTTCGTGAGATGACGCTGTTGGATACCTGCAAAAAATACGGACCGTCTCTGGTTGAAGCGGTGTCGGGTAGCAAAGAAGCTGCGCTTAACTTCCTGCGCATGGAAAAGTGGCTTCTCGACCGCCCGCATCACCCCGCCGAAGCGGCTAAGCAATGGCTTATCGACCTGTACCACGCCAACCGACTGATCGACGGCTCCTTCGTAGTCAATGGTCAGCCCGTCCTGCTCGAGAACTTGAATATGCCTGTACTCAACATATACGCAAAACACGACCACATTATCCCGCCGCCCGAAAGTCAGGCGCTGAAAAAGCTGGTCGGCAACGACTGTAAGTATCGCGAACTAGAGTTGAATGCGGGACATATTGGCGCATTTGTCAGCCGTCGAGCCAACGCAGCGATCAGCGATGCGATTTCGAACTGGATACCTAGTATTGAGCACGCCGAACACCCGCCACAGGCGCTGTCTTAGTTCTTTGACCAGAGATCGGTATAGGTTTTGAACATATTGAATCCGGAAGATTGGGCAGCACGCTCAAAGCTCTTGAGAAAGACGTTGGAATCCTGGGCCATAAATTCAAGGCTCTGCTCGATAAATTGGGAAGCAGGCTGTGCATAGGGGTTGCAGGTAAAACGGATGAGCTGTTCAAGAGCAAGGTTCGTCAGTAAGGGCGACGTTTGCTTGAGTTCCTCCTTGGCAAGGATTTGCAGAAGCGTCGTTTGGGTAATGTCCTCGCCAGACTCGGCCTCTTCAACACGGATGCTGACACCCGCAACGATGAGTTCCAGTAGATAGTCCAGCGTGACGTACTTGCTTGTACCAAGGTCGTAAATGCGTCGATTGGGGTACTTGCGAAACTGTTGCATCGAGAAGCTCCTGCAGAATCATGTTGCTCAGCAATGGCACCATGGTCGCGACAACGGTGGGTGAAAATAAGGGAAAGACAGACCGTGGGTGAAGTAAGAAAAACAAAAAAGTACATCAAAGGTTGACGAAGCGAAAACTACGTGAGATTTTTGTGCGGTGCAACATAAAACCCTTTGCAAGCAAAAACAGGGAAGAAAACGATGAACATGGAAGGAACGATGAAGTTGACGCAAGACATGACCGAGGGCGCTGTAGAACTCTCGAAGAACCTCTTTGAGCGCAGCACCGCCTACTACTCGCAGTGCATGGCGCTAGCGCAAACCGCTCAGGAAAAACTCGCGACAGCGAAAACGCCAGCAGCATTGGTTGAACTTCAGAAGGAGTACAGCAAAGAACTCTGGGAGGCCACCAAGGAGAATTATCAGGTGACCGGCGAGATTATGAAGGAGTCCTACACCAAATCGAGTGCGTTGATGAAAGAAGCATACGATGGGGCAAAGGATATGATGACGCCCGAGGCAACAACTGCGCCTGCTAAGACCAAGCCGGTTAAGAAAACCGTCTAGTTCACAACACGAGGCAGGACGATCAGTTCCAGATTGAGGAACCGTGTTGAGTGCCCCTTCAGGCGATGACTGGATTGCGGGATCCCTGTGGCGGCGTCGCGAGAGCTAGCTTGGAGGGGTAACAGGGAGGGGCAACAGAGAGGGCAACAGGGACATTCATATCGCCTTTCGTTCCTGCCGGTTGGTGTGACCTCCAAGTAAAGCCCACTTTCGTCGTATAACCGATATGTCATCTCGGGCGTCTTGCCTTGCGGAACGGCGATCTCAGTCAAGATTGGTGCGCCCTGCGTTTCAAATTTTTTGGGTAGAAGCCCCATCAGAGCTCTCACAGCGCGCGGGATGAGGTTTGACACCTTGATCTGTCAAAGGCCCTTCCGTCTGCTATCGAAAGAATAATGAAGAGGACAAAACGTTCCGGGACGTCTTAGCATCATGCAATGGCGGAGCAGACGGGACTCGATAAACCACTTTAAAGATTGATTTACATGGGTTTATTTCTCCTGACAATGGAATTCCGCCCAAATATGCCCCCAAAAATATCTCCTAAATTATCCATATAGTTTGTGGCGGAACGATTTGATCGCCTCTCTGTACCTTGTAACATCCACAGCCTTTAGTTGGCCTTTGAAGTCGCAAAATACTACGGCTGTCCAACACGTTCCGCGACATCTGACAGGTGAACAATGCAGCAAAGAGAACTTGGGCAGGCACAAACCCCGATTTCCGCCATTGGCTACGGTACCATGTCGTTCAGCGATTTTTACGGTCCCACAGACGACGCAAAATCTTTCGCGATCCTCGATCGCTGTATGGATTTGGGGATTACGCATTTGGATACCTCAAATGTGTATGGCCTAGGCCTTTCGGAGCAGCGCATCGGTGCCTATCTGAAACAACGTGGTCAGCAGGCTCGTGATTTTTTCACCATCGCTACAAAGGCGGGCATTGCCAGCAAGCCCGACGGCAGCCGCTATTTCAACAACAGCGCCGAGCACTTGCGCAGAGAGTTGGATGGGTCGCTGCAGCGTCTTGGGGTAGAGCAAGTCGAACTCCTTTATGTGCATCGCCGAGACGCCTCAGTACCCATCGAGGAGGTAGCCCAATCGCTAGCCGAGCTGGTGAAGTCTGGAAAGACACGGCAAATCGGTTTCTCTGAAATCGCACCCACATCGTTAGAGCTCGCCCACGCCGTGCACCCGGTGGCCGCAGTGCAGTCTGAGTACTCCTTGGCCACCCGCGCACCTGAGCTTGGCTTGGTGCAAAAATGTGCACAGCTAGGAACCACCATGGTGGCCTTCAGTCCTGTGGCCCGCTCATTGCTCACCGACCACCCCCTGTCTTTTGAAGCCTGCAAAAGCCTTGCCTTTATGCGGGTGAATCCACGATTTCAGGAGAATACCTATAAGCTCAATATGCAAAAAAGTGCGCAATTCAGAGCGTTAGCCTCAGAACTTGGCACTTCAGCGTCTGCCCTTGCTATCGCATGGTTACTCTCTCAAGGCGAACATGTAGTGCCCATTCCTGGCACCCGCTCCGTGAGTCACCTTGATGAACTGGTGTCTGGTGCAGGGTTGTCGCTCAGCCCGACAGATCTAGAGGCGATAGAGCAGGCCTTGCCCGTGGGTTGGTGTTGTGGTGACCGTTACACAGCAGATCAATGGCGCGGACCAGAAAGATATTGTTAATCCCAAAGCTACTCAGATACCTAACAAGACTTGATCATAAGCAGAAACGGGACCAGTAACTGAGGAGAGCAGAAAAAACATAGGATGCCCATGCAGCCCAGATCCATCGATTTTTATTTCGACTACATCTCTCCCTTTGCACATTTCGCTTGGCGTAACATCACCTCTTTAGCGAAGCGATACGACTGCCAAATTCACGCGCATCCAGTGGTTTTCGGCAAGTTGTTGGACAAGTGGGGTCAGTTAGGGCCCGCAGAGATAACGCCTAAACGAAAGAGGCTGTATCAATATTGCCTTCGTTATGCCGCACTGAACGGTTTTGCATATAACCCGCCCAAGTTCCATCCATTCAATCCCCTTGCTGCACTGCGGATGTCGCTTAAAGAAGTGAGCGGCGACGAACAGCATCAGGTCATCGACGCGATATTTGAAGAAGGCTGGTGTCGAGGTAAAGACCTTGGAGATCTGCCCACCCTGCTCACTTTCCTCGAGGAGCGCGCCATCGACGGCGACTACCTCAGTCGCCAAATTGCTCAACCTAGCGTTAAACAGTTACTAGTGGATGAGACTAACATGGCAATCAACCGAGGCGTTTTCGGCGTGCCATGCATGATTGTTGATGATCTTTTGTTCTGGGGAAATGATCAAATGGAGCATATCGAATTGCTCCTTTCCGGCAAGGATCCGCTGAATCAGAGCAAGCTCGACGTACTGGAAAGGCCGAGAGCCATTGATCGCAAAACCATTAACAAGCTCGACTAGATATCGACCACGATGCAGGCGTTATCGGTGCATATCGCTTGTGTTGCGATCCAAGACAACGCGGCGTGTATCGCTGGATCGCTTGGGATTGGGTGGCTAACGTCAGGGCGCGCCTAGCGTAAAAATCTTATCTCTACATGCTCAGCGGACCGAGTGGCACCCCCAGCAAGCCTCAACCTATTGCTTGTAAGACTGATCCTGCGAATCCAGCATCCTCATTAAGGCTGGCCAAGCAAGCTGGGAAGATCGGCTCGGTGAGTGCGTTCTCACACGTCCATAGTCCGCAAAGAGTTTCAGTGCCTTTTGCTTGGGTTCGAGAAGTTCCTGACCGCTGGCCAACGCGTCGACCTGCACTTTGCACGCGTTTTCCAGCGTATAGAGGAGATAAAACGCTTCTGGCATGGTGGAGGCGCACGTGAGAAGCCCATGGTTATGCATGATCATGATGTGCTTATCGTGCAGGTCCCGACCGATTCGTTCGCACTCATCGTCATCCCCCACAGCGATATCGTATTCATGATAAGCGACGTTGGGCATGATCTCGTTGGCCTGTTGCGTAAGGGGCAGCAAACCGCACTTCATTGTGGAGACTGCCATTCCGGCCCGCGTATGACTGTGAAACACCGCATTCACATCTGGTCTGGCTTTTAGCACCGCCGAATGAATCGCATGCCCTGCATCGTTGAAGGGGTGCTCCCCAGCAACCACGTTGCCATCAAAATCAACCTTTAAAAGAGATGAGGCGGTAATTTCCTCAAACAAAAGGCCATATGGGTTGATCAGGTATTGATCTTTGATCCCTGGCACTCGCGCCGACAAGTGCGTAAAGATTAGATCTGTCCAACCGAACCTGACGAATAATCGGTAACACGCAGCCAGCTGGACTCTCGTTTCCCACTCCTCTTCTGATATATCTTTTACCGGCACTGAACTTTCAGCCATTGCATTCTCCCATCGAGCTTAAAACTATTCGCACGCTATAGTGGTAGGCCCTTTCAAGTAGATCAACCAATCTAAAACGACCATGCTGATCAACACAAAAGACTCCAACTCAAAAGAGCGACGCGTGTTGACCACCATCAATAACGATATTTTGGCCGACGATGAAACGTGATAAAGGGCTACAAAGAAATGCCGCCATGGGTGCGAGATCGTCAGCACTGCCAACAAATCCAGCAGGTATGTGGTTATTTGACCGAAAGTGAGCGCCTACCACTTCAGGCTTGTGCTCTAAGCCGAAGGCGTCCGCATAATCTGACATGATTTCATTTGCGCCTGCAGTAGCAAACATACCCGGCAAAAGGTTGTTGATGTTGACGCCGTGTTTCGCGATCTCCCTTGAAACGCTCGCCGTGTAGTTAATTAGTGCAGAGCGAGCAGGACCTGACATCAGTCGCCAGACCATCGGATTTTTGGCAGAGAAGGTTGCGATGTTGACAATCCGCCCCCACCCCGCACTTTTCATATGCGGTATATGTTGACGCATCAGTTCAACGGGACCTATCAACGCAGTATCGATCGACTCTCGCCACATCTCTGGTGTGACGTTAAGGAAATCACCATTCGGTGCTGGCGGTTTAATCGTGATGCCCAAAATATCTGGGTCCGGGCAAGCTTGCAGTAGCCGGGCTCGGTCCGCGGGCTTGGACGAATCCGCAACAATGGGTGTTACGTTTACACCATATTTAGTCGAAATCTCGGTTGCTGCCTTTTCTAAGCGTTCTTTTCGACGAGCCGTGATGACCAACTCAACGCCGGCTTCGGCTAATCGTTCAGCGGTAGCTCGCCCCATGCCTGCGCTACCACCGGCCATGATGGCTTTCTTGCCCTTTATCTGTAAATCCATACGCTTATTCCTCCTCATTGGTTTTTTCTTTTTCCAACCAGCCATGCAAGGCGTAGCTGTGCACACCTTGCCACACAGCTTATTCTCTGACGGCCCTATGGGCATCTGGATAGATCGATCAGACCATACCGGCTCAGTCCACCTCTTTGCTAACTGCGGCAGAACCTGAGGGGCACCGCGCGAAAGCCTCAAGTCCGGTGCAATCGTTTAAGGTTGGATCGTCGCACTCGGCGTGGGGTCCGACTTGCTCCAGATTAACCATGACGATGGGTTCATCGTTCGACTCTGTAAACGCTTCCATTGCATCGGGGTTGTCTTCCTTGGCCTTTAGATGAGGTTTCATCAGCACTCTAAGGCCAGATGTTTTATCGAGCCTAGAAGATTTCTTGCATGATCAGTGTGCCAAGCGCAATGAACGCAAGGGTGATAATCAAATACGATGATCCTAGAGCAGTGTTATCAATTCGATCAGCGAAGATGATTAAAACCTTGTCTTTGATCGCCTCAGACTTTACCGAAAAGAAGACGGTACAGATTGCAAGGAACAGCAAATAGAAGGTGGCGAAGGTCATGCAATTGTTTACCCCGCTAGCTCAAATGGCGACCACGCCTCAAAGCACGCCTGATTAATGCCTACCGTTAGAAACAGATGTACCGTGCTCCGTTTTGCTGCTTCAAGTGAACCCTGTCGCTATCAAAATTGAGTTTCACATGAAGCTCAAGATTAGCACCGAGGTAATGCCCATGACGAACAAGAGAACAAATCCTAGATAAGTGAAATGAGCGCCGCTTGTTTCTGATGTGATTTCTGGGAAAGCCAGCTTTAGAGCGACAGAACCGAGGTTGCAGTACGTCAAAGTCAAGACAGCGACTGCCATCGCTGGGCCAATTGCTTTTGGGTCTGACATGTTTTGCAGCATGCCGACGACGCCCACCATCACACCAAGGAATCCCGCTACTGGAAGGTGGCGAGCTAGCGCCCGTAATTCCTCAGAGGAAGAGGTGCCAAATATTATTAAGAACAAGGCAAAAACGATGAGAAGAGAGGTAGGATCGAAGAAAGCCTCGACGCCTGCCGCACTGTCCATTGCAAAAGTGACCACCACTACCCACAAGAGGACTCCTACAACACGCTGCCAAACTGAAGTAGCTAATATCGGTTCGGTTATTTTCGGCGAAAGTAAGCTGCATATTGCGGCAACTAGTAACCCATAAAAGACCACCAAAAACATAATCGCGAACGCAAGGGGTAACGCCTCAGGATCCGACATATTTTGCAGTATGCCTACATAACCAATGAGCATTCCAACGATAGACACCTGTATTGCAATGTCCGCGACAACCAGTATTCCTTGCCTTTTGAAACCAACTGCGACGAAAGAAGCGAGTATAGCGATCGCTATAAACGCAATAGAGATAAGATCTATGAAAGCGTTTAGTCCCGTTGCAAGGTTGAGTGCAAAAGCCAAGGAGGCCGCCGCCGCCACTAAAGCTACAGTCTTCATATTTTGCTCCTTTTTTTCGCTTGCTCTTTTTTTATTTTTGTCCGTTAACCAGCTATCACGGATGTCACCGCCTTATTCTTACAGCAACTTTTATACCAAAAAAGGGATTCAACGGTTTTAACAACTTGCGACGGTGCGCAACGAGGACTTCTTGCAAGATTGTTCACGCTAGGTGCGACTTATCTTGTTTTTGCTCGTATTTGGTGCGGGATGAATGTGGCATTCAGAATCCGAGTTCACCAGCAAAGCCACATTCTCCTAGGAACCGCAATGCTACGCTGGGGGTTGAAATGTCTCAACGGTAAGTCCGGAACGAATGCCTGAATCAGCATTGGTTCCGATCACTCGAAGAAGCGCGTTGGGCAATCGAGTTATTGCAAAAGTACGGCAACGAAGTCGGGTCGCACAGCGCCCCGGGTTATCCGCCACCAGTGGAATGTGCAAATCGTGCGGCTTAAAGTTATGTACATCTCATCCACGCCATCGTGGTGAGGCTGGGGAAAGGTCGTTTGGAGGAAATATATGGATGGTGCGTTGCGAATCCTGACAGGTGGCTGTGTTTGCGGCGCTGTGCGATACGAGTGTAGTGCTGAGCCAGCCTTAATTTTTAACTGCCATTGCGAGGATTGTCAGCACTTCTCCGGCGCGCCTTGCACAACCGCAGTCATTGTTCCTGAGGATGATTTAGTCGTGGAAGGCGAGCTTACAAGGTTCACGACGGTTGGCGACAACGGTGGCGTAGTGCATCGCCACTTCTGTCCCAAGTGCGGCACCCCCGTGATTGTAAAACCGGAGGTGTTCTCTGGAATGAAGGCACTAAAAGCATCAAGTCTTGATGATTCGTCTTGGGTTCGACCGCAGATGGATATATTTCTGAAAAGTAAGCAACCATGGATCGAGCTTGCCGCTGACACTCAGAAATTTCATGAAGGCCCAACTTAAAAATTGCCTGAAAGACATCAGCACAGTTTTACTTTTGTCACGGATGAGGACTGTTTGTTCGATTGAAAGCGCAAAGCCGTGTTTATTTTCAGAGGAGAGCTAGATGAGCGACTCAATCCTTCTCCCCCGTTTGTCTCAAGCCTTACACATGGCGAGACAAGAGTACGCCAAAGCCAATCAAGCAAGCGCTGCTGCGTTCGCAAAGGCAAAAGCTTCGGGTATCGCTGGGGGCACCAACAGAGCTTCGATTTTCTACACTCCCTTTCCCCTTACCTTTGTTGATGCGACAGCGGCGACCGCGATAACTGCCGACGGTCAACGCATCACTGACTTCTTGGGGAACTTTACTGCAGGACTATTTGGCTTTTCGCCGCAGCCTGTAATTGACGCCGTCTCACATGCAATGGCTCGTGGGCACGCGTTAGGAGGAGCGCCAAACAGGATGGAGGCGGTTGTCGCGAGCGCTTTGATTGATCGCTTTGAAGCGATGGAAATGGTGCGGTTTAGCAATACCGGCTCTGAGGCGAATACGTATGCGATCAATACTGCGCGCGCTGTCACTGGACGCACGAAAATTCTAATGTACAAAGGCGCTTATCACGGCGCATGGATTCACGGCGCAGATTTAGCTTTAGACATACCCTACGAGAAAATCTACGTCCCTTACGGAGATGCCAATCACATCTGCCAAGTGATAGAGGATAACGCGGCGGATCTAGCAGCATTCATCATGGAACCGGTAATGGTTAATCCGTGGGTTTACCTTAAACAAATCGCGCCCACGCCATACCTTAAACGAATACGAAAAGCCTGCTCTGACGCTGGATGCGCGTTGATCTTCGATGAGGTTATGACTTCACGTCTCGCTCCTGGGGGTGCACAAGAATTGGTAGGAGTAGCGCCTGATCTGACCACTTTCGGCAAATATTTCGGTGGAGGTATGCCTTTTGGCGGTTTCGGAGGCAAGCGCAAGTGGATGGAGCGCCATGATCCTTCTCACGCTCTAACAATTAATAGTGGTGGTACCTTCAACCAAAACGCGCTGTCACTAGCTGCGGTTGATGCGGTGCTTTCTTCTCTTTGGAGTCCAGCGCAATGCCGCGCACATAATTCGAATGCTGACAATTTTCGTGACCAAGTGAACGCCTTACTGAGAGTCCTGGATTTACCCTGTCAGGCTTGTGGAAGCGGCAGCTTGATAACAATGATTTGGCAGCGTCGACCAGTAATTCGCGATACAGCAGGCGAAGGCGAAAGCCAAGAACTGGATGTTTCGAGACACAAAGCGGTTTCAGACGCTGCCCAATTATTTTGGTTTTATATGTTAAAAGAGCACGATATTTTGGCTGGCAGCCCACGGTTAAACTACTTAACCCTGCCAGTCGCACTGGAGCCGGATGATTATCAGAATTTCCTCACTGGTATTGAAGGATTTTCAGCGAAGTATGCCGCAGAACTTAACCAACTAGGCAAGGTTACGAGCTAGCGCTGTGAATTATTCCCCAATAATAAAGCATTATTTAGCCTCGCCTCCTCTCTAAGGCTATTCCCATAGACCGTAACTTTTCAGTAGAGTGCCACGGCTGCCAAAGTGCTCAAAAGAGAGTCTTGCGACTCGATTATTGTTCGCACTAGGTCAAGCCGCATTACCGCTAACTTGCCAGAAGTTACGACAAGCCATCGATTTGCGAAACGAGAAACAAAATATAGAAAAAATTAAAGCGAGGATTTTTTGTGAGACTAAACAGAGCCTTTCTTTTATCAGTGCTTATGACCCTGTTCACGAGTGCCGTTAAAGCCGACGATCACACTCTTGTAAGCCCAACCAATGTTTGGACAGCCCAGAACATTGTCTTTAAAGATGGTCAGCAGCAAGCTTTTCGCGCAGGTTTGGCCAAATTTATGAATTCAGACATGGGTAAAAGCATGCCAGGGCAAGTGTTTTACAATTGGATCGTCTCCGACGGCGATGCACCGGCAACTCATTCCTTGGTGCGGGTTTTCCCGAGTATGGCCGCTTGGAGCAACTGGAATGTCAAATATTTCACCGCCGCCGCTAGCGGTAACAACTCCTCTGCAGAATGGGGTAAGACATTTGCTGCCTCGGTAGATTCAGCAAGTACGATCACCGCTCGCTTTCACAAGAGTTGGGGACCCGTAGGTGCGGCATCAGGGCCCTCCGAGTGGGTACCTTTCTACACCGAAGACTTAGCTACATTCACGGCAGACTTTTCTGCATACATGCAGACTCCTACAGGCAAAGGCTTCAAAGGCACGGTTGCTATTCAAGAATGCATTGCGTGTGGAGAGCAAGGATTCAACGCAGGCTTTACCGTCAATCATGAGTCACCTGAGTCGTTCGACGAGTGGTGGTCGACGGGACGCAATAGTGAAGACTTCACTCGATGGGTCGCTAAAGCGAACGCTATTGCTGACTTTCTGGAAACTGGATGTCCGCTCAATTGGATTCCTATCCCGCGCAATAAGCCCGCTGGTGCTTGGTAGCCTTGTATAAGGCTACCAAGCCTTTTAGATTCCTCGATCCGCAAGATGGCGTCGGACTCTCAGCATACCTGGTTTTATGGCCCTGGATCCTGAGGTCCAACCCAGTAGAGTGGAAGCTACCATTCAAGTGCCGACTCAAGCCAATGAGCAAAATCCGAAATAACACTACCTAGGCTTTAATTGCCTTTTGTCCTTTTATAATTTTGTCGATAGACCATGCGGGACCGACAAAAATCAATAACTTACTGATTAAATTATCTTATTTATTAGAAGTTCGATTCTGTTCCCCCAGAGTTGCTCCCACGAGTTTTTTTCGCTTCAGCTTGCATTTCCTCTGCCAGATAGTGACGTACAACGCTCGATGGGCCTGTCCTGGAAAATTAACCATCTTCCTTCGACGCTTTCCTTTACGCTATTGGTCATCCAAGTTAAGGAGTGTTACTTCAATGTTCGTTCAAAAAGTCCTTCTCTTTTTGCTCGTTTCCGGCGTCCCTACAGGACTCCTCGCTCTGGATTCAACTCCTTTAAATGAGGCTTTACGGCAGCCTGTTGTAGATAAGCGCCTCAATATGACCATTGGTGTTTTGGGAAATTCTGACGGCATAACTTTTCAAGCTGCTCACGGATTTACGAATCTCGCCCAAGAGCGCCCAGCGAAAGTCGACACAGTTGTCGCCATCGCATCCATGACGAAACTAATCACGACCGTAGCTGCGTTGCAGCTTTATGAAGCTGGCCAGTTAGATATTGATGCGCCTGTTGATACTTACTTAGCTGAGTTAGCAGGCTTAAAAAAACTCACAGGTTTCGACAACAGCGGCGAGCCAATTCTAGTTTCTCCCAGAAGAAAACCTGCGGTGCGAGAATTAATGAGCCATACATCGGGCTTCGTTTACAGCATGTGGAATCGCAACGCCATGGTTGCTGAAGAAGCAGGTCTGACCGGCGACCTCTTGGCAGGAAAGGAAATGATCGTAAACGCGCCAATTGCTTTCGAGCCGGGCACGCACTGGGAGTATGGAATTGGAACGGATTGGTTGGGCGTAATCGTTGAAGAGGTGTCTGGTCTTACGTTAGCTGAGTACTTTGACAAAAATATTTTCGACCCCCTTCAAATGAGAGACTCTTTCTATGAGATTCCTGAAGACAAAATTGAACGTGTCGCATATTTGCTCTTCAGAGACAATGCCAACGCGTTCTTTCGGTTTTTGTCGCCTTTTTCTGAAGGAGATCTAGTTGAAATCCCTCTAATGTCAGCTCCGAGGGCAACAGCAAAATACAGCAGTAGTCACTATAGCGGTGGTGGAAATCTTTATTCGACACTGCCTGATTACGCAAAATTATTGCAGTGTCTTCTGAACAAGGGGATACATGGCGAGCATAAAATCCTCTCTGCCGAGACAATCAACATGATTTTCAAAAGTGAAACCGCCTCACCAAATGTTGGTATCGCGAAGACGCAAGCACCGTTATTCACCAACGACATCGACATGAGTTTTGGCGCAGAGGCAAGCTTTGGGTTAGGGCTTCTGCTGCATCCTTCTGGGATTGAATTTGGCCGAAGTGCTAATACGGGTTCTTGGGGAGGACTATTTAACACTTACTTCTGGATAGACAGAGAAGCAGATATCTATGGGATTTTTGCGACTCAGGTGGCGCCTTTTTTTGATCAAGCGTCGGTTGAAGCGCTGCGAGCCTTTGAAACTGCAGCCTATGCAAGGTTCACCCAGTAGGGAGCATGGCGCCTTTAGGTATCGTGTCCTGATCGGTCATAACGAACATCGAATCGTAGAGCTCGGCTAGCACGGGTGCACTGTGACGCACCAAAAATATCTAGCGAGCGAGCGACGTTCGCTCTGGGCTTTGAATAAGCTTGAACCCAGCCATATGGCCTTATGGAGGCGCCCACTTTTAAGTGGGCGCACTATGCTATGACGTTCTGTGTTACATGCCGAACGTTGCAAGGTCTGTAGTAACAATGGTGCCGATGATTTCTCTCGCGTCCGCCACCTCAGAAACAAAGGAAGCAAACTCGTCGGTTGCTTGTATTCCTTTAAGTCCAGTCATCATTTCATTCATGCTGCTACCACTAATCGCACTGACGTGCGTAATGCCGCTATCGCCATCCGCTGGAATCGCAAAAAGTGCTGAGACAGCACCGTTCGTCTCAACCGATGCGCCCATTTTTTGTAGAGCAGCCACGTAAGTCGCCGGGTCTGATACAGCCATCTGATAATACATGGTCACTGTGCCTGGCCCTTGAGCTGGTTCAGCGTCGCCGATCACGATTCCAGTAGCTTCAAACATTGTGCTTGAGACAATCGATGCTGATGCAGACACTTCTGCCGCAAAAGCCGCCGCATCTGCAGACGTTGCATTAAGCGCCGTAGCTTTATCCATGTCAGCGTAAGATCCAAACACTAAAGCTACAGTGTGAGTCGCTGGATTCTCACCACCTGCGACTACCTGTCTAAGAATCGCGTAACCCGGATTGTTCTTACCCGTTTCTGAATCCCAATATTTGCTCATCGAAGCGACAAAAGCTGCCGGATCACTAACGTCTAACGAATACACAACGCCAACGGGCGGGCTGGACTGCCCATGATCATCGGCAACAACTGTAAACGCACCCATTGAGAACGCAGCAGAAATCAGAAGTATCAAAAAATTTTTCAAAGGAATTCTCCTAGTTTGTGTGGAAGCAAAGAACGCCCGTCTCCCCAAGCGCGGGATTGTTGGCGTGGCGCTCGTCAAGGACTGTAGAGTGCCGTTGCTGTTTTTGCTATAGCGGCCAGTCTCATGCGTTCCGTGATTTCGCTCCTAATCAAAAGATTGGGATATTTGGAGTCTGTGAATTTCTAGCATCTGACGAGCTAAGATGTGTCGATATCGAGAAAGCGCGCGGAACAGTGGGCGCGGACGGGACCAAGAAAAATCGATAACTTACTGATTTGGTACACCTATTTACTCCAAACTCGGTTCTGTTCCCCCAAAAGTGCCCCGAAAAAGTCTCGATGAGAAACGACTATACGGAGTTCGCTGCGGAACGATTTACCTCCCTTTATGTCAACCGTGCGAGTTGAACAACGTGAAGGCTTTCTACCAAGGTCGAACTAGAAATCGAGTTGTACGGGGGCAGACATAAAACCAGCCTCGGAAACCTTGTTCCGCTGATAAATTACTCGACACCGAGGAAGACGAGTTTTTGCACTCGCTGCCCTGTGTGTACCTCAGTCGCGTAAAGATTACCCTCACTATCAGCATCCAAACTGTGCAACCAATGAAATTGGCCTGAGTAGCGTCCAGGTCTTCCTATTGAACCGACTTTCTCTCGAGTCTTGGTGTCAAATACCCAAATTCGGCCATTGATCATGTCGGCAACGTACATGAAGGATCCATTAGGCGACCACGCTATGTCTGTAGCTGAGCCCGTTCCTCCGGTTACAGGCGCAATTTCTATGGATTCTCTGTAAGTAATTGCACCGTTTTGTGATTCGGCAAAAACCTGAATGCGGTTGTTTCGTCTGTCGCAAGCATATAGCAGCTGATCCGGACCCCGAACGATACAGTGCACAATATCACTAAAAACCAGTGTCTTCGGGTCCACGCCGCCTTCAGGAGTAGTCATTGCTTGGGTGAAGTCGAAGTCCTCTTGTCTCGAAGAATCTTCAGGCAACCCTCCGAATGCGCCCCAATATTTTG
>CACMHG010000003.1 GCA_902613475.1 K189A clade bacterium
CAGAATTGAGCGAAGTGAGCAGCGATGTGGTTTACACTGGAAATCCAACAACGAAAACGCAGTAAGCGCTATTTACCGATGGCGCGAAGAGGGGAGTTAATATGGCGGTATCTACGCAACTTTTTGATTTGAGCGGGCAGGTTGCCCTAATTACCGGTGCCTCTAAAGGCATGGGTAAGGCCATGGCCTTGGGCCTGGCTGAGCACGGTAGCCACGTGGTGATCTCAAGCCGCAAGCAAGATGCCTGCGAGGAGACTGCGGCAGAAATTAACGCGGCAGTGGGCGCCGAGCGGGCCATCGCGATTGCCTGCAACATTGGCTACAAAGACCAGCTGCAGCATTTGGTGGACGAGACTCGCTCACGCCTTGGCCCTATCGATACGCTTATCGCCAATGCTGGTGTGAATCCATTCTACGGTCCGATGTCTCAAATACCCGACGAGGCCTTCGACAAGACTATGAACTCCAATCTGCGCTCCAATCACTGGCTGTGCCAGATGGTGGCCCCTGACATGCTGGCGAAGAAGCGCGGGGCGATCATGATCACCGCCAGTGTGGGTGCCTTTGGCCCATCGGATACTCTGGGTACCTACAACATCTCGAAGATGGCGGATATTGCGCTGGTACGAAACCTCGCCATGGAGTGGGGGCCGGAGGGTGTGCGCGTTAACGCGCTGTGCCCTGGCTTGATTCGCACTGACTTCGCCAAGGCATTGTGGGACAACCCAGAAGCCGCTAAGCGGGTAACCGAACAAACGCCGCTACGACGATTTGGAGAGGCAGAAGATTTTAAGGGAATCGCGGTTTTTGTCGCATCCGACGCCAGCGCTTACGTTACCGGACAGGCGCTGACAGTCTGCGGCGGTACGCATATGTTCCGCTAACAGACTGTCTTGGGGGATCTATGACGCAATGGCATGAACCCGTCGCCGGGTTCCAATATCAATCTCGACGTTTGGATATGTCGGCCCAGACCCAGGCCGAACGGCTGACGGCCTGCGGTATTGATCCCGCGATATTTGGCGAAGAGGTCGATCCCGCTTTTTTTATAGGCCTGGCCATTCATGCGGGTATCGACAGCGGTATTAGCGCCGAGGGCAACATCAACATGCTGCAGCGGCTGGTTGTGCATCGCCCGGCCAGACTCGGCGAAGCCCTAACGGTTAAGGGCGAAATCAAAAGCGTCACGGCAGTGCCCTGTGGCCAGCGCGTAGAAACCGATGCGTGGCTTGAGGATCTAGCGGGTGAGCGGGTGATCAGCTGCCCGCGCACCTCCCTGCGCCCCCAGACCCAAGCGCAATCAAAGAGTGGTGCCGGAGACAAGCCCCAGCCAGTGGTTGGTGACGTTGCGGCACTGTTGTTGCGCGATACGTATCAACTTACCCCTGACCGCGTAAAATCCTATAGCGTTGAGGGCAATAGCATTCACTACGAGCAAGAAGCCGCGGAGCGGGCGGGTTTTCGTGCGCCGCTGATTGGCGGCGGCATGGGTGTGCATTATCTCACTGCACAGATGTGGCAAGACCGTCGCCCCAGTTTTTTTGATGTATCAATCTACTTTCGCCGCCCAATTTTTTGGGACGAGGCCGTTCAGGTCGGTGTGATTGAGGACGGCGGCAACTGGTCTGGTATGGGTTTGCTGAAGCTGCCCTTGAGGGCGGAGCGTGTTGGCAGTTCTTCCGAGGTCGCCAAGGTCGGCACAGAGCTGTCGATAGCAGACTATCGACTAGCTTAGAGGCAGCCTAACCTTGGCAGTACCAAAGACCCGGGTTTCGTCCTTGGTGTTTTTGACCGTCATATCCAGTTCGACAATACCCTCGTCTTCGTCAATATCGGTGACCACGGCGCTGATGATGGCCGGGGTGTCTGCCAGCATTGGCGCACGGAACACGGTGTCCACATGCTTGACCTGGCCGGACGGTGCCCACTGGTGAATGGCGCTGGTAAGAAAACCCATACCCATAATCCCCGGCACTAGGGCGCCGGGAAAACCTTCTTCGCGCGCGCCTTCATGGCTTTCAAAACGCGCCCCACCCCAACCGACGGCACGGGCGAAAGCACCGACATTGGCCAGAGAAGTGTCGGGTTCAAACACCGGAAGCTCGACGCCGAATTCAACGTCATGGATCGTATTAATGCTCATGAGTCTGGTTTCTCCCGAACCACTAGTCTCGAATCGATGTTAGCCAAGTGCGTGTTCGTGGCATCGAAAAGCTCGGTGCGCACGACGATAAAGATCATGCGCCCAGATCGACCTTTCTTGTCGTAAATATCGTGCAGATGGGCTTTCACCGTCATGGGTACATCTGGTTTTACCGGGGCAAAACGTTCTACCGCCTTACCGCCGTCCATGGGAATACCGCCTAGGGACGGAAAATCGATGGGCAGGTGCTGGCCGGATGAAATACTGCACAGATAGGCAGGTGTGGCCTGAAAGTTCTCATCAGAGGAATCGATAAATTCACTGCGGCTTTCACCCGACGCCTTAGCGGCGGTGACCAGCTTTTCGGCCTGTAGCTGTAGATCGCGACTGGCGAACTCAGTGTTCAGAAATCGGCCCTTGAGTTCATCAAGGTCAACCATTTTGCTATCCCTCTCCCGATGCGGTGGCGAGCGATGATACGGGGCCTGCCCGGCGCTTGCCAGTGTGTGACGGATGCTCGCATCTGGCTCGCTGTGTTGCTTTGCGCCGATTCCAGCCCACTACTACAATCCGGCATCGATATTTTAGGAGAGGAAGATGGGGCCATTAGCAGGGTTACGAGTGGTAGAGCTTCAGGGCATTGGTCCCGGGCCGTTTTGCGGGATGATGCTGGCGGATATGGGCGCGGAGCTGATTCGGGTTGATCGCTCGGTCGCAAAGGGCAAGGACGCCAACAAGTACGATGTGTTGGCCCGAGGCCGCAAGAGTATTGCGGTGGATCTTAAGAGCGATGCCGGTGTTGAAACCGTGCTCAAGCTGGTGGAGAGCGCCGACGTACTGCTGGAAGGCTTTCGCCCGGGGGTGACCGAGCGTCTTGGTTTGGGGCCAGATGTTTGTCTGGCGAGAAATCCTGGTTTGATCTACGGCCGCATGACGGGCTGGGGTCAGTATGGTTGTATGGCCAGTGCTGCGGGCCATGACATCAATTACATCTCGCTATCCGGTGTATTGCACGGTATCGGCGAACCCGGTGCTAAGCCGACGCCACCGTTGAACTTGGTCGGTGACTTTGGTGGCGGTGGCATGATGCTGGCCTTTGGTGTCATAGCGGCGCTGTATGAGCGTGGTCAATCCGGCAAGGGCCAGGTCATCGATGCGGCCATGACCGATGGTTCGGCGCTGCTGATGAATTCAATCTTTGGGCTGATGGGGCAGGGGGTGTGGAATCATCAGCGCGGCAGCAACCTGCTCGACGGCGGTGCGCACTTTTATGGTACTTACGAAACCAAGGACGGCAAATTCGTCTCCATTGGTTCCATCGAGCCGCAGTTTTACGCCCTGCTACTTGAAAAGACCGGCCTCGCGGATGACCCCGATCTACCGCGGCAGATGAGCCGCCAAGATTGGCCCGGGCTGAAAGAAAAGCTGGCCGGCATTATGGCGAGTAAAACCCGGGATGAATGGGATGCCATCATGCTGGGCACAGATATTTGTTATGCGCCGATTCTGACCCTGGAAGAGGCAGCGGAACATCCGCACAACAAAGAACGCGGCACCTTGGTGGAGGCCAACGGCGTACTCCAGGCGGCGCCTGCCCCGCGTTTTTCGCGCACGGCACCGCAGATGCCTGGCCCGGTGGCGGTACCCGGCGAAAACTCTCGCGAGATTTTGGCGGGCTTAGGCATGAGCGACAGCGAGATTGATGCGCTATTTGAGTCAGGCGCTGTGGCCTGACGCTTTGGTGGCATCTTCATTGATCATGCGCTGGGCGGTTAAATAGTCCAGCGCGTGTTCTGCGGCGAGGCGCACAATATCCTCGTGCTCAACTTTGAAACGCTCTCGGCCATCAGGCTGCTGGGTGAATTTCACCGCAACATCGCCCAGTCGCGTTGTGACGACGCGCTGTTGCCTAGCCAGTACACGTTTTGCGAAGGGTAAAATGCGTAGACCGATACTGGTTGAAGCGTTGAGCAGCGTATCGGTCACGGCTTTAAGTTCCGCATCGTGGCATAGCGCGGTGAGACACTGGGCCGGGCGCTGCTTCTTCATCAAGATGGGCTGGGTAAAAACGTCTACCGCACCGGCAGCGAAGAGTGCGTCCATCAGCGGGCCATAGGCCTCTGGCGACATGTCATCGATGTTGGCTTCAATTTGGTAGTGACCGGTCTCTAGGTCGGTAAAGCGCTGACTAAGCTGCGCTGATGCCGCGGGTTCGTAGGTGCCAAGCGCCACGCGCAGCACATTGGGAATGGCGAAATCTTTGCGGCCTACGCCGTAGCCAACGACCGTGGGAGTGAAGACACCCTTGGGCAAAAATTCCGCCACCGTACCTGCCAAAATCGCGGCGCCCGTCGGCGTCGTCGCTTCACCGTCGACGGTGCCATAGCGGCAGGGCACACCATGCATTAGCTCTTGGGTAGCCGGTGCGGGCACCGGCAGTCGGCCATGGGCACAGTTGACGAAACCACTGCCTACTTCTACCGCATCGCAGAGCACGATGTCCGGCTGCAAATACTCAATCGCGGCGGCAGCACCGACGATGTCGACAATAGAGTCCATGGCGCCGACTTCGTGGAAGTGCACGTCTTTTGGCTCGATGTTGTGGATTTTGCCTTCGGCCCCGGCGATACGCGCGAACAAGTCCAGTGCTCGGAGTGTGACGCCTCTTGGTAAATCGGCTTCCTCGATCATGGTAATGATGGTGCTGTGATGCCGGTGATCGGATTGGTCAGCCACGCCCACATTTGCCTGCAGGCCTGAAATACCCATTTTGCTGGCCGGCTCGAAGGTGAGGGTGAACTCTCCCTGGAGCGGCAGTTTCTGCAGTATTTCAAGAAGATAGTCCTCGGGTACGCCCAGATTGACCAAGGCCGCCATATGCATGTCGCCAGCGATACCGCAGCTGGGTTGGTAGTAGAGGGCTTTCATCTGTTTCCTTGGGTTTGTTTCGCCTAAATAACTGACTGGAGCGAAATGTTTGGACGCCGAAACAGCGGCTCAAGTATTCTGCTGGGCCGCATTCTTGCACTGTCATTCGCTGAGTGCGACTGGCTTCCAATGGCATGAACGCGAGTTATTAGGAGAATTTGTGAATCGCTTTTTCCGCAACGTCCGTCTTTATCGCATCTTCAGTCAATGGCCTAGCTCGGAAGAGGCCCTGTCTGGGGTGCTTGAAAATGCCGCCTTCAAGCCCTGCGGCGCCTACAGTGAGCGCAGTGGCGGTTTTGAGCCGCCGGTGAATGGTGCTGGTGACCTGCTTGCTCGTCGGGTAAGCGGGGCGGATTTGCTGCAGCTACGCATTCAAACACGCGTGCTGCCGCCTGCTGCAGTGCAGGAAGCATTAGCAGTGCGCATTGATGCCTTTAAGCAGCGCACGCAAACGGAACCCAACCGCTCGGAAAAACGCGATCTAAAAGACGAGGTCTATTCCGAATTGTTGCCTCAAGCGTTGCTGAGATCGGATCGTCTGCAGGCGGTCATGCTGCCCGCCGACGGCATCCTCGTCGTTGGGAGTGCCTCGGAGAGTGCAGCAGATTATTTTATGGACGCGCTGAAGCGCGTCATGGTCTCGTTTCAATATGCGCCGGTTGCCTTTAAGACACCTGCTGATGAATTAATGAAGCGATTGTTTATGGGCTCTTCCAGTGAGCGCTTTCGCATGGGTCGAGAATGTCGCATGCGCGATCCTTCAGATACTCGCGCGTCGGTGAATTGGCTGGACTTTGATCTTGGTGATTCATCCATTCGTAGGCATGTTACCGATGGTCTGAAAGTTGATCGACTTGGACTGATCTGCGATCAGGTTTGCGGCTTGGTTATCGACCAAGATCTCGTGCTGCGAAAGGTGCGCCTGCTGGGTCAGGACGGCATGGATCAGGTGCCCGACGAGGATCCACTGGCCAAACATGATGCTGAATTTGTCATTATGGCTGGGGCTTTCAAGAGTTTGGTGGACGCTTTGTCAGCAGAGCTTGGTGGCTTCGTGTCCTGACTTCGCTGCGTGCTCGTGGCATGCTCAACGGCTTAGGGTTGAGCAGGGGAGAGCGATGGGTGAATGGCGCCGATGGATGCCTAGGCGAATAGGTCAGGCAAGCTGGCTGCTGGTGTTGCTAGCGGCGATGTCGGCATCAGGTGACAATCGGGCAGGCTCCACATCATCTGCAACGCCGCCCAACATCGTGATCTTCTTCGCCGACGACCTTGGCTACGGGGACCTAGGTAGCTTTGGGCACCCCTATATCCGCACACCCAATATCGACACGTTGGCTGCCAACGGTCAGCGCTGGACAGACTTTTACGTGGCCGCACCGGTTTGTTCACCCAGCCGTGCCGCCTTGCTGACTGGGCGGTTGCCTGTGCGCAGCGGTTTGTATGGCAACACCATTCGCGTGTATTTCCCTGATGAACCCGGCGGCTTGCCGCAGTCAGAGGTCACCCTGGCGGAAGCCCTGCGCGACAGCGGCTACGCCACGGGGATGTTCGGCAAGTGGCATTTGGGCGATGCGCCTCGCGCGCTGCCCACGCGTCATGGTTTTGATGAATGGATTGGTGTGCCGTATTCCAATGACATGAATTGGGTGGGTGAGCCGGACTTTGAGGATTTGGTGAAGCTCAGTATGCGCGGTAATGCGGCCGAACAAGCAGCGGTCTATGCCCGAAGCGGTGCAAAGTACGCGAATCCCAAGGCCGAAGACTTTGCTGCGCCGCTACTGTTTAGCCAAGCGACCGATGAGGGGTTCTCGGACCGTGTCGAGCAGCCCACGGACCAAACCTTGCTGACTCAGCGCGCGACAGATGCCGCCGTGGACTTTATTCAGCGTAGCGCGAGCGGGCCGTTTTTTCTGTATATGCCGTATTCCATGCCGCATACACCGCTGTTTCGCAGTGATGCCTTCGCCGGTCACAGTCTGGGCGGGCGCTATGGCGATGTGGTGGAAGAAATCGACGCGAGTGTTGGGGCGATTCATGATGCCATCGAGGCCGCCGGGGTGCTCGACAACACCCTAATAGTTTTCACCAGCGACAACGGGCCTTGGCTTTTCATGCGTGAAGAAGGTGGGGTCGCGGGCCTGCTGCGTAATGGTAAGGGCACGACGTTTGAAGGTGGCGTGCGTGTGCCAACGGTTTTTTATTGGCCGGGCACGGTGAAGCCGGAAGTGGTGAGTGATATTGGTTCAGCAACAGATTTGTTCTCAACCGTTATGGCCCTAGTTGGCGTCGATGCGCCATCGGCGACAGATGCACTTGACTTGAGTCCTCGCCTGTTGGGCGATGGTGCCAGCCCGCGCACCGAAATGCCTTACTACCGAGGCGGTACGCTTTATGCCTATCGCAAAGGTCCGTGGAAAATGCACTTCATAACCGAGGGGGCTTATGGCCTGCCACCGGAGAGGCTGCAGCACGAGGTGCCTGCTCTTTACCATTTGCGGCGCGACCCTGCTGAGCGTTTTGATGTTGCTGCCCAGTACCCAGAGGTAGTGGCGGATATTCAGGCAGCGGTGACGGCTCATCGCGCGGGCCTGACCATTGCGCCACCCTTGTTTGATGCGCGCCTTGCCGCGATTGCTGCCGAGGTTCAGCGTCAAGCGGCAAGGGCAACATCTCCAGCAAACGATCAGTAGGATAAAGCCATGCTTAGTATTCCCACCGAAGAAACGATTTCCGTAGAGTGGTTTAACGCCTGTTTTGTTCGGGCGGGCCTAACAGGTACTGTGACTGGCGTTGACGCCGAGCGCGTTGGCACGGGGCAGATCGGTAAGTGCGTGCGTTATACCCTGCGCTTTTCTGACCAAGGTGAGCTGCCTGCTTCGGTGATTGGGAAGTTCCCCTCTGATGATGAGAATAGTCGCCAAACCGGCGTCGTGCTGCTGAACTTTTTGAAAGAGGTGAGGTTTTACCAAGAGCTTCAGCATCGTACCGCCATCAAAACACCGCGCTGTTACTTTGCCGAGATTATTG
The DNA here is from genome assembly GCA_902613475.1 of K189A clade bacterium. GTDB lineage: Bacteria > Pseudomonadota > Gammaproteobacteria > Pseudomonadales > Azotimanducaceae > UBA4421. The sequence continues at coordinate 8,102 of CACMHG010000003.1, forward strand.
ATCAGGGACCTGAGTTTTTTTTACTGCTGCAGGATCTTGCACCAGCGCAGCAGGGTGATCAGCTGGCAGGCTGCTCGCCTCAGGTGGCCAAGGCCGCGCTGGCGGAGCTGGTAGGTTTACAGGCACCGGCGTGGTGTGACGAAACGCTGCATGAACTGAAATGGTTGCGTCATGCAGAGGCTGCCGCGTTGGTGAACACGATGGATCTGTATCGACAGACCCTGCCGGGATTCGTCGAACGCTATGGTCCGCACTTGGCCGCGGATGAAGTTGCCATCATTGAGCAGGTCGGAGAAGCGCAAAGCTCGCCCCTGAACGCTGATTTTCCTGAGGTGTTCTCCTTAACCCATGTGGACTACCGCCTGGATAATTTGATGATCGATGCCAGCGGTGCAGAGCTGGGCGTTACCGCGGTAGATTGGCAGAGCATAACCCTTGGCCCGCCCATGAACGACGCCGCTTACTTTATCGGCGCTGGGCTAGAACCTGACATTCGCAAGCCGGTGGAGGAGTCCCTGGTTCGAGGCTATTACGACGGGCTGCTAAGGGCTGGCGTTTCAGATTTTTCTTGGGATGAGTGCTGGCAGGGATATCGCCGCGGTGCGTTTTCAGGCTTCGCGGTTACCGTGGTTGCCTCCATGCTGGTAGCGCGCACAGAGCGCGGCGACACCATGTTTACCACCATGGCGCGTCGTCATGCGCGGCATGCCATAGATCTCGGTTCCGCGGAATTTCTTGTTTGACCGCAGTGGCGTCCTAACGGATGCCATCCCACGCGGCGCGTTCTTCTGAGTCAGGGTTCTCAACAACCTCGCAAACATCATCAAAGAACATGGTGGCCCGGGTGCTGGTGTCGTAGGCAGGCCAGCCGGGTTCGCCGGTTTTGATGAAGCCACACCAAGCTTTGTGCATTGCATCCGCCAGGCCTTGGGGCGATGGCCCTGGCCCCAAAAAGAAATCCACCCCGGCTTGATCGAGGTTGTCGAAGGCGAAGGGGATTTCGAGGGAGTGGGTGGCTGCCAGCGCGCCATCTAAGGCACGACTTCGCCAGTTGAACTGATACATGTAGGTTGCAGCGGCGCCCTGACGCGCTTCAGCCAGACGAATCGCCGGTATGCGGAACATATGGTCCGTGGTGATCGCAACAAGAAGATCGTGGCTGGAGGCCTCGGGACGCGTGCGTTGATACACCGCCAGGGCTTCCTCTGCTTGATAGCCGGCTACGGTGCGCTCAAGTTTTTCCTGATCGGTCTCGCCAACACTCCAGAGCGTGGTTTCGTCTTTGTTGCTACCGGTGAGTACTCGTACCGTATCGCTAGCCCCATTGCGCGCGGAGGTTAGTGGATCTTCCGGTAGTGTGGTGTTGCCATGCACGGGATAGAAGGGCGACACCGCGACTCCCAGCGAGTTCACTTGGCCGGCACCTTGCGCAAAGTGAGCTGTGGTGGCTTTTTGGGCGGCTAAGATATCTTCTGCAGATGCAGCCTCCAGCTCGACTGCGCTATTCAGTCCCAGTTCACCCAGAAAGTGTTCGGTGACTTTTTTCGATGCCTCCTGAGGCAGGGTGTGATGACAGGCACCGCTTTGCGGAATGGCCTGCTGAAACAGGCCCTCGGCACTGGGGCATGCCATGAGTGTTGCGACGCTGAAGCCGCCGGCAGATTCACCAGCAATGGTGACTCGGCTCGGATCGCCGCCAAAGGCTGCGATGTTGTCCTGTACCCACTTCAGAGCAGCAATTTGATCCAATGTGCCGTTAATGTTCGAGGTCGCGAATTCCTCACCAAGGTGTGTGAGGTCAGCAAAACCCAGTGCACCAAGCCGGTAATTAATGGATACCACCACAATATCGTTATTCTTCGCGAAGCGATTTCCGTTGTACCAGGGAATGGCGCCCTGACCACTGGTATAGCCGCCGCCGTGAATCCACACCATGACCGCACGGTCGCCGGAATCGTTTGCCTCAAGTGCCTCCACGGGAGCTGAGATATTCAGGTAGAGGCAGTCTTCACTCCAACGCACAGGCGCACTGTCGGTCATGCCGCCGCTGGGTATTTGCGGCGCAGCCGGCGAAAACTTCAAAGCAGGGTAGGGCTCAGCGAAGCGGGCAAGCGGCTGAGGCGTTCGAAAACGCAGGTTTTCTACCGGTGCCTTGGCGTAGGGAATGCCGGCAAACAGAAGGGCGCCGTTTTTGACACGGCCCTGAATACTGCCTGCGGCTGCCTGAACGCTCATCTGCTCGGTATGTGTGGACTGATTCATTTCTCCTCCCCCCGTGTTTTTATAGACTAGCTTCTTCCGTGGGCAGTATTGCTGATTTTTGCCAATCTGAAAAACGCAAGTTGGAGCAGCTCACCGGGTCAATTTGCATTCTGGCTTCCTCCCTTGACCCGTTGGATGCCACCCCATACATTGCCTTACGCTTGGCGAAGCCGATTCGTCTGAGTCCACGATTCTTATATTGGGCCGGTGGGGAAAAGATGTACCAGTTGATGATAACGGCGACACCTTGGAGAGAATGTTTCAGGGCTTTGACCCGTGCTGCTGTCTTATGTGCCATGGTTTTTTTGGCAGTACCGACTCAAGCGGCCCAAGACGCCCAGATGGCCGAGGTTGAATCTGACTTTGATCCCAATTTTCCCCGCACTATGTCTTGGAGTGCCTATAACTTGGGCACGACGGGCTACAACCAAGCCGTAGGCATTGGTAAGGCCCTGAAGGACAACTACGGCGTAAACCTGCGTGTACTGCCCGGCAAGAACGATGTCTCGCGGCTCTTGCCCCTGCAGCGCGGGCGCGTGCAGTTTTCGGCTAACGGGGTTGCCACCTACTTTGGCCAAGAGGGTGTCTTTCAATTTGCCGGCAAAACCTGGGGCCCCATGCCGCTGCGCATCGTCCTTGCCTCCCACGGCGATTCCAACCAAGCCCTTGGGGTGGCTAACGATCTAGGCATCAAGACCTATGCTGACCTGCGCGGAAAGCGGGTGCCCTTTGTTCGCGGTGCGCCAGCACTTAACGTGACAACCGAAGCCTTTTTAGCCTGCGGCGGCCTCACTTGGGAGGATGTCGAGCGGGTCGATTTTCCTGGCTACAACGCGATGTGGACCGGAGTGGTAAATGGCCAGGTGGACGCTGCCTATGCCACCACGGTATCCGGACCAACCCGCAAATTAGAGGCGTCACCGCGGGGAATTTTTTGGCCGCCGGCGCCCCACGGCGATGTCGGTTGCTGGGAGCGCATGGCTGAAGTCGTGCCGTTTATGCAAAAGCATATGGCGACCCGGGGGGCTGCAATTTCGGCGGACAATCCGCACGAAGGAGCGACCTATCCCTATCCGATTCTGATCGCCCTAGCGGATCAGGATGCCCAGATCGTCCACGACCTTGCCAAGGCCATTCACCTGCACTATGACGAATATAAAAACGCAGACCCCGGCAGCATCGGTTGGGCCATGGATCGCCAAAACTTTCAGTGGGTTGTGCCCTACCACGACGGTTCGGTGCGGTACCTCAAGTCTATTGGAGTTTGGAGCGATGAAGCCGAGGCCCATAATCGGCGCCTCATTGAGCGACAGGCGGTGCTCGCGGCGGCTTGGCGGGAGCAAAAAGCTGCGAATCCTGAGGACTTTGTCGACGCTTGGATGCAGCGGCGGGCCGAGGCCTTGGTTGCTGCAGGTTTTGAACCCATCTGGCGTTAAGCCAGCCATATGACTGCTAATCCTCACCCCGCTATACGCGGCTTGGTTGCCGCCCTCGCAGCGTTGGCTCTCATTCTAGCCATGGATACGTTGCGGCTATTCGGCGGTGAGCAATGGCTCAGCGCCTTTGTGGGTATCGAAACCCAATACTTCTACGCGCTACTTGGCCTGCTCGCTCCCTGGGTCTTTATTACGTTTCCCAGCAAGCCCTGGGTAGACTGGCCTCTTGCTATTGCCTTTGTTGCCATTCTCGCCGGTTTTTTTGTCACGGCGGAGCAAGCTCTAGATGAGGCTTGGGAGTTCGCGGCACCAGATTATGCGGTTTACGCATCCATTGCGCTTTGGGCCATGTTGCTGGAAGCCCTGCGCAGGGCAGCCGGCTGGCCGCTGTGTTTGATCGCTGGCGCATTTTCGATTTTACCCGTGGTGACCGAGTACATGCCCGGTCCCTTAAGTGGCTTGCCCTCCACCTGGGCAGAGGCCGCCTCCTACCACCTGCTCTCCATTGAGAGCGTTTTCGGTCTGCCGTTTCGTGCCTTCGCTGATTTGGTGATTGGCTTCGTGGTATTTGGCGTGGTTTTGCAGCATACCGGCGGCGGTCAGTTCTTTTTAAATCTGGCGTTCGCGATTCTGGGTAGACAGCGTGGTGGGCCCGCCAAGGTCGCCATCGTATCCAGCGGTTTGATGGGCTCCATGAGCGGTAGCGTCGTGACCAACGTGCTGACCACGGGCCAACTTACCATTCCGGCCATGCGCAAATCTGGCATGGCCGGTGAGGTGGCCGGTGGTGTCGAGGCCTGTGCCTCCACCGGCGGCGTACTGCTTCCGCCTATTATGGGCTCTACCGCCTTTGTGATGGCGACCCTGTTGGATATTGCCTATATCGATGTTGCTGCCGCCGCGGCCTTACCGGCGTTTTTATATTTTGCCAGTCTGTATTTGCAGATCGACGCCTATGCGGGCCGCGAAAATGTGGTGGGGCTTGCCGAGGAGGAAATTCCCAGTCTGCGTAAAACCATCGCGGAAGGGTGGTTTTATTTGGGCGCTTTCGCCCTGCTCATTTTTCTGCTGATTATTTTGCAGCAAGAATCCATCGCGCCATATTACGCTACCGCGGCACTGTTGGTGCTTAACCAGTTTTCGCCCCAGCACCGCTTAGATCTCACTGGTGCAGTGGATCTGATGTACAGCGTCGGCAAGCTGCTTATTGAGCTTGTCGTGGTGTTGGCGGGAGTAGGGCTGATCGTTGGTTCCCTGTCGCTGACGGGACTCAGCGGCACGCTGGTCAACGACTTGTTGAGTATGGCTGGCGACGATATTGGTCTGCTGTTGTTCATGGGCGCTGTGACCAGTTTCGTACTCGGCATCGGCATGACGGTGACAGCTGCTTACATTTTTCTGGCCGTCGTACTGGCCCCGGCGCTCGTTAGCCAGAATCTTGATCCGCTCAGTGTGCACCTGTTCATTCTGTATTGGGCCATGCTGTCATATATCACCCCTCCGGTGGCGCTTGGAGCTTATGCAGCCGCATCGATCGCGGAGGCCAATCCGCTTAAAACTGGCTTTGCGGCCATGCGTTTGGGCAGCGTGATTTACATTATTCCGTTCATATTCGTGCTGGATGTCGCCTTTATTCTGCAGGGTCCTTGGCTTGCCTCGGCGCAGGTATTTGGCGAGGCGATTGTGGGTGTGTGGCTTATCTGCGCGGGTTTACAAGGCTATATGGCCGGGCTGGGTCGACTCGGTTCTCAGGTGGTGCGCACGTTGGTAAGCCTTGGCGGCTTGGCCATAGCCATGCCTCAGCTGAACTGGGTGATGACCGAGCCGCCCTCGAACCTTTCCGGTTTGATACTGGGTGTCCTGATGGTCGCAGGAGCACTATTTCTTCGCCGTCTGACTCAGACTCGGCAAATGGTCTGAGCCTGACTCTGATCTCTTGGCGTCACCAGGGGGTAGCGCCTGACGAATTGGTCGAACAAGTCGCGAAGGGAGAGCAACCTAGTGGCATCGCCCTCAATGGTCATTTGTTCTTTACCCAAAAGTGTTGCCGCATCTGTGGCACCCATTAACAGATTTTTAAAATCCAATGAGGCGATGGTCAGACTGACCTGGGGCTCAGCATTTGAGGGGTCTTTGAAGTAATTGAGTACGCTATTGCGGATGCTCAGCAGATAGCGGCAGTCCAGATCGGTAAATACCAGCTCGATACGCAACTCCAAATTCAGCGCGGCATCCGGCAACAGGCGCACCGCCAGTGCCTGAAAAAAGTTCTCGATGGGCATGCCTGCCGCGATGCCGCCACTGGCGTTGAAGGCTCGGGATTCTGGCAGTCCTTCGCGAAGTTCTAGCGCTCCGCACAGGTAAAAGTTCCGCCAAGGCGCAGACTCAGACTGGTAGCCCAACTGTTCTAAGGTGTCTGCCAGCAGGGCCCTACCTTCAATATGTTCCGGATCTGCCATAACGACGTGATTGAGCACCTCGGCCACCCATCGGTAATCGCCCGCCGAAAAAGAGACCTTAGCCTTGGCAACCACTTCATCGGCGCCACCCATGTAGTCGAGATACCGGGTGGCGGATTCTGTTGGGGGCAGGGGATAGAGGGTGGAAGGGTTGCCATCAAAAAAGCCTAGGTACTTTACGTATACCGCTCGGGTGTTGTGGTGCACGGTGCCGTAGTACCCGCGGTTGTAAAATTCCTGACCCAAGCTAGGCGGCAGGTCAACGCGCTCGGCGATTTCTTCTTTGTTGAAGCCTTTGTTGGCTAAACGCAGGGTCTGGTCATGAATGTACTTATAAAGATCGCGCTGCTTTTCTAGGTAATCTACCGCACGTTGCCGGCCCCAAATAGGCCAGTGGTGGGAGGCGAATTGAATGTCCAGTCGATGACCAAATAGCTCAATGGACTCGTTGATCTGTGCGGACCACGCCAAGGCATCACGCACCTGGGCGCCGCGTGGCGTGTAGACGTTGTGCAGGTGGTGAGAGGTGATCTCTGACATGCACAGGGCTTTGAATTGCGGCAGGTAAAAGACAAATTCTGCCGGGGGGTGCCCATGGTCATCTGAAACTCGATCTCGATGCCGTCGATGGTGCGGGTTTCGCCGGTTTCTTGGATGGTGTCGGATGGAACAATAAATCCCGTCGTGCCGAGCGACAGGGAGGCACCGAGCCCGGTGGTAACAAAGCCCGTTGGTGAGGGCTTCAGCAAGTTGCCATACATATAGGTGGCGCGACGACCCATGGCGTTGCCTGCAAGCACGTTTTCGTTAAGCGACTCATCGACGAAGTCCATGGGAGCGATCACCGGCACCTCGCCGGAGCGAACCTGCTCCTGGCTAACCACGCCGAGGACGCCACCAAAGTGATCGGCGTGACTGTGGGTGATTAATACGGCAACCACGGGTCGCTCGCCTAACTGTTCGTTCGCCAGAGCCAGTGCTGCAGCTGATGACTCGGACGAGGTAAGAGGGTCGATAATGATCCAGCCGCCCTCGCCGCGAATCAGGGTCATGTTGGCAATGTCGAATGACCTGACTTGATAGAGCCCATCGCATACCTCATAGAGGCCGTGATGCTGAGCGTTAAGCTGGGCCTGTCGCCAAAGGCTGGGGTTGACGGTATCCGGCGCTTCGCCATCAAGGAAACTCAACTGCTCTAGGTCGTAAGTGATGTGACCGTCTGGGCGCTTGATAGTAATGGGGTCGATGCTGGCGATAAAGCCGCGCTGGGCATCGTCAAAACTTTGGCGGTCGGCGAAGTTCAGCTCTTCGCGAACCCGCGCTTGGGTTTCCTTTGTGTGCTCGGTTGCGGGTTTTGGCTGCGCAAGATCAGCCGGTAGTGGGCTATAGGCCATCAGTCTCCCCTAGAATTGTGACGCTGCAATATTAGACCGGATGTTGATCCAGCGTGCCATCCGACTTAGGCGTATCGTCATCAGCATCGAGTTTGGCGAAGTAGATTTTGGCGGCCTCCAAGACCCGTGGCGCCAGCAAGATCGCGGACACCATGGTAGGAATGGCCATCAAAGCAAAGGATCCGTCTATCAAACTGACCGCAGATTCAATGGAGACCACGGCGATCAGCACGATGGAAAGCACGAAGACCATGCGGTAGGCATTAATGTAACTAGTGCCAAAGACGTAGCTGGCGCACTGCGATCCGTAGAAGGAGTAGGTGAAGATCGTCGTGGTGGCGAAGCAAAGGACGCAAATAAACACCACCACCGTGCCCGCCGGGCCGAGCAGGGTCGAGAAGGCATTGGCCGTCAGCGTAACGCCTTGGGAGGCATCACTTTGCCAAGTGCCGGCGATTAAGATCATGAGGGCCGTCGCCGTGCATACGATCAGGGTGTCCAAAATAGGGCCAATCATGGCGACGAGATCTTCTCGAATCGGTTCGTTGGTTTTTGCTGCACCATGCACCAGGGATTCGGTGCCCATGCCAGCCTCGTTGCTGTAGGCCCCGCGCTGTACGCCATATAAAACGACGGCGAGCAAGCTACCGCCGGCTGCGGCTTCGCCAGTAAAGGCATCGGTGAGGATCATGGAAAAGGCACTAGGAATGGCCCCAGCGTTGAGCGTCAAAGCCACCAGCACGGCGACCAAATAGACGGCGGTCATGACCGGCACCAATACGCGAGCAGTGCCCGCGATGCGATGTAAGCCGCCAAAGATGACGGCGCCAGTGATTGCCGCCAGCACTGTGCCGCTAAGGAGATTAAACATAAACGGGTCTTCATCTGCGCTTAGCAAGCCTTGGTCGATCATGACTAAGTCGCGAAAAATCTGGATCAGCTGATTGCTTTGCAGTGCTGGTAAGCAGCCAATTAGGCCGACGACGGCAAAAATCGTGGCCAAAAAGTGCCAGCGTTTTGGCAGAGCCTCACGGATGACATACATGGGGCCGCCCTGCAGTTCGCCTTTGTCATCGTAGCCGCGATACATCACCGCCAGCGAGCAGGTGAAGAACTTAGTCGCAATGCCAAGAATTGCCGTCATCCACATCCAAAATATTGCCCCGGGGCCACCAATTTGTATCGCTAGGGCGACACCGGCAATGTTGCCCATTCCAATGGTGCCCGCCATGGCAGCTGTCAGCGCAGAAAAGTGATTGATATGACCTGGGTCGTTGGGGTTGTCAAATTTGCCGCGCACCAGATCGACGGCGTGGCGCAGGTAGAAGAAGGGTGCAAATTTGGAGCGGACAAGAAAGTAGAAGCCCCCGCCAAGCAGTAAACACAGTAGCCATGGCCCCCAAGCGTAGTTCGCGTATTGGGTGGTGATGTACTGAATGGTGTCGAGCATGCGCAGACTTGTTGCGAGAAAGCAGCAGAGTAAACCGTTCACCCGTTGGATGCACCTGCCGAGCCGCGCTCAGCTAACCGATGGCCAAGTAAAGCGTTTACAATTTGCCTAGGCACACCAATTGACATAGGGAGACAGGAAGCCGCTCTGGCAGGAAATTCATGAGTACAGACTTAAAAACAGGACCGCTGGGAGAATCTTCCCAGTATGCGGAAGGTTATTCACCGAGCCGGTTGTTCCCAATGCCTCGCGCAGAGGGACGCAGTGCCGTGGGACTTCTCGGTGCACTGGACTGGTATGGACAGGATGTCTGGACTGGATACGAGTTTTCTTGGCTCAACGAAAGAGGCAAGCCCGAGGTTGCGGTAATGCGTCTAACCGTCGCTGCGGCGTCGAGCTATATTGTTGAGAGCAAGTCCATGAAGCTCTACCTCAATGGCTATGCACAAACTCGGTTTGATTCCACATCGAAGGTACGCGACCGATTGGCAGAGGATTTGAGCCATGCCTTCGGTGGGGCAGTTGTTGTAGAGCTTGTGGCATTGGCTGAGCCAAGCCTTGGCGTTAGCGAACTGGCTGGCTACTGCTTAGATGAGTTGGACGTTGAAATTACAGACTACCAGCGCAATCCGGACTTGTTGGTGCTGGCTGCAACCCAAGGAGCCAAAGAAACCAAAGAAACACCGGTCACGCAGGTGCTGACTACCCACCTGTTTCGTAGCCTGTGCCCGGTAACAGCGCAGCCTGATTGGGCATCAGTAATTGTCAGCTACAGCGGTGCGGCGATCGATCAGGCTGGGTTGTTGAAGTACTTGGTTTCTTATCGACAGCACCAGGCTTTTCACGAAACCACCGTCGAGCGAATCTACTCAGACATTTGGGAGCGATGCCAACCCGAAAAACTGTCCGTTAGCGGCCGATTTTTGCGCCGGGGTGGTCTGGATATTAGTCCCACGCGATCTAGCGAATCCCAACCCATGGATATGTCGAGGCTATCCCGGCAATAGCGAGGCCAGTGGCTGAGTCAGTGCAAACTGATTAGTCTTCTCGCCGTGGTGCGATTTTGCTGCGAAACCATCGCCACCAGGTATTGTCTTGCCGTAGCCAACGCTCCAGTGCATCCATTTGCTTTGCCACGGCGATGCCGTCGCCGAGCATATCTTGGCGAGTCGTAAGTGGTAGGTTGGGGTCGAGTGGCTTGATTGGCTTGGCTGGATTGCCAGCTGCGATCACGTTGGCAGGAATATCCTTGGTCACGATTGAGCCAGCGCCGATCACACTGTTTTCGCCAATCCTTACGCCCTTACACACAATGGTCCCATCACCGATCCAAACGTTGCGCTCGAGTACCACCGGGGCAGTCTGACCAATCGGCTGAGTACGGTCGTAAACGTCATGCCAATCCGCATCTGTGATGTAAGCACCGGCGGCCAGCATGGTGCTTTCTCCGATGCTCACCCGGCAGGCCGAGTCGATGCGCACGCCAGGGCAGATTAAAACCGCATCAGCAATGTCGATGTGGCCTTGATGATCATTCATGGCCCAGGTGGTCAGCCGCACGGTGCGATCCGCAGCGGTGATGACATGAACAGAAGTGCCAAGAGCGATTCCCCGACCATGGAGTTTGAGATTCCACGGTTTCATGATCATGGAATGATGCCCAAGCGACTCCAGCTGGGGCTTAACAAAGTGGTGAACCCAAGCTGCTTCTAGCTTTCCCTGAAGTACTTTCAGGCGATAGGGGCGATGATCGTCACGCATAGTAAACCCAACGCATTCGTATGCCGCGCTTTTACGCAGGTAATCGCTTTGCTGCAAGTGTGGTGGCATTGGCAGGTCTCGAAAGGGGTGCTCAGACACCCCTCAGCACCTCAGCCGGTAGGAATTATCGACCTTTTCCTTTAGCATTCTGCTCCCCAATGGTGACCCATCTTGGTCCCCTGAAGGCGACATGTTGTGAACCCCGCCAGGCCCGGAAGGGAGCAACGGTAACAGCGGCGTCGGGCTTTGGGTAAGGCTGGGTGGGTTGCCACCATCTCGCGGAGAGGTGGCAGAGTGGTCGATCGCGCACGCTTGGAAAGCGTGTAAGGTGTAAAAGCCTTCGAGGGTTCGAATCCCTCTCTCTCCGCCATTTACCACCAAAATATTCAATAAAACAATAGGTTAAGAATATTATGGTTCCTCAGGGGTACCAATAGGGGTACTACCTGCATGGCCTTAGTTGCAACAGACACCCTGTGCGTTATCGTCTTTGCATGAAACACCTAACCCTCGTAGTCCTGCTATCCCTGCTGTTATCTGCGTGCGAATCGGGCTTCGACCGCTGCATGGCAACCGAACTCCCCCGAGCTAATGCCATTGACTTTGGAAGGAGTAGTGCGCGCGAATTATTGGTTGATCTCAAATCTGCTCTGACTCAGAGCGAAATAAGCTTGATCGCCAATCGCCAAATCTTTGATTGGGATAAAGAAAATCCGGAACCCGTACAGTTTCCTGAGTTCCCGGAACAACTGGATTATGAAAATTTATCCCCTTGGGAATTTAAGGAAGCAGTGAAAAAAAATGAGGCAGCGCGGGAGAAGTGGGCCGAACGCGCTGATGAATGGCGAGAATTACCGGAAATTCAAAAATGGTCGGAACAGAGACGGAACGCTAAATTGTCTATCTTCAACGAAGCTGGACTTCAGATTACGTGTGACGAGAGTTTATCGGATTTGTCTAACACAGACTGGTTAGACGATTTGTTAATGCCTAGAGCTTTGCGAAATGATTGCTGGGGTGCTGAACAAGAGTACTGCGAAAGGTTAGTGTTTGTTGAGCTCTTGGCTACCGACGAAAAGTACTCCAAAGAACTTATGAACGACGAACTAAGCGACGATGATGTAAGTCATTTTGAGTTGGCGATTAAAGCTTTATCGGAGTCAATAGCTTGGCAAAGCAATGAATTGCGCAGATTAGAAGGCATGGTTTTGGAAACAGCTACCAGAGCTTGCAATTCGAACGGATTTTACGAATGAAACACCTAACCCTAGTCATCCTGCTTGCCCTTGCCCCCGCAAGTTTTAGCGCCGAGCAAAGCTTGCCCTCGTTTAAATGTACAATTGACTACACAGGAGGCGTTACACACAGGCATGGCTCGCCAAGAGTTGCGAACTTTAAAGTAGGTCCCGATAACGAATTTAGGTTAGTGCACCGCTCTAGGCTTTCGGAAAGCGTACAAACCGAGCTCGATAGATTCCACGGAAAAGCTGTTGTTACAGATCACTCCGGAAGCATCGATGGTTATCAAACGACTATAAATGACTATGTTGTTAGATTTGCGTCAAAAGACCCCGCAATTTGGTATTCCTGGAATAGCTGCAAGAGCTCAGGCTTCCCGGAAAAAACCGGCATGACATATACCTGCAGTTGGCCCGAAGGCGGACCAGGCTGGGTCTTTTTGATGCGCTCGAAAACTAGAAGGTTTACTGCCGCTTTTAGGGGCAGTTGGTTCAGTCAAACTGACGATTCAGAATACCAAGGGGACGATTCGTCTTTTAGTTTCGGAACTTGCGCTCCCTTTTACGATTAAAAAGCCCCCGCACCGGCGATATGGATACTCCGGATTGGGGGCTTCAACCCATAGTCACCGCTGACAAGACGGTAACCACATCAGGCAGGGAGAGAGAGGGTCACCCTGCTGATTCGGTGCGCGACTAGGACGTTATCGCGTCATTCATTGCTGCAAAGCTCTCGACATGGCGCAGACCGAGGTCTACTTCCATGAAGCTCGCAATTCGTAGCAGGTTCTCGTTTAGCTTCGTGTGCGGGTCGACGACGACCTCTAGGTCGCCAAACATGCCGACCACAACCTCGCGCAGGTCACCAAACAAGATGGCTGAAAGGCCGGAGCCGGTACCCTTCGTTAGATTGGATGGCATTGCGTTAGAGATGATGAAGTCACGCCCTGCGACCTGACCATTTTCAAGCACCATCACGCTGTCGGTGCTGCTGACCTTTGAGGTTTTGCGCAGCTTGGCCTCTACCTTGGAGTTCGAGATAAAAACGCTGTTATCGCTTCGTGCGTTGTCCTCAGCCACGGCTGCGATTGCAGCCGACGTATTTTTCGATTTGCGCCATCTTTGCCAGACGGCGTTCAACTTGTTGTTGCATGAGCGCGAACTCCAGTTGTTGTGTGGAGTTCGCATTAGATAGACACGCCTAAGCGAATCGTCCTACAAATAAAAAATTATTTGTCGGGCGGGGAATAATTGTTGTCTTCGCACCATCGATACCACGCTTTTTCGAGTGCTCCCGGAGTGCCTAGTTCTGGCGTTTTAGCGTACATGTCATGTCTGAGCTTCCAGAGATTGGGATATTCAGTCGTTTTCCCTCGCTCATAACGTTGGAAGCGCAACACCCAATCAAGAAACAGCGAGTTCCGCTTTTTGCGTAGCGAGTTACCCTCGCGTTTTGCGTAGCTACCAGACCCGAAGAACGCTTGGTCGAGCGTCAAATTTCCCTTTTCGTCCAGGTAGCGCAAATATCTGTCGATTATTTCTGGGGCGACGTCTTCCATGGCCTTTAGGAACCACTCGTCGCTTTGAACCTTACGCAGCCGCAAAATATTCATGAACCGCGCAAACTCTTCGTCTGTTTCACTCACGACGCCTCCCCTGTGATGTGGTCGGCCCAGCGTTGCATGATTTCGCGCCTCCGCTTGCGAAGGTCGCTACGTTGATAAGCTCTCGTGAGTTGGTCTTGAGTGTGGGCTATACAAAGCTCCAACAGATGCTCTGGATATCCTTGCTCGGCCCCCCAAGTTCTGAACGAAGTACGAAAGCCGTGCCGCGTTCCGAAAAACCCTGATTCGTTGTGGAGCTTGCGCAGCGCGGTCTCGCTAATTCCACCACTTTTCCAAACATGCTCATGTCGTCTATCGCAGGAGCTCAGTAGCTCTATCGCCTGGTCGCTCAGCGGTTCAACGTGCTCATTCTGAGATTTGGTGCGATGTGGGGGCAGCGTCCACTGCTTCAAATCGAAGTCCAGCTCTGACCAAGGTAATTTCGCGGTCTCTTCTAATCGGCCGACGTGTAGCATGAGCATCCGCAAACACCGAGCTGCTGGTGTATCGCGTTGCTGCAGCCACGCGAACATCTCGGGGCATTCACGGTAATCAAGTGATTGAAAATGCTCAGGCTTGTGATTGACGCGGGGAAGTAGCGGTTGCAAGCGTCTAAGCTCTGCTGGGTTGCGATAATCGTCGGTTGTTGGCGGCATACTGGCCCAAGTCTCCAGAATTCTTTCTAGCCGCTCGCGTACCTTTGTCGCCGTTGGATTCATGACCTCCCAGAATGACCCTGTAACGCCCGAACGCCGGTGTTTGATCTGTTGAGTCAGAATGGCATTTATGTGTTGAACCCCAATCTCGCTGACGTACAGCTGGCCGATATGCGGCAGACAATAATCTTTTATGGTGTTTTGCCACTGGCTGACGTTTTTAGAATTGCGTAATCCCTTCGTATGAATCGCAATCGCCTCAGGGGCAAAGTCCTCAAACGTTACTTCTTTAACTGCTCTCTCTGCGTCTTGACGGGCTTTCTCTCTCTTTTCCCTAGCAGGGTCACCGCCTAGATTAAGGACGCTGAGATGTCTTCTAGCAAGCTCTCGAGCATCTGCTAAGGAGACATCTCTGCAGGCACCAAGCCCCATCTTTTGCCGCTTACCTGGCTTCGTTGGCGATGGATACTTGAACTCCCAAAACTCTTTTTGGGTGTTTTGTGTAGATTCCCAATTCCAATACAGATATTTTCCCGCTCCAACCGCTTTCGAAGCGTAACGGGTTCCATCTCGCAGCGCGTCGCGCCGCCATTTGTCTATCTGTCGTTGCGTGACCGGCTCTTTGATGAACTTGGGCATTTGCACCTCGAATCAATCAGGGGTACAAAAAACATTTGCAGCAGTCGAGACGTGTTGGAAGTAGTCGGGACAGCCAAATGACTAGCACTGACGCCAAAACCAGTATTTTTATTGGTTAAATTAGAACAGGGTTCGTGAGCTGGCCGTAGTTAGGGGTAGCTGAGGCAGGAGGTACGTAGTACTCTCTCTCCGCCATCGAACAAAAGAGGCTTTTAGATCCTTTTGTGGCCTCTTTTGTAGGCGCACTGAACTAAATCGGTCAGGTCTCTTGACTGAGTATAGGTTTCGAGTCGAGTAACGCCTATCGGGCGTTATGAGCCATATGCGTTAGCGAATCCAGAGGGAGAGATCATCGCCCCAAGCGATAATAAATACCCCTTTTTCTCTCCTCCGGACTCACTCCGAACTCTGCCGAGTATTTATGCCGTTGGTTCTTTGACCTGGGGCCCTCCCCCTCGCAAGACAGTGATCGACGGTCTGGAGCCGCAACAAACCGAATATCGGCAAATACAACCCTCTCATCGCAATGATGGTGCCGTTTGTCTCTCACAGCCCCAACCTAATTCGATCTTTTGCTCAATTGCAGGCGGTGCAAGACGTGGCAGCCACCAGATCAAGTCGTATGGGATGTAATACCAATTGTCGCGACTGGGTGGTACCTCTGGTTGTTTTTTGTTGTCTAGCGGGCTGTACGTCGCCTGGGGTCATTGTACCAATAAGTGATGGTTTTCAGGTCACTGAGGTCTGGTGCATGAGTTGCGATTCTGCCGACCGGGTGATGAAAAAGGCGAAAGAATACTGCACGCAACGAGGTGGACCTTATTGGTCTGTCAGAGGCCTTGACGGATTGGATCTTTCTGAACTTTCGGCCCATGTGTTTTACTGCGAGGATCAGGCGCAAAGAGACGAACCCCTCCATTGGTGCAACCGCGTATCGCAAGATTTGGCGCGGGCGAGCTTTGCGGACGACGACTTGATTGAAGTCCTGCGGCAGATTTTTCCGGCTAGTCAGGTAACAGCGTTGAAACGTTTGCGTAGCTTTGAGAAGGCCGATATCGAAACCCGCAAGGCGATTGAGATACTAAGCCCTGTCTACAAGAGCTGGGTAACCGACCTAAGTGAGGATCAGGTTCTGACCCAGCGTGTCTACGTGCAGTTGCACCTTAGTGCTCGCCTGAGCCTGCTGGAACGGCTGCGTCGCGGAGAGATCACGCTCCTCGCCTATGCTAGCGCAATGTCGATGCTTAATAGTCAGCTCGCCGCAGGAGTCTTTTTTCAATAGACGCTGCCAACCAATGAACGCTGCTGGAGTGAGGGTGGAAAAACGCCGACGCTTAGTGAGCAACGCCAACCGCGATATACATAACGAAGACGCCGATACTCAGCATTCCCATGAAATCGATTTTAAGCTTGCGGAAACTCATGTAAGGTACAGTACGCACTCGGAAGAGCACTCGGAAAGATTACTTTGAGCTATGCTTATGCAAAGTTAGGTGAGCGTGAGTTGCGGCTAAGATTATAGGCCAAAATCATGGTTCACGATCCAGGGCCTCTGCCGCGGAGGAATCCTTTTGCACCCGTACCCAGGTCCGTTAAGGGACCCATAGGGTGATGCACCACAGTACCGCTGGTATCACCAAAAGCCAGAGCGCGACCCCATGAGCCACAGAGGCAAACCGCAGACTTTTTAATGTCTCACGGGTGATTTCAGTGCCGACGAAAAATAGCGCGACCACCAGGAGCGCGGCTGCAATTTGACCGATAGCAGTCACAGCGCTGCTAGAGAGGCCTATCCAAGACCCCAATACTGATGCAGCAATGAAAACGAATATAAAATTTGGAATTCGTATCTTTGATTGCTGAGTTCCGACCACCAGGCTTGCCACGATGATCAAGGGGATGAGCCATAGCGTGCGCCCCATTTTTATCGTTGTCGCGATTTCTGCGGCTTCTGTTCCATACATCTGAGCGGTTGCCACAACAGAACTGGTGTCGTGTATGGCCAGTGCGGCCCAGACGCCGAATTGCTCCTGGCTTAGGTTTAACCAGGCGCCAATGGTCGGAAAAGTCATCAACGCGATCACGTTCAGGAGAAACACGACGCACAATGCTGCGCCAGTTTGCTCGGGACGGGCGGCAATGATCGGCGACAACGTCGCTATCGTCGTCCCGCCGCAAATTGCTGTACCCGAGGAGATCAAAGCGTTTGTGGAACGATCGCAGCGCACGAGCCAGCCAGACAGCAAGCCGACCAGTAGAGTTGCGCAGACGAATGCTGCGATGGGCATGGCATAGGTGCCGCTGATATCAAGTAACTCTGCTGCATTTAGCTTTAGCCCGAGTAACACGATGGCGGTTTGCAGCATGTATTTGCCGTAAGTTGATCCCTTAGGAATCGGCGCGCGATTGAGAGAGAGCGAAATTGCCATTCCAACCAGCAGGGCAATGGCCGGATTGCCAAGAATAACGAGCACAATCAGCGCAAAGACGATTGAGATCCTCGGTATCAGATCGTTTGATAGACCGCGTTTCGAACTAGGCACAAAGAGCCTCCCCAGCGTTTATACCAAATCGGTTGGTCGTAATAACCTTAAGGCATAACGGTAGCGTGGGGTTGGGATTAGTGCCAGAGTTCTGCCAAATTTTTGGCGCGCGTCGAATGTTGAGCTGGCGCCGGATCCTTCACTAGCTTTGGTCGTTTGACGGCGTTTTAAGGGGGAAGGTCACGACGCGGTTAGCCTGTACTTCAGGTTCATCGATTACACCCGTCATGAGCCAATCTTTATCAACAGCAAAAAGGCTGGATATCGCATCTAGGTGCGCCAAAAGACCATTGGTCGCTGCTTGCTGGTCGGAGCATCGTTCCCAGCCAAGCCACGTTGTTGGGTCGATGTGTGCATTGGCGAAGATGGTCGAGCGATAGGCGCACTCCTCAACAGACCACCCAACATGCAGTCTGACTCGATGAACACGCTCACCAATGGATGGCATTTGTCTGGTCCATAGTTGGGTGGAAGTCACGACTGTCATTCATACAAAGATCAAGCACTGGCGGTGAGGTCCTGCAGAATAATGGTCTCTCGATGCTCGGTGGGGCTGCCGTCTCCCACGCCGACCATCTCGTCGAAGGCTGATTTATGGACAAAATCCGCCTGTTTTACTCCGATGTCGCGCAATGCATCAAAGGCCCTGTTTCGACTGCGGAAAATCAAGTTGTCACCGTTCGCTGCCTTCAGCGGGGCTCGTTCATCGTCTTGGCAGAAAAAAATGAGATAAATACTCGGATCAATGCTGTGCACTTCGATGGTCAGAGATTTTTGGTTTCCCATCAGTTGTTTGAGTTCGTTCAGCTGCATCGAATACTTCCGGCTTGGTGAATGTGATGGTTGTACAGCGAAAGTACAAAATGCCCAATAAAATTCGTGTGAACTTAAGGGCAGCCTCCAAGAAGTGTGCGGAAGTGAGACACCTGATGTCCGGGGCCTGCGAAGTGTGAAGAACATCACAAAGCCAGGAGTCTAGTGATCGAAATAGCCGAATTACGAGGACGAATGGTAGTAAAAAGCGGATGATTGGTAGAAATGCGAGATCGCTAAACACTTCGAGATGATATGAGTGATTACAACGCCTCGACCCCCGAGGTTGATCCATGGTCTTTTATGCAGGACACGGCTACCGCGTTCTTAAGCCTTCCCGATGAGGTTGAGGCGGATTTTGTCTGTCCTGGAAGCGGCGGTGACACGCGTATATTCGTTGTCGACGCGCCAGAAGCTGTCGTCGCATTTTTCTCCCGCATCATGCAAAACGAGCCGCAGCGTTTTAACCAAATGAACCGGGCTTTTGACACCAGTCATGTTGGCTACAACGGCGCAGGATGGGCCGTTACTCGATTCGGCGGTGTCCTGTATCTGAGTTTGGCCATTGACCTAGATGTCTACGTGAGGCGAATCCCACCCCACCTATCCTCAGCCGCCCTAGTGATAGCGCGCCAGTACGGGAAATTTCTAGATTGCACAGTAACCTCTAGCACGCGCGAAAACGACCGATCTGCAATGCCTCATGCTCTCGCACGCACGCTTCAATGATCTGATCGAATAAACAGACTCCAGCTTTTCAGGTTCGTCAGGCTCATGGTTCCTGTTAGCTCAAAGGTGACGCTCATCCACTTATTGTTACCACTCCTCTGAAAAAACTGTCCTGCTTGCGTCACTGGCGCAAAACTGAATTGCGTTTCGATCGTGCGATGACGGTTCTCCCACGGCAACTCTGCCTGCGCAGATGCTGTGGACCAAGAACCCGGTAGCGCAGATTCGTAACGCATCGCGGGACAGCGTTTTGTGACAAGACGAGGGTAGGGCAATGAGCACATCAGATTCCAATCGACCAGAACCAGTCAAAGGGGCGGCCCGTTCCGCTTCTAAGGCAGCAAGAGCGAGGACGGCAAAGGTTGGCGAGGCAAATACTGGTGGGGCGATAAAAGGCAAGGCTCCGGAAGGTAAAGCTCCAGCAAGCAAAGCTTTAGAGGGCAAGGCAGGCAAAGCCTCAGCAGAGCCGCTACGCTCCCCTGTGGAAGCCACGAGTGACTCAGACGCGTTGCTCAATTCGCCTGATCTGATGGAACCTGGAACGACACCTCCATTGGAATCACCGTCAATCGGTGATTCGGGGGATTTGGGACGTTCTTTTTCCGCGCGATTGCGAGAACTGCGCCGTGCCAGGGCTCTGTCCTTGCGTAAGCTCGGCCGTGAAGTCGGGGTAACGGCCAACGCGGTTCTTCGGTGGGAGAAAGACGAGGTCACACCGACACGAGGCAAGATGATCGAGCCTTCGCGCTTCTTTGAGGTTGAACCAGCTTGGCTCGCGTGGGGGATTGGCGCTCGGCGCAATCGCTTGAAACCGTCTGATTTGTTAATGCAGCTAGAACGGTGCGATGAAACCCAGCTTCGTGCAGTCAGTGCGCTTCTAGAGGCTTTCGACCCTGATTCTTTTGCGGGATGACAAAGACCTTGTCCGACTCGCAACGGATGTATCTACTGCCTGCTTCGAGTCGGGCGCCCCGAAAACACCTAACGTTGTTTTAAATACGAACTTGTAGTTCACTCTTCAAAGAAGGCGTCTTGGGGAGAACATCGTGCCGATTAACGTTTTGGGAATGATTGGCGTAGCGCCCCCGCCGGATGCTGCCACCGTCCATATTGTTGGCGGCGGCATCGACCGTGATTACATTAAGGCCTTTACCCAGGCCCATGAAAAATCAGATTTTGATGCCATTCTCATCGGGCATTCATCCAGTTCCGCCGATGGTTTCGGCATTGCCCAATACGTGGCGACCCATTCAGAGCGCGTCAATATATTACTTGCGCATCGACCAGGGTTTGCTTCCCCTACACAGGCTGCTCGCCGTGTTGCAACACTCGATAATCTGATTGAGGGGCGGCTATGGCTTCATATTATTACCGGTGGAGTCGACGCGGATCAGCGCAGAGACGGTGATTATACCCCCCACGATGAGCGTTATGAGCGCACTGACGAATATCTTGAGGTCATGCGCAGAGTGTGGAATGCCGCCGAGCCCGTTGATTTTGAGGGTAAGTTCTATCGAGTGAGTCGTGCAGTTTCCGATGTGCAGGCGCACCAAAAGCCATATGTACCGCTCTGGTTTGGTGGAGTGTCGGATGCCGCCATTCCGGTAGGTGCAAAGCATTGCGATACCTATGCCCTGTTTGGCGAACCCAGGGCTCAGGTAGTGGAATTGATGACCCGTATTAATGCCGAGGCCGCGGACCATGGGCGGCGGCCGAGTTATAACCTATCTTTTCGGCCAATCATTGGTGCGACCGAAGAAGAGGCTTGGCGCAAGGCTGAAGCGATATTGGCGGGCGTAGAAGCCTCAGGTGGGGGAGGAGGCTCCGGTATTCCCCAGGCAGAAACTGCACGTCGCCTGATGCGATTGATTGAGGGTGGGGATGTCCAAGACGAGCGCCTGTGGGTGCCCATCGCAGCGGCGGCGAAGGGAAGCGGCAACTCTACGGCCTTGGTAGGCACTGCAGAACAGGTTGCTGAGGCAATCGCTAAGTATTACGACTTAGGTATATCCGGCGTGCTGATTCGCGGCTTTGACCCCTTCAATGATGCAATCGAATATGGTCACGAACTCATTCCGCAAATTCGTGAAAAAGTTGCCGCGAGAGATGCAGCAAAGGCGGCTCAGTAGCCGTTTGCTCGCGCTGATCTGGGTGCAGTGCAACGTTCAAGTCCCAGTAGGCTGATAAACAAAAACATATGGCTAATAAGACAATAGCCAAGTCAAATGCCTAATATGCACGTCCTTCAAGAGGGCCGATGATGGCCCAGTCCACGATGATGGAGGCGGCCGCCAAGCTCACGCATACCAAAAAAATAATCCCCAGGAGGCGCCAAATATGGAACTTTTCTTCCTTGTCTGGCGCTGGTGGTTGTTCTTCTGGGTGCATCAAAATTTCCTTGGCGATTCCCTGAGGGTCATTGTGTTAAGGCTGAGTGATTGTGGTCATGGCCGCGACTTGAGCTCGGTCGAGCCCGGCGTATTCCGCTGAGTCTAGAACCGAGTTCCAGCTGTTTGGATCGAGCTCGATGCCGTGCTGCATTCTTCGTGCGGTGCTCTCTTTTTCCGGGTCGCCGGGTAAGCGTACACGGTCAACGCCATCAGCCGGCGTGCTGGTGTTAATATAGTCGATCATCGCACCGACTTCCTGGTCGAATGCCTGCAGATCGCCGATGGCGGCAGGGTCAATCAAAATCGACAGCATGTTATTGAGGGTTGCGCCTAAGCGCGGGTGCTCAGGCTGCATCGTGAACAACCCTCCCAAAGCACCGCCAAGAAGCTCGCAAATAACCATTAGACCGTATCCTTTGTGCGCGCCGAAGGGTTGCATCGCACCACTGGCGTTCTCGCCAAAGATTACGCCCGGATCCGTCGTCTCGACGCCGTTTTCATCCACCAACGATTGAGGTGGTACAGGTACTCCCTTCATATGGGCGACGCGCACCTTGCCTGCGGCGACAGTAGTGGTCGCCATGTCCAACACAACATGCTGACCATCCGGTCTTGGCACCGCGCAGCAATAGGGATTGGTGATAAAGCGACGATCTCGGCCGCCGAAGGCAACCACCATAGGGTCATGCCCGACAACATTGACGTAATGCATGGAGACTAATCCATGGTCCGCACAGTGCTCGGCGAAGGCACCTATGCGTCCCAGGTGTGCGGCATTACCCAGCGCGACGCAGGCCAAACCGTGCTTCTTCGTCCTCTCGACACCAATATCCATGGCCTCAATACCCACGACGCGGCCAAGGCCTGTGCCCGCATCGATGCTTACGATCGCACCGTTGTCCTTGATGACCTGCGCGTGACGATGAGGGTCCACATGCTGATCCATCATGCCTTTGACATAAGACGGGACCATGCCGACACCATGAGAATCGTGGCCCTTGAGGTTAGCCTCGACGAGGTGATGGGCAACTGCGTCAGCATGGGCTGAGGGGGCGCCGGCGGCGACCAATATGGCACTAGTAACCTTTGTTAGAGACATATGTTCAATCAGCATGACGATCCTCAGACACATTGCTCGCTGATTGAAACAGGTAAGGTGACGTCACTGCAATGGTACCTTTGGTCGCAATGTCAGACTTAAAGCATCGGTTGAGCGGTGAGAGCGCAAAATCGCTTACCAGCGATTTTGGTAGAGCGATCAGATCCTGTCTCAGGGATTGGCGGTGAGGAAGGTATGGCGCACCCGACAGGATTCGAACCTGTAATCCCCGGTTTCGTAGACCGGTGCCTTATCCAGTTTGGCCACGGGTGCATGAGCGGTTCTCACCGCGGGCGGCATTATCTGGAAGAACGAATGACTTCTCAAGGTGTTTAAGCGTTATCCCACGGCGGCTTTGTCAATATATCGCCATCGTGAGGTGTTTCGAGCTATTCTTTTCATCACCATCAAAGAGGCATGGCATGGCATCGACAGTGGATCCAATGGTGATGGAGGGAGTTCAGCTGATGCTGGTAGGCATGGGCACGGTCTTCGTCTTTCTCACTCTTCTGGTCTTTGCAGTGAGGGCGATGAGCGCACTTATTTTGAAGTATTTTCCGCCAGCACCTTTTCAAACCAATACAGGTGCGGCGTCCCCAGGAGGTATACCTAAGGCGCATGTTGCGGCCGTGGCGGCTGCCATTGAAAAGCACCGAGGGTCCTAAGCACCCTAGAAAAAAAGCGTCGTCAAAATCGCTTTGGCCACGCGTATCGGTCCTATCACGGAGGAATCATGAATCAATCTGCACTTGGGATAACAGACGTCGTACTGCGCGACGCGCATCAAAGTTTATTGGCAACGCGTATGCGAATAGATGACATGTTGCCCATAGCCGAAAAGCTAGACCAAGTCGGATTTTGGTCACTCGAGTCTTGGGGTGGTGCGACCTTCGATGCCTGTATTCGATACCTCGGTGAGGATCCCTGGCAACGTATTCGCTTGCTCAAAGAGGCCATGCCAAATACACCCCAGCAGATGTTGCTGCGTGGCCAAAACATACTCGGCTATCGCCATTATGCGGACGATCTCGTCGAGAAATTTGTCGAGCGTGCAGCCACTAATGGCGTCGATGTATTTCGAATCTTTGATGCGATGAACGACATGCGAAACCTGCAAACGGCGGTTAAGGCGACCTTAGCGACGGGGAAGCATGCTCAGGGCACGATCTCTTACACCGTCAGCCCCGTCCACACCCTGCAGCTTTGGCTCGATTTGGGCAGGCAGATAGAAGATATGGGCGCAAACAGTTTGTGCATTAAGGACATGGCTGGCCTGCTTAAGCCCTATACCGCCTTTGAGTTGGTAAGCGGTCTGAAAGAGAGTCTGGACATACCCATTCATATGCAGTGCCATGCTACCACAGGCATGTCGACGACCACCTACCTCAAGGCCATTGAGGCCGGAATCGATAACGTGGATACCGCGATATCGTCGATGAGTATGACCTACGGGCATTCGGCGACCGAATCCTTGGTGGCCATACTGCAGGATCAACCCAGTGACACAGGCCTAAATATCGAGTTACTGGAAGAGATTTCAGCCTACTTTCGAGCCGTGCGAAAAAAATATGCTCAATTTGAAGGCAGTCTGCGCGGTGTAGATTCTCGCATCTTGGTGGCCCAGGTGCCTGGAGGGATGCTGACCAACCTTGAGGGCCAGCTAAAAGAGCAGAATGCGGTTGATCGACTCGACGAGGTGCTGGAGGAGATACCCAAGGTGCGCGAAGACCTCGGCATGATCCCCTTAGTCACCCCAACATCACAGATTGTAGGCACCCAGGCGGTGATCAATGTTCTAAGTGACAGCCGTTATGCATCAATTACCCGGGAATCGGCTGGTGTGCTGCGCGGAGAATACGGCGCCACACCGGCGTCGGTGAATGAGGATTTACGGGTGCGTGCCTTGGATGGTGATGACCTGATTACATCAAGGCCGGCAGATCATCTGGAGCCAGAGCTTGCCACTCAAACCGAAGCGTTGCGCGCCCTCGCCAAAGAAGAAGGCTTCAGCATTGGGCAAAACGAAGGCGGTAGCGAGGTGGACGATGTGCTGACTTACGCGCTGTTCCCGCAAGTTGCGACCAAATTTTTGGCCAATCGCGGTAATCCCGAGGCGTTTGAACCCGCACCAGATCCGAATGTCGCGACAGCAAATGTCGCTCCCCCAACAACCAGTGCATCATCTGTGGAACCCGCCCAATACACGGTGTCGGTAGATGGCCATGCCTATCAGGTTGTGGTGGCTGAAGGCACGGTCAATCTCACGCCGGCAGTTTCCGCTCAACCGGCCCCTGCCACCCCGGCAACTGTCGGGGGTACTGCGACGCCAGTATCAGCGGGCCTCGCAGGCTCCATTCATCAGGTAATGGTTGGTGTTGGCGATGCTGTGAGCGAGGGCCAAGTGGTTTGCATACTCGAAGCGATGAAAATGGAAACCGAGGTGCGAGCCGGAACTGCGGGCAAGGTCGCGAGCATAGATATCGCCGTGGGCGATAGCGTGGCCGTCGGCCAGACGCTCATCACTCTAGCTTAGGGTGATGGGGCAATTAAAAATCCCAATATCGGAGCAGCTAC
This sequence comes from K189A clade bacterium, assembly GCA_902613475.1. Lineage (GTDB taxonomy): Bacteria > Pseudomonadota > Gammaproteobacteria > Pseudomonadales > Azotimanducaceae > UBA4421. The sequence continues at coordinate 33,149 of CACMHG010000003.1, forward strand.
TTGGAATTGTTTGAACAACTTTGGGCGGGGTCTGGACTAGCCCAAATAAGCCTTGGTCAGGCCGCCATGATTGCGGTCAGCCTATTGCTGCTGTACTTGGCCGTAGCGAAGAAGTTCGAGCCGCTGCTGCTGGTGACGATTGGGTTTGGGGGGTTGTTAAGCAATATTCCTGGCGTTGAGATTGCTACTGGCGACGGACTGCTACACCTTATTTACTTGATCGGTATTGAAACTGGGGCATTTCCGCTTCTGATTTTTATGGGGGTGGGCGCGATGACCGATTTTGGTCCCGTACTTGCAAACCCCAAAACATTTCTGTTAGGGGCTGCTGCTCAGTTTGGTATTTTTGCGACGCTGCTCGGAGCCGTCGCAATGAGCAGTTTAGGTTGGATGGAGTTTTCCATGAGCCAAGCTGCCGCCATAGGCATCATTGGCGGTGCAGACGGTCCGACGGCGATCTTTGTTGCGGGTAAGCTCGCTCCGGAGCTGCTGGGAGCTATAGCGATCGCAGCCTACTCGTATATGGCGCTTGTGCCGATTATTCAGCCGCCGATTATGCGAGCGTTGACCAGTGAGCGAGAGCGGGCAATCGAAATGGTGCAGCTTCGGGAGGTCAGCCAACTGGAAAAAATAGTTTTTCCGCTCTTGCTACTGCTACTGGTCGCGTTTTTGTTGCCTTCGGCGGCTCCTTTGCTGGGAATGTTCTGTTTCGGCAACCTCATGCGTGAATGCGGGGTGGTAGATCGGCTGGCAGATACTACGCGAAACGCGCTGATTAATATCGTTACCATCATGCTGGGGTTGGGGGTCGGCTCAAAGCTGCAGGCCGAGAATTTTTTGACCACTCAGACCCTGGGGATTCTCGTGCTGGGAATGCTCGCCTTCAGCATTGGCACTGCCAGTGGAGTACTAATGGCGAAGCTCATGAACCGGTTGTCTTCTACGCCGATTAACCCACTCATCGGTGCGGCCGGGGTTAGTGCGGTTCCCATGGCGGCTCGAGTTGTTAATAAAGTCGGTCTTGAGGCGAATTCGCAAAACTACTTACTGATGCATGCCATGGGTCCAAATGTTGCCGGAGTGATTGGATCTGCTGTTGCCGCGGGCCTTATGATCATGCTGGTGGGAAGCTAAAATCAGTCGCGCATTAGCGCTTTGCACAGTGCGCTGTTAACATTGCGCGGCCCAAAATACCGGTCCCATATGAAATTCCAAAGCTTCTTATTGTTCCTGTTTGGTGTCTTTGCGCCGGTCATCGCGGCAGCGGAATATTGGATCTCCGTTGCCAGCTTCAAGAATCGGGACAGTGCCGAGTCTGCTTTGGTCAACGCACAGGTAAAGAGTGAACAGGCTTTCGCCGTATACGGTGCGCGAACGGATAAAGGCTATTTTTTTCGCGTCATGGCAGGGCCATACCCGACCATTAGAGAGGCTAAGAGGGCGCAACAAACTTTGTCCTCTAATGGCCTGAACGCAGGCTGGATCTGGGGCGATGGCCCCCAATCATCGAGCCCGGGCGTCTCGAATCTCAACGAAGCATCGAGCTCAAGTGAAGCGCAATTGCCTGGAGGCTTATCGGGTTTTGAAACCAGTTCTTCGGACAGCGAGTGGGACCGAGATTGGAATGACGATTGGGACGATGAGTTCGATTTTGATGAGAACTTAGATTTCGGCACCGAAGACACGCTTACCCCCGAAAACAGCGCGCCAATTCAAAAAGCATTGCCGCAAATTCAGGAAACGGCACCAGAGGGCTATCAGCTGAATAAGCTACGGCGCGAAGCCAGAGCGCCGCCCCTAGAACACCTAAACCTAGCAGTGTCTCTCAACCAAACCCGCCCCAAGCTTCCGCCCAATTCAGAATCCGAAGAAAAGAATCAAAGCAAAGACGCAGTACCAACATATTCCCCAGACAACATCGTTGAATTTTCGCTTGATATGCCCGTGGCACTGCCTCGGCGCGAAAGTGCTCCTGAAGGATTCGCAGTCGATGGCTTGCTAAATGAGAACATTTGGGCAGCGCTACCCGGCGCTGACAACTTTTTGGTGGACGACCCCGATACCCTCGCCAAGCCCGCCTATCGCACGGTGGTAAAAGCGTTCTATACCCCAAAAGGGCTTTATGTTGGCATCGATATGGAGCAACCCGATAATACGCTGATTCGGCGTAGATCAAGTCGAGATAGTTTGTATGTTCGCAGGGATAGGGTTGGCGTTACCCTCGACACGTCAGGCGAAGGTCGCTACGGCTACTGGATAAATGTTGCTTTAGGTGGCAGTCAATCCGACGGCACGCTGCTGCCGGAGCGACAGTTCAGCAGAGATTGGGATGGGGCTTGGTATTCTGGCACTGCGGTTACTGAATCCGGCTGGAGTGCTGAGTTTTTCTTGCCTTGGTCTCAAGTTGCTATGCCGCAAAACCCCGGGCAGCGTACGATCAAGGCCTATATTTCACGAAAGGTCGCGCACCTCGATGAAGACTGGAGTCTGCCAGCGCTGCCAAGAACGCAGCCTTTATTTATGTCACGAATGCAACCGATCACGTTGCAGCGCGTCGCACCTGTGCAGAACTGGAGTGTTTTCCCCTACGTTTCATCAACTGATGACTTTGTTGAGGGCGATACCAGTCAAAAGATTGGCGCTGACCTGTTTTGGCGACCGTCGACGAATTTCCAGGCGACAGCTGCTTTGAAGCCAGATTTTGGCTCTGTTGAAAGCGACGACGTCGTCGTTAATTTGGGCGCTTTCGAAACTTTTTTCCCCGAAAAACGCCTGTTTTTTCAGGAAGGCATTGAGGTGTTCACTGCAACTCCCAGAGCCGAAGGAGGTAACCCCACCACGCTGCTCAATACGCGTCGTATTGGCGGGATCGGACGAGAACCGGAGTTACCAGACGGGACTGAGCTAAGTGATTTGGAGCGACAAAAGCCGGTCGAGCTCGAGGGAGCGCTGAAAACGGTGGGCTCAATCGGTCCCCTACGCTACGGCATTCTGGGTGCGTTCGAAGACCAGACAGGGTACGAAGCTGGAGGTCAGCGCTTTATGCAGGCAGGGACCGACTACGGTGTGGCGAGGGCACTGTATGAGGGTAAGACTAAGGACGGCGATTATCGCGCGTTGGGCTTTCTTTCAGCTTTGACCAGTCACCCTGATCAAGAGGCCCAGGCACACGGTGTCGACTACCACTATCTCACTGCGCAGGGAGAATGGAAGGTAGACGGTCAGTTTTTATTCTCATCAGCAGACGAACGTCGCGATGGCTTTGGCGGATTCGTGGATATTGGGCGAGATTTTGGCAAGGGTAGGAGAATCCGCCTTGGTTACTCCCACTACGATGAGTACCTCGATATCAACGACTTGGGGTTTCTCCGTCGCAACGATTTGCGCGGCGCCAATGGCCGCTACGAGATTAATCGATCGACCTCGAAACGCTATCGAAAAAGCTACGTCGGATATTGGTTTCGTTTAGAGCGAAATTCTATTGGGGAATACGTTCGAAAAGCGATCGGTATCGACTCCGAGGTCGTTCTATTGAATCAATCGAAAATTGAACTTGGCGCTGCTTTTTTCCCATCTCGTGACGAGGACTTTGACAGCCGAGGCAACGGTACGTATCGCCTAGGAGACCGCAGCCGATTCAGAGCTCGATATCAAACAGATCGGGCCAAGCCTTTTAGTTATGAGATAAACCTCCATCGCGAAGACGAGCAGCTGTCAGGTGGGCAGTTTGCGACGGGAGTCGGTGCGAATTGGCGTCCTCGTGACGATCTCAACTTAGGGATAGGCATTGGCTTCATTGACCGTGCAGGGTGGCTGCTTTGGCGTGAAGGTATTAACTTCGCCACCTACAGGGCAAGGGAGTGGCGACCTGAATTCAGCTTCGAGTACTTTCCTGATGCTAACCATCAGATCAAATTGTCGACTCAATGGGTTGGGATACGCGCGAAACGCCTCGCGAATTATCAGCTCCAAGTCGATGGGGCTCCCCTAGTTGCCGTCGATGACAGTGTCGCTAGTAGTGAGGACTTTGCTATTTCCAATTTATCGCTGCAGCTGCGCTACCGATGGCAGATTGCGCCGCTTTCAGATCTGTTTGTGGTCTACACCCTGAACGGGCGGCAAGACGTTGTGCGCGATTCTTTCGATAGTCTCTTCACCGATGCCTTCAACGATCCGCTGGCGGAGCAGTTGACGATAAAGCTACGTTACCGCTTTGGATCATGAAACGTTATCGCAACGCGACGCAGTGGGGGGTGTACAACATCGATGTCGAGGAAGGGCGCATCGTCGACGTCCGCGGGGTGGAAGAAGACCCAGAGCCATCTGACATTGGTAACGTTCTCCTCGACGGCATCCAGCACGGGACACGCATAAAACGACCAGCCATCCGCAAAGGCTGGCTCGAGGGCGGCGATCGACAGCGCCACCGACGAGGCAGCGACGAATTTTGTGATGTGCCTTGGGATGAAGCCCTCGAAATGGCCGCGAATGAGCTACGCCGCGTCGCGGATGAACACGGTAATACGTCGATATTTGGTGGCTCCTACGGTTGGGCCAGTGCCGGTCGGTTCCATCACGCACAATCGCAGCTTCATCGATTTTTGAATCTGATGGGAGGATGCACGCGCGCCATGAACTCCTATAGCACTGCTGCCGCCCAGGTAATTCTGCCCCACGTCATAGCGCCATGGCCCCAGATGGAACTGCAGCAGACGACGCTGCAAAACATGATCGACCATACTCAGCTATTCGTCGCCTTCGGGGGGTTGCCAAAGCGAAATGCTCAAGTGGCATATGGCGGTGTTACCGAGCATCGAATCGCCCTCGATTTTGAACGTGCGCATAAGGCCGGTACGGAATTTGTCAGTATCTCACCCATGGCCAACGACACCGAGTCGAGTTTGGGCGCAAGCTGGCTGGCCCCGGTACCGGGCACTGATGTTGCCCTAATGCTGGGCCTTGCCTATGTTCTAGAAACTCAGGATCTGAGCGACGCGAGTTTTCTAGACAGCCACTGCGTAGGTTATTCAAGGGTAAAAGACTATTTGCTCGGACGAGCCGATGGGATCGCTAAGACTCCGCAATGGGCGTCTTCGATTTGTGGTGTAGCCGCTGAAGATATTGAGGCCTTGGCTCGTAAAATGGCGGGTAGGCGCGCGTTTTTGGCAGCAGCCTGGTCTCTGCAGCGAGGCGATCACGGAGAGCAACCCTACTGGATGCTCGCCACGTTGGCGGCAATGTTGGGTCAAGTCGGATTGCCCGGCGGTGGCTTCGGCTTTGGCTACAGTGCTGAGGCATTTGTTGGCACAGATTATAAGCGCTTTAACTGGGCAACATTCCCCAAGGGCAGGAATCCGACGGGGTTCGCGATTCCCGTTGCGCGAATCACCGATATGCTGCTCAACCCCGGACAAGATGTTCAGTACGATGGTCGTGGGATTACCTATCCCACGATCAAGGCCATCTACTGGGCCGGCGGTAACCCATTTCATCATCATCAGGATCTCAACAGACTGGTTACTGCCTGGCGTAAACCCGATACCGTGATCGTCAACGAACCCTGGTGGACGCCAATCGCTCAATGGGCTGATATCGTTTTTCCTGCGACAACATCCCTGGAGCGTAACGATATCTGCGCGTCCAGCCATGACCCCTATGCGCACTTCATGCAGCAAGCCATCGAGACCCAGCACGAGGCGCGCTCGGACCATGAGATATTCGCCGGCCTGGCAGCGGTGCTGGGTTTTGAAGATGCCTTTACCGAAAGCAAAAGCGAGCGTGAGTGGATCCAAGACATCTGGCAGCGTTCACAGGTGATCGCTCAAAAACAAGGCTTCGAGCTGCCTTCCTTTGAGCGCTGGGAGTCTGAGGGGGTGTATCGACTGCCTGACGAGCCGCGCGTGCGCGACTGGCTCGCAGACTTTCGCGAAGATCCAGTGCGGTTCCCCCTGGCAACGCCGTCCGGGAAGTTAGAGCTTTACTCGCAGACCGTCGCGAGCTTCGGGTACACAGATTGTCCTGGACAGGCGGTCTGGATCACGCCTCTGGAGTGGCTCGAGTTGGACCGGGACGCATTCCCCCTGCATCTGCTTTCACCGCAACCCAAGCATCGTTTACATAGCCAATTCGATCACAGCGCCCATAGTCAAGCGAGCAAAATAAAAGGGCATGAAGTGATTACCATGCATCCCAACGCGGCAACAGAGCGGGGTCTTAAGGCAGGGGACGTGGTTCGTGTATTTAACCCCAGGGGTGAGTGCTTGGCTGGACTTGCCCTAGATGCTCTAATGCGACAAGACACGGTATCGCTGCCCACGGGAGCTTGGTTCAAACCCTGTCCTCTTACTGGTATTGAGCTAAACGGGAATCCAAACGTCCTTACCAGAGACAAAGGCACATCACAATTGGCGCAAGGCCCGAGCGCGCAGACATGTTTGGTTCAGGTGGAAAAGTATCACGCCGAAGGTCTCGAAGCTTCGGGGAGTGCGGTGAAGGAGACCAGACCGACACCGTAGCCTCCCAGGACGCTTTGGTGGGCTTCTGGGCTCGAGTTGCGTTAGCGATGCACCGAATGCCGCAAGCATGTCTCTGGTCTCGCGGGCAATGGCCGGAATGTTTTTTTGCCGCATCAGTAGGTCCCTTAGACGTTATGAACAATACCAAACGCGGTGCAATACACACTAAATGAATTCGATTTAATGGATTGCCTCAATCTTTTGACCATTAAGATTGAGAAACAGGCAGCATGAGAGAAGTCTTGCAGCGGGTGAACAGGTATTTTTTCAGGGCGATGCGTCAAGAAGTGTAAAAAGCGCCTAATTACCATTTAAAAGCAACGTCACGCCGGTCTTTTCTCGGCCGCGAATCGCGATCGAAAGACCTCGGCATTTCTACTTTTTAGCGAGTCGCCTGTATTACGTCTTTCTCGAATCTTGGATAGTTGATTTAACTTTGACAGCAATCCCCCGTGCTGCGAACAAATCCAGCGAAGAAGACCTAGCCGGTGCGAGATTCTTTGATGCCGCAAATCGTGGGGCGCTGTTTGTTGTTATTTAGCGCTTTGGGCCTTTTTAGGAATCATTCCTGAATAAGGTTTGCGCTGGCGGTTGGCAACTTAACATGCTCTTTGACCGCCCTATTAGAAGGCGGCAGCAGAGTGAGTTGGGACGAAGGGTAACCATTAAACAGTTAGTGATCGACCAGTAACTAACTTATTAGGGACTAGCGTTCTCTCGCGGGTCTGGTGGAAAAGGTCGGCGTGCAATGGCTCGATCTATCATCGACTTTGAACCTGCCAATTTGGTTCAGTGCTCACATAAAAATCGACGATATCAATCATAAGCTGATGATTTTGTTATAAAAAACAGTTCTATTAGTAGTCGAACTATTAGCTATCGCTACAAGCCCGCTACTGAACTCCTGTGGCTCCGGAGCATTTTGGGTAAAACCTCTTGGTCGATAGAGCACTACGGAAGCAGATCTTCATTATGCAGCCGTTCGGCCTTTAAGTGGCAGAATGCCCGCAGATCATCCGCTCATCAAGCTGCATCATTGTAGTTTTGCGCATATCCCTACACATTTTAATAATGGTTCGACGAATCATTTTCAGATCTGAAGGGATGCTCAAGTTTGGTGCAAAAGGATTTCGTGTACGAACTAAATGCACAAAAAAAATGCACGATGTCTTGCGCCATGTCTCGCTCGAGGTGTGAACGCCCTGCTATCAGCATTCTGCAAAGTCGTTGTTTTGCCGAAAAAATCGAATTAGGTGGCCGAACTCAACTTTTCTGCACTATAGTGTTCTCCCCTCGAGGCGCCTCGCCGGCTTAAAGTGGCACGAATTAAGCACTGCGAATGGTATAAGAGGGTCATAGAGTGACCTGAGGGTGTACCGTTTCGCACTGTATGCAGGGGAAACGGTGGACAATAAGAACAATAAAAACGGTGGTACTACTTTGATGCCGACTCTGTTTGAGTGGAGGGTTGCACGCATTGCAATCGTCCAAAAGTTATTATTTACAATTCTCTGCTCCGTCCCGGCAGCGTCTTTAGCCGAAGACAGCGAAGTCTTGATAGAAGACGTAACGGAAAACGCTCCATTTTCATCAGGCGGAGATGGCGCATCTTCAGATCTAGTGATGGAAGAAGTTTTCGTTACGGGCTCCCTGTTGCCCCGGGGGAACTTCGCGAGCAACGCTCCCATAACGACGATAGGCAGTGAGCAATTCGAAATATCGAATGCGGTAAACATTGAGTCTCTTTTAAATACGCTGCCGCAAATTTTGGCGGGAAGCGATCGCACGAGCACATTTGGCCTCGGCTGGGCAACTGCCGATTTGCGTGGACTGGGAGAGAATCGGACACTGACCTTGTTGGACGGTAAACGAGTAGTGCCGACCTTCGCAGACGGAGGTACGGTGGATTTGAACTTTATCCCCCCGGGCATAGTGGACAGAGTCGAAGTTCTCACTGGAGGCGCTTCCACGACCTACGGCTCTGACGCGATGGCCGGAGTCATAAACCTGATCACTAAATCCAACCAACAAGGATTCGAGCTTGTGGCTGCGGCGGAAATGACGGGTCAGGGTGATGCCGAAATCCTCAACCTTGCTGGCACTTGGGGGACTGCATTCGACAATGATCGCGGCCATTTTATGGTCCACATCGATGCGACTGAAAGACGAAGTCTGAATTATCACGAGCGAACTTTCTCAACGACTTTCAAAACGGAGTTTTTTGATCAGGGGATCTCTCAAGGATTCCGTGACGTTCGGTTTCCATCTGCTAAGAGCGGGGCGCTGCAGTTTTTCGGATTCGGCGAAGACGTAATGTTTACCCCTGAGGGGGGGGGATGTCGTTCCTTTTGATCAATTCGTCGATGGATATGACCCCACCGAAAACCTCGAGTTACAGATCCCGCAGGACAGGCTTGCTCTCTTTTCGAAAACAAATTGGCAAGGAGAATCCTTCGAAATTAGGTTTCAGGCCCACATAGCCAACAGTAAGCTGGATCGCATGGCTCCAACAGTTTCGGCCGGTCCTTGGATTGGTCCCCAACGCTTAACTATTCAAGATAACCCGTTTCTATCAAACAGCACGGTGCAAACGCTTTCGAATACACCTTTCGTGCAATTTAACGGGTCCGATTCTGATGGTAACGGCATTCCTGAAAATGCGCGTGCGGTAATAGGCAGGACTTTCTCAGAACTGGGGCCAAGCAGATGGGATCAGACGTACTCCCTGAGGCAGTTCGAAATAGGATTCACGCGTGATTTGACCGGTACGTGGAACTTGGATGGCTATGTGAATCACGGTGAGATCGAGATGGACTGGACCGCGACTCCGGCAATTATCCAAAGCAGATTTGCTCAGTCATTATTGCTCGATGTGAGCGATACGACCGGACAAACGTGCCTTGATCCAACCGACGGCTGCGTACCGGCAAATATCTATGGGCTTAACTCGATATCGCCCGCTGCCCTTGATTTCATCTCAACAGACGTTTTTGTGACAAATGAATCTAAAATCACGACCGCTAATCTCTTGCTCTCGGGTAATACCGCGGGGTTTTTTGAGATGCCTGGAGGGGTAGGGCCTGTCGGAGTGGCAGTTGGTCTAGAGTACATTAGCCGCAGTCAGGAAATAGTGACGGATGATAGAGCCCAGTCGGGAGAGCTTTTTTACTGGGGATTTTTCCCTGTCTCGGCTGACGTGACGACATCTAGACGGTCTGCGTTTTTCGAGCTGTTAGTGCCACTAGCAGAGGGCTTGCCATTACTGTCGTTTGCAGAGCTGGAATTGGCCGGTCGATACACGGATCACGAGACGATCGGCGGCGTAACGAGCTTTAAAACAGCGCTGTCTTGGTATCCTGTTGAAGACGTTCAGGTTAGGGGCAGCTTCAACAAGGCCGTGAGGGCTCCAAGCATCAACGACTTATACATCGACTTCGGCGATCGCGCAGTTGTCAATGCCCCACAATTCTCCGATCCGTGCTCCGCGATCGGTTTCGCAAACGCGAACCCTGATTACCTGGCCGAGCTGTGCGTTCTCACGGGTGTGCCCTTAGATCAGGTCGGATCGGAATCTTTAAACGTAGGCCCTGATGGGGTGCCTGTATATTTCGGAGGCAACGCGAGCTTAGAGGAGGAAACAGGGAACACAATAAGCGTTGGAATAGTTTGGACGCCTTACAGCATTGACGGTCTATCGGCAAGCGTTGACTACTTCGATATAGAAATCGAAGACTACATAGGACAGCTGCCAGGTGGATTTAGTCACGTAGAGAATTGTTTCTTCCCATCGGAAGACCGTGGGACCTATAACGCCTACTGCAATTCTGTCGAGAGAAACGATCAAGGCGTCCTTACTCAGATAAACGCGGGCCGTCGAAATCTTGCAACACACTCGATTTCTGGGTTTGATTTCTCGATCAATAAAACCTCTGATTTCCTGGGAGGTTTTTTGGACGCGACTTACGTAGCGAGCATCGTCAATAGCAAGAAATATTCAGTAAATGGCTCAACTTTAGAGTCCGAGTGCGCTGGGAGGTTTAACAGCACACTCGGAGGACAGGCTTGTGCTAGACCAGTCACTGAACTAAAACACCGTGCCACGTTATTTTGGACGAGGGATGTCCTTTCCCTGCAATTGACATGGAGGCACCTCTCAGGAGTGGACGATGGAGATGAGGACGTCCAATATTTGGTTGAACGAATACCGTCTTTCGATTATTTCGAGCTTGGGGCGACCTACGACTTCAGCTCGGGCATCACGCTTATCGGCGGAATAAGGAACTTGCTCGATGAGGATCCACCGGTGCTCGGCGGTAATTCCTTTGAAGCCAACACGTACCCAAATCTTTACGACGTCTTCGGACGAACGTTTTATGGACGAGCGACGTATAAGTTTTGAAAATGAAAAAAATCATCCACAGCCATTGGGTGTTGGCGATGATTCGCTACGCGATTGGTCTGATATTTCTCTTTCTTGCGTCAAGTGTCTCAGCACAGCAAGTTCTGGCAACCAACGTTGGAATTATTTCTCCGGGAGGAGAACCGAGACAAATCGAGTGCTACTTAGTCGCGACTGGACCTCTGCGGTATCCGCCAAAAGCGAAAAGGTACAGATACGTTGGTCAAGTGATCGTAAAGTTCGGCATAAATTCTGACGGCAAAGTTGTAAACCCTTTTGTCGCTGAGAGCGAGCCCCCTGGTGTTTTCGAGCGTGCAGCGCTCATGCACATCAAAAGTTGGAGATATCAAGCGCCCACCTATCAGGGTCAACCTATTGCTGTCGATGAAGTAGCCGTCAGGCTTGTTTTTGACCCGCAACGTCGCTGATTGACAGGAGTGAGCAGCTATTACGGTTAAGAGTCGAATTATCGCGCTGGCTTTGATAGGAAACGCCGCGATCGCGCTTATCTTCTACATTTCGTCGGTATACCAGTCGCAAGAGCAGCAGAGCTATGCGATTGCCAATAGCGCAAATATTTATCAACAGGCGTGGCGAACAGTACTCAACGACTCCTATAGTTCCTCAGTCGGTTTGTTTCACCCGCAAACCGGCGATGAAATGAATTTGGCGATTTGGGAGAGCGGCCAAGAGGCGGACAACACCGATCACCCGAATGCTCAGCTGAATGCATTGCTCAAAGCAGGGCCAAATCAAAAATCCACAGGATTTTTGGATGAGTACTTTGCCGAAGCCTTGGAATGGGGCGATATCAGTTTTGTGATGGCCTTCGACGAAGCGGGGTACCGTGCCTATTGTGGCACTGCGTTTGAAGGTTACGGCATTGATCCCTGCGACGAGCAAGCACAGCCTGAGTTCGTCTCCCAAGCGACTGATCGCTATCGAGACAGCAAGAGTGGTTCAGGTCTTAGCCTGGGTACTAAGCGCGGCGTCGCGGCGATTCTGGCGACAGCTACTGATGAGACTCTGGGCTTTTATCACACCATGGCTGTCGACGTGATGAGTGACCAGAAAAAGATTGGCACAGTTGTGATCGGCAAGAACTTAGCCGACGCGATAGAGATTTTTGAGTACGAATTCTTGGTCAAGGCGGTGCTTAACCGTGACGAGATTGCCGTCGAGTTGAACGACTATTACCCCGCAGACGACTATGCAGAGCTGGGCAAGCTTACATCCTTCGTGTCCAATGTCGGAACCACGATTAGTGACGAACAAGACGAACTCGTGCGCGATGGCTTCTGGGGCTATCAAGATTCGGACTTGGGTGTAAGCGTGATCGCTGTACCGTTAAGTGACTTTTCAAAAGTCGATGAGTCGCGGCTCGTGGTCGTGAAAAACGAACGAGAGGCGATGGCCAAGGCAGCCGAGGCGGATTTCTACGCCACCCTGATTTTTCTTGCGGTTTATACACTGATACTTGGAGCGGTGATCGCGATCACCAGCTACTCTTTCGGCGGCATCACCAAGGCAATAGAAGTACTAGCCTCGCTTACTCGGGGCGAGCTCGATGTGCAGATGCCAAGGCGCACATTTTTGAGTTCCGCCAAAGATGAGGTCAGCCGACTGACTGAGTCGCTAGAGACCTATCGCGGACATCTTAAAGAAATTGCCAGAACCCGAGCCGAGCAGTCTGAAAAGCGCAAGCAAAGAGACGATGTGATCATTAATAAAATGTCGTCTTTGTCGAATCAGCTCGATGGCGATGCTAGGGCACTGTTGGAATCCGACATCGAAAAAATCAAAACCATGACCGACACCCAGGATTTCGAGAAAGCAGAGCAGGCTTCAACGGAAATCATGAAGATTGCGATCACGCGCATGTCTGATGAGGTGGTGGCGCTGATAGAGGCCCGAACCGGCGAAATCCAGAGCGCACTAAAGCGCAACGAAGAGTTGTTGCTGAATATTCTGCCTGAATCCATTGCCGCTCGAAAATTGGCCAACGAAAAGGTTATTGCCGACTCCCACGAATGCTGCAGCGTTCTCTTTGGCGATATTGTTGGTTTCACGCCTCTATCCAAGGCCTTGGGGCCAGAGAAATTGGTAGAATTTTTAAATCAAATTTTCACTGCCTTTGACGACTACAGCGAAGAACTTGGTTTAGAAAAGATCAAGACCATTGGTGACAATTACATGGTGGCCTGTGGTGTCCCTAACGCTGACCCTGACCATGCGCTCAAAATCGCCGAAATGGGTTGCCGTATGATGAACTACATGCAGGCACTGAAGCCCTTGGGCGGTGTTCAGCCGATGATGCGAATTGGCATCCATTCTGGTCCCTTAGTCGCGGGCGTTATTGGCAAGAAGAAATTTATCTATGACCTGTGGGGTGATGCGGTCAACACTGCAGCGCGAATGGAATCGCATGGGCTTCCCAACAAGATACATGTGTCAGCCGAGACCGCTGCGCTGATCGAAAACGACTTTAACCTGACCAAGCGTGGCCTCATAGACATCAAGGGTAAGGGGCAGATGGAGACCTATTTGCTCAGTGCCTAGGAATAGGCGCGGTTATTCTAGGCTATCTGCTTGGCCTGCAGGGAATTGACGCGCTGAATAAATGGTAGCCCCGACAGGAGTCGAACCTGTATCTATCGCTTCATACCCGCTACTGCTTTCGCAGCCGCCCGAGGGCGTTTGTGGTCTGGACTTTCTCTTAGCCGTGGCCCAGTTGACACCAGGCGGTAGGCTGCATCCGTTAAGTCTCTACACCTTCCGACACCTAACCACAGTGTTGGCTTGGCTCGGGATTGCCATGCTCGCTAACGAGTAGCCTCGATACGAGTGCAGGTTTCCCCGAATTTGAATGCTTCTCATCGATCGTTTCCAAACCGATGACCCAATATTTAGGAGGCGATCGTTCTATCCATTGAACTACGGAGCCTAAAACGTTTTTCGGCGGCACAATTGTAACAAGATGTCTCACTGGCAAATAGCTTCGCCGTCACTTAATCAGACCATCGATCAAAACGCAGGATTTCGTCTAAGGGCTTGCGCGTGACCGGGCCAAATTTACCCAGCGGGTAGCCCACGGGAATCAGCGCATAGGCAGCCATGGTCTCCGGCAAGTGCAGGACTTCGGCAACGGCTTTGCGATCATTTAGCGCCAAGGTTGTGGGTGCTGCACCAAGTTCCAGGGCTCTTGCGGCCAGCAGCAAATTCTGGATGCCCGGCCATATGGAGCCATTGCCTCGGGCAATCATATCGTTGCTGGCTGGTGCGCCGAATTCCATGCACGCGATGATAAGCGCTGGAATCTCGTGCATATGTTCTTTTTGCCATACCACTGCGTCGACCATGCGCTGGCGCTTATCGCTGCTTTGATGGGAAAGGCTGCCCGGTTTGTCAATCAGCGGTGCCAGATAGGTTTCAACACCCTGACGGTTCAAATCGGCCAAGCGCCGCCTCACCTCAGGGTCGGTGACGACAATCCAGCGCGCCCCCTGGGTGTTAGAACCTGAAGGCGCTTGGTTAGCCGCGCTGACTAGCTCGCGCAGCAAGTCTTCGGATACCGCTCGGCTATCCAGTCGCCGCATGGCTCGGCAGTTATACATAGTGTCGAAGACACCCATTTGGTTTTGTGTGGCGCTTTGTGACATGAAGGTCCCTCCCCAGGTACGGTTGTTTTGTGGCTTACGATTGAAGACGCTCGTAGTCGTCCCAAAATGCAGGATAAGTTTTATTGACCACGGCCTTATCGTCGATGGTTAAGGTGCCGTGGGCGCTCGCCAGAGTAGCGAAAGCCATCGCCATGCGGTGATCGTGGTAGGTATTAAGTGTATGGATCTCGGGTTCAAGTTTACCCAGCGGAGATACCACGATGCTGTCGTGGGTAGTACTCAACTCGATACCCATGGCCCTCATCTCCGTCGCGGGACACTCCAATCGATCGCACTCCTTGTAGTGTAGCGACTGCAGTCCGGTGATCTCAATCGGCTCTGCCAACAAGGGCGACATGGCGATTAACGTCAGCGCAACATCCGGCATTTCTTGCATGTCAATTCGGCGCAGAGGTAGAAGCTGCTTGGGGCCGGTGATGCGGGTCTGAGCCTGTCTTTCGACGGTTGCGCCCAGCGATTCCATCACGTCGCAAAAAAGGTAATCACCCTGCACCGTGGTCTCGTCCAAGTTGGTAAGTGTAACCCTGCCAGCAAGAAGCGTCGCAAGCGCTAAGAAATAGCTCGCCGCCGAGGCGTCTCCTTCAATGAAAAATTCGCCCGGCTGGTAGTCTGCCGCTGGCAGACTTAAGACCGTGTCATCAACCCACTTACCGACAACTGACCGCTTACCCATCTCATTCAGCGTGATGTCGATGTATGGTCGAGAGACAAGGTCTCCATGGATGTGAATTCCTTGGGTAGGCAGTGCCTTGCGGCGCGCCAGTATCGGGGCTATCACAGTCAGTGCGGTGATGTACTGGCTCGATAAAGATCCATCGATATGCAAGGGGCCGTTGCTGGTTAGTCCGCCATGAATCACAGCTGGCAAGGTACCGGCGTCACTGGTTACGTCGCAACCGTTGTCGCGAAGCACCTCAAACAAGGGTGCATTAGTTCGTACTCGTAGGGATTCGTGACCGTCGATGCGCGTGCTGCCATTGCGTAAAGCGGCCAGCGCGATCAGCAGACGCGTCGATGCACCGCTCATGCGACAATTGAGCTCGACGTGGCCTGAGCCAAAGTCCATGGGGCCCGTAATACGGGTTCCTGAAGTGTCTTCATCTATGGCTACACCGAGGGCTCGCAGGCAGTCGATCATGGCGTCGGTATCATCGCACTTCGGGATGCCAGTGATATGGCTCGTGCCTTCCACCAAGGCGGCGATGGCGAGCTGGCGCAGCGCTATTGATTTACTGCCCGGTAGAGTGACCGTGGCCTCGAACCCAGGGGACAACTTGGGGATCAAAAAAGTGCTGTCGGGTATCATGGGTCATCTGGAAATTTGTGAGAGCTGCCACTTTAACCTAGGGCTCGCAGGTTTGCAGACCTTGAAGTAGGCAAGAGCAGGGGAGCAGGGGATGAGCAATTTTTTTGCGCAACTAGAGGCCGGTTTTGAGGCGAGCGCTGACCAGCTAGCGCTGATCCTTTCAGGTCAAAACGACTGGACCTACGCGGCGTTACTGCAGCAGATCAATAGAGCCGCCGCGCAGCTGGTGGCTTTCGGTGTGAACCCCGGTGATCGAGTGCTTGTGCAGGTGCCTAAGTCCCCAGAGAACTTGGCCCTTTACCTTGCATGTTTGAAACTTGGGCTGGTGTATGTGCCTTTAAATACTGGGTATACCGCTGCAGAGCTAGATTACTTTGTCAGCGATGCCGAACCGGTTCTGTACGTGGGTAAGCAACAACGCAGCGACGTAGTAAGCGCGACGCTGCAGCCGCGGGATGCCCAACGTTTACTGGTTTTTAGCAATGGTGAAGGCTCGGAAATTGACGCCGTTGTGTCGCCGACGGTGACTCGAAGCACAGATGACTTGGCGGCCATTCTCTATACCTCTGGTACTACGGGCCGCTCCAAGGGTGCCATGCTCAGCCACGGCAATCTTGCCTCCAATGCCCATGCATTAAGCAAGGAGTGGGGCTGGCAGCCATCTGATGTTTTGCTCAACGCGTTGCCGATCTTTCACGTGCACGGCTTATTCATCGCCAGCCACTGCGCTCTGCTTAATGCCACGCCTATGATCTTTCTCGAAAAGTTCGACGCCGGTGACGTGATGGCGCGATTACCGGACGCCACGGTGATGATGGGTGTGCCGACGTTTTATACCCGCCTGCTCGATCAGTCCGAGCTGACACCGGCGAGTGTTGCCCATATGCGCGTGTTCATTTGTGGTTCTGCGCCGCTGACCGAGCAGACCTTTAGTGAATGGGAGCAGCGGACGGGTCATCGTATTTTGGAACGCTATGGCATGAGCGAAACCATCATTAACACCAGTAATCCACTGCAAGGTGAGCGCGTTGCCGGCACCGTTGGATTCGCGCTACCCGGCCAACAGGTGCGAGTTGCCAGCGAGGATGGTGTCGTCGTGCCGGCGGGTGAGGTTGGCATGATCGAAGTGGCGGGTCCGAATGTGTTTCAGGGGTACTGGCGCATGCCGGAAAAAACTGCTGAAGAAGTTCGCCCTGACGGTTTTTTTATCACCGGTGACTTGGGCGTGCAGGCTGCGGATGGGCGTCTTAGCATCGTTGGGCGATCAAAAGATCTGGTGATATCTGGCGGCTACAATGTGTATCCCAAGGAAGTTGAGGTGGTGCTAGATGAGATGCCTCAGGTGGCAGAATCTGCGGTGATCGGCGTGCCTCATCCCGACTTCGGCGAAGCGGTAGTCGCGGTGGTCGTGCCTGCGGGTGACGAGGTCACGCAAGCAGACGTAGACGCAGCCCTCGGCGATCAGCTCGCGCGATTTAAGCAGCCAAAGCGAGTGTTAAATGTTGCCGAGCTGCCGCGCAATACCATGGGTAAGGTGCAGAAAAATCTGCTGCGCGATCAGCACGGTGATTTATTTGCTTCCTAGTGCGCGTTACTGATGTCCAACGATTCGCGTAGCTCGCGCTTGAGGAATTTACCCGAGGCATTACGAGGTAGTGCTTCTTCAACAAACCAAAAGTAGCGCGGCACTTTGAACTTCGCGAGCTGGGTGGCGCAATGCTCGCGCAGCGTGTCGGCAGTGGCAGCGGCACCGGGCTTCAAGAAGACGGCAATGCCGACTTCCTCGCCCAGGCGATCATCGGGCACACCGAACACTGTGCATTCAGCCACATCGTCATGATCAAAGATTGCGCTCTCCACTTCCGCGCAGTAGATGTTTTCTCCGCCTCGGAGCACCATGTCCTTAATGCGATCCACAATGTATAGAAAATCGTCTTCATCCTTTCGCGCCATATCGCCGGTGCGAAGCCAACCGTCGATAATGGTTTCCGCGGTAGCTTCTTCACGATTGAGATAACCTCGAATCACGTGGGCGCCGCGCACCCATAGTTCGCCAGGCTCGCCCTCGGGCATTTCCTCGCCCGTATCAGGGTTCACGATTTTAGACTCATAGGCGGGCATTGCAGGGCCGCAGCTTGCAGGCTTATCCACGAAGTGATCGCCGCTGATGGAGGTGATGATGCCGCAGGTTTCGGTCATGCCATAACCCGTGTTCGGACGCGCAGTGGCCACCTGCTGATCGATCTTACCGACCAGATCCGGCTGCAGCTGTGCGCCGCCACCGCCCAATGTCATTAAACTCGACGTGTCGGTTTTCGCAAAATCAGGGTGTGAGATGATTTCTCTCGCCATCACGGGTACGCCGCTCACGGCCGTAATGCGTTCGCGCTCGATGAGTTTTAGCGCCTCTCCGGCCTCCCATTTGTACATGTGCACGAGTTTGCCGCCGCCCAGAGTCGTGCCCTGGGCCGCGCAGTTATTGGCGGTCACGTGAAACAGCGGTGTCGTGACCAGGGCGCAGCCAATCGGCGGTTCGTCGTCGGCGCTAATCAGGCCTTTCTGAATGCCCAGTATTTTCTGCAGGCCGGCTGAAAAGAGCATGCTCCACACATTGCTGACACAGCCGCGATGGGTCAGCTGCGCGCCCTTTGGACGCCCCGTGGTGCCTGAGGTATAGAAAATACAGGCATCGCTGTCGGTATCGATATCGACCATGGGTTGTTGTGTGTCACCAGATACGACGTCAGTCCAGGGTGTTACGCCAATTTCTGCCTCAGGAAATCGAACACCAACTAGTTTGATGTCCGACACGTTGGCACGGTGTTCACCGAGTTGATCCAATCTCTCCTTATCGAGTATGAGCACCTTGGGAGTGGAGTCTTCTAGGGCATAGAGCATCTCTGGTCCAATCCACCAAGCGTTCATGCCCACAACTGCCGCGCCAACCGAGGTAATGGCCCAATACGCCTGCATCCACTCAGGATAGTTACGCATGGCGATTGCGACTCTGTCGCCGGGCTCAACACCTTGATCAATTAGCCAGTTGGCTAAGGATGCGACGCGCTGGTGCGCCTCGCCGTAGGTAAGGCGCTCATCGTTGTATACAAGATAGTCACGATCTGCGAACTGTGCGGTACTCAACCATAGGTCGCGCAAGCTGCCGGGAGCGTTGGCATAAGTGCGTATATCGACACCGCGAACGTTGGTCGTCACTACTTCGAAATCCGCACCCGGTGCGGTCAGCTGCGTCCAAGCTGCGCGGTAATCTTGATACATAGTTCTCTCCCCAAAAGCGGGAAAGAGTACAGGCTCACGGTGAATTTGCGAAGACGTCGCGAAGCTCTTTGAATCGTCAATGGTGGGAGTGACAGCCAGCCTAGGGCTGGATTTAAGGATGGGCCAAAGGATTGGGTTAGGGCTGGGAGCGGAGAAAAATGCCGAGAGACCTGCTGGTGATTGTCCTTATGTTTGGCTGGGGTCAAACTGAGACTCAGTCAACTGAGTATCAACCATTCTTAACGTGTCGTCAGAGCAAGCCCCGCCAGCCTTAGCCATTGTGATCCCGATCAAATCGGCGGATGAATCTGTGGAGGCATTTGTTAGCCCACTACTGCTCGAGGGTCACGAGGTTGTAGTGGTGGAGGCGTCGCCGGAGAGTCCTTCTTCCGCAAGAGACGACATCAGGCGGCGATGCCAAGACGTCGGTGTTCGATGGATACAAGCACCCGCCTCCCGGGGTGGGCAAATCGCCGTAGGCATTGCCAATACTCGTGCTGACCTAATTTGGGTACTGCATATAGACAGCATCAATCTCGCGCCAGGGCTTACCTATCTTCAAGATTTGGTAAAGACCAGGGGTCTATATTGGGGGCGTTTTGATGTGGAGTTACGGGGCGATCACCCTGGCCTTGCCTGGGTGTCGCGAGCGATGAACTGGCGTTCGAGGCTTCGGCGGATTTGCACCGGAGATCAGGGCATGTTTTTCCATCGCAGGCTACTCGATCAAATTGGGGGCTTTCCGGATCAGCCGCTGATGGAAGATATTGAGGTCAGCAAGCGTCTGCGACTGATCGGTGAGTTTCGGGCACCGCGGGTGACAATTGCCGCCAGCGGCGAGCGCTGGTTACGAAAGGGCTTTTGGCGAACAGTTTTTTCTATGTGGCGCTGGCGTATTCGCTACTTCCTCGGTGCGCCGGCGGATTCGCTTTACCGCGAATACTACGGCCTTCCAAGGCAGAGTGATCAGTGACGACATCCTTGCTCATTTTTGCCAAGGCACCTGAACCGGGACTGAGCAAAACCCGGCTAATGCCCCTGCTTGACGCCCAGGAAGCGGCGGCAGCCCACGAACAACTGTCTAGGCGCGTCTTTCAAGCCATGGCGACGAGCCAACTCAGTATTGTTTTATGGGGCGCATCAGAGCACCCAACCCTGGTCGATTGGGCAGCCCAATGCGGTTGGCCACTGCGACAGCAGCAGGGCGATGATCTAGGCGAGCGCATGGCTCAGGCGCTGGCTGATGAGTTAGCCGGCGGTGCCGAGCGAGCGATATTGATTGGCACGGACTGTCCTTTGATGAGTGCCAATTATGTTGCACAAGCAGAGGCCGCGCTGGCATCAGCCGATGTTGTGCTGGGTCCTGCCGAAGACGGTGGATATGTGCTGATTGGCTGCTCGCGAGCAGTGCCAGAGATTTTTCGTGGAATCGAGTGGGGTACGAACCGGGTGCTAGAGCAAACCCTGAAATCAGCTTCCCAGGCGCAGCTCAGGGTGACTCTGCTCAATACACTTTGGGACGTTGATCGACCAGAGGACTGGCGGCGGTTTTTAGCGCTGCAGGCGGCTGAAAAGAAAAAGACGACGGACGGGGTTTAAGGCGAGGCCTGTGTGGCGACTTCCTTGATTCGAGCGACCATCGCGCGCAGGCCATTGCCGCGGGTTACTGACAGATGTGCTAGCAGGTCGAGTTGCCCAAAGACGTCCTCAATATCCAGCTTCTGTATCTCACTGGCCTGACGTCCGTCGACAATGACCAACACCACGGCAATGAGTCCGCGCACTATATGAGCATCGCTATCCATCGAAAACGTGAGCCCATCTGCGTCAGAGGTATGCGTCAGCCAGACCTGACTCTGACAGCCGCGTATCAGGTGATCATCGATCTTGTCAGATTCAGGCAGACCACCCAGATCCTTGCCTAGGTCGATGATGAACCGATACTTGTCTTCCCAGTCATCGAAAAAACTGAAGGTCTCTAGAAGTTCATCAAGCGTCATGCTCTGGGCCATGTTCAAAATACGCCCAATTCGAGCTGCGCTTCCTCGGTCATCATGTCGCGAGACCACGGGGGTTCAAAAACCAAGGCGACTTCGACATCTATTAAGTTGGGTACCTGACGAACACGATCTTTGACTTCCTCGATCAGTACCGGACCCATGCCACAGCCTGGTGCGGTTAGGGTCATATCAATATCGACTTTGCCATCTTCAACGCGAACCGCGTAAATCAAACCCAGATCGGCGATGTTGACTGGAATTTCTGGGTCATATACCGAACGAAGCGCATGCCACACGTGGGCCTCGTCTACGACATTTGGCGTATCACTATCAGCGAACGTCAGGGGTTCCACGCGCAAACCAATGGCGTCGGCATCGGCGCCGGCGATGCGCGCCATGTTGCCGTTCACCACCACAGTAAAGCTGCCGCCCAGGGTTTGGGTCAGCGTAATGAAGGCCCCGCCTGGAATGGTAATGGGGTCGCCGGTAGGCACCAGTCTTCCGGGACAATCCCGGGTTGTTGTAACGATGCGCCTTTCCACGAGCTAGTTCGGCTGGGTCGCGTCAGTGGCAAGATCAGAAGCAGTGCCTTCAGGGGCATTAGTATCATCAACCAGAGCAAAGCTCTCACCGCATCCACAATAGCTGGTGGCTTTAGAGTTTTTGAAGATTAGGGCGGAGTTCAAGCCCTGGGTGACCATGTCGATTTCAGTGCCATCAACCAGGACCAAGTCTTGTTCGTTGATGCAGACGGTGACCTGGTCGCTAACCGGTACGAGGTGGTCGCCGGGTGCTGAATCTTCTAAAAAGTCCAGGGTATACATGAAGCCATTGCAGCCGCTTTCCTTAACGCCAAGGCGCAGATAACGGCTTTGGGTCTGTTCAACCTGGCTTTTGATATGCGCTTGAGCGCTCTGGGAAACGGATATCTGTGGTGTACTCATATCTTTATCTCGGGGCTTTCGCCCACTGTACGGCCCTCGGGAACAGGTCTTTTTTAAAGAAAAGTGGCTGCCTTTTCTACTCCCGCCAGCAGAGCATCAACATCGGCTTCATTGTTGTACAGGCTAAACGAGGCGCGCACCGTGCCAGGAATGCCGAGCCGCGTCATCAGCGGCATATTGCAGTGGTGGCCGGAGCGCACGGCGATACCCTGTTGATCGAGTAGGGTGCCGACATCGTTGGGGTGCCCGCCATCGAGCAAAAAGGAAATCACGGATGCGCGTTTATTCGGTTCTCCGATCAAGCGCAGTCCGGGTATCTGTTTAAGACCAGAAAGCGCCCTGTTGACTAGCTGCTCCTCTTGTCGAATCAGCTCATCCATAGGTAGGCCATCGATGTAGTCGAAGGCGGCGCCAAGACCCGCGCATCCGGCGATATTTGGCGTGCCGGCCTCAAAGCGGAAGGGGGCTTGTTGATAGGTGCTCGCTTCGATGCTGACTTGGTCGATCATTTCACCGCCACCCTGCCATGGAGGTAGGGCGTTCAGCAGTTCGAGGCGGCCATACAATATGCCAATGCCTGTGGGGGCGAACATTTTGTGGCCTGAAAATACGTAGAAATCGCAGTCCATCGCCTGCACATCGATCCGGGCATGTAGTACCGCCTGGGCGCCGTCGACGAGGGTTAGCGCACCGACCTGCTTGGCCTGTTCTACAAGGTTGGCAACAGGGTTCACTGCGCCGAGACCATTGCTGATGTGGGTAATGGCGAGCAGGGCAGTGTTTTCGGTAATCAGGCTCGCGGCGCTTTCGAGGTCTAGATCGCCATGCTCATCAATATCGATGGCCTTGATATTGGCACCTGTGCGTTGGGCCAGAAGCTGCCAAGGCACGATATTCGAGTGGTGTTCTAGTTGGCTGATGACAATGTCTTGGCCCGCTTTAATGTTGCCCTCGATAACCTGGGCAACCAGGTTGATGCCCTCGGTGGTACCGCGAGTAAAAATCACGGACTCACGGTGTGCAGCATTTATAAAGGCCTGGGCCTTGTTGCGGCATTCCTCGAGTAGCGCCGTGGCCTCTTCGGCAAGTTCATGGGCAGCCCGATGCACATTGGCGTTGTGCTGGCGGTAGTAGCGATCAATGGTGTCGATAACCTGTTGCGGCTTTTGCGTGGTTGCACCGTTGTCGAGATATACCAGGGGTTTGCCGCGGCTCGTGCGCTGTAGGATCGGGAAATCGTCGCGAATGTTCATAGGCTTGCACCTATCTCTCGGACTCCGATCATGGTGTTCAGTGCGGTCTCTGCCAACGGGCCGTCAATGCATTGCCGCAAGAAACCCTGGCTGAGCAGTGCTTCGGCCGCCGCGTTGTCGATGCCTCTGCTGGTCAGGTAAAACAGGGCTTCCTGTGACAGGGTGCCAACCGTTGCGCCATGGGAACAACTGACGTCGTCGGTATAGATCTCTAGTTCAGGCTTGGTATTGATGGTGGCGTTGTCTCCCATCCCTAAGTTTTTGTTGGATAACTGAGCGTCGGTTCCGCTCGCCCCATCGTGAATATGAATGCGGCCGTTAAACGTGCACTTGCCGCCATTGGCGACAATGTTATGAATAGTCTGTTCGCTACGGCCTCTAGGTTGTCGGTGTTCCAGAGTGATCTGCTGATCTAGCGCGGCCTTGTTGTCGACCATGCCCGCTGACACCAGTTTCGCTTCGGCACCCTGACCGTCCATGATGATATGCAGGTCTTGCCTTCGCACACCGCAGCCTAGGACATGGTTGTTCAAGTGATAGCGAGCCGACGACTGCAGGCGCACGCTCGAGTACTGCCAGCTTGAAGTCGCAGAGTTCAAGGCATTGCGGGAATGGTTAACCTCGGCATTCGGGCCAATGTCGATCCAAACGGTCTGCTGCCCTTCGTCGCCCTCTATCATCTCGATCAAAGTAAGGGAGGCGTTGGCGGATAGGTTAACGATGACAGGTAACGTGTTGCTCCTATGTATGAGCGTTACGGGATCCGTCACCGACCCTGTGATGTCCAGACGCATGGCCTCACCGACAAAACACAATCGCGCAAATGCTTCCGGACCCTGCTGAAGATCGAGCCCGGGCATTGGATTGCTAATGGTTTCTCGCCACCAGCGAACGCCAGTTTGCTGCTCACCATTAATGTGTGGCGCCTCAGCAGGCGCAGCGAGTTGCGTCAGAAAACCGTCGGCCTTGGTGTACTTCCAGCGCTCCCGGTGAGCCGGGCTGTTAAGGGCGCTCTGGATGACATCATCAATCGTGACGCTCGGTTCGCTTAAGCTCTCGGCGAGCCCAGCGGGCACTAGCAAAGTCTTTGGCAGCGCTAGGTCAGCCATGCATAGCCCTTGGCTTCTAATTCCAGCGCCAAACTTTTGTCGCCGGACTCGATGATTTGGCCGTTTGATAAGACATGGACATAGTCAGGCACGATGTAGTCGAGCAAACGCTGATAGTGGGTAATAAGCACGACACCATTGCTCTCGCTACGATACCGGTTGACCCCGTCGGCAACGACTTTGAGGGCGTCGATGTCGAGGCCTGAATCGGTCTCGTCCAGCAGAGCTAGTTTGGGGTTGAGCAGCAGAAGCTGCATGATTTCGTTGCGCTTCTTCTCGCCGCCGCTAAAACCTTCGTTGACGCCGCGCTTTAAAAAAGCCGGGTCGAGATCGAGGGATGCCGCCAGTTCTCTGACCGTGCGCATGAAGCTAGCAGTATTTGGCTGTTCTTCCCCTCGCGCTCGCGCGAGGGAGTCGATGCTGGCCTTTAGGAATTCCATATTGCTCACACCTGGAATTTCCACCGGATATTGAAACGCAAGGAACATACCGATCTGGGCCCGTTCGAAGGGCTCAAGATCGAGCAGGTTGTTACCGCCCAACATCGCCCCACCCCCACCAACGGTGTAGCCCGGTCGACCAGACAGTACATTGGCCAGGGTCGACTTGCCGGAACCATTCGGCCCCATAATGGCGTGTACTTCCCCTGCTTTGACCGTGAGGTTCAGGCCTTTGAGGATGGGCTGGGGGCCATCGTCGGTCTCAACGCTGGCGTGCAGATTTGATACATCAAGCAGGTTCATCCAACCGCACCCTCTAGGCTGACTTCCAATAATTTTCCGGCTTCTACGGCGAATTCCATGGGCAGTTCGCGGAAAACCTCCTTGCAGAAACCGTTAACGATCATGCTTACCGCCTGTTCGGTTTCAATACCGCGCTGCTGGCAGGCGAATAGCTGATCATCGCTGACCTTGGAGGTGCTGGCTTCGTGCTCGACCGTGGCCGAATTGTTCTTGTTCTCAATGTAGGGGAATGTGTGCGCACCGCATTGATCACCAATCAACAACGAATCGCATTGGGTAAAATTACGAGCGTTTTGCGCCGTGGGTGAGATCCGCACCAGGCCGCGATAGCAGTTTTCGCTACCCCCTGCGCTAATGCCCTTGGACACAATCGTGCTCTTGGTGTTCTTACCCATATGGATCATCTTTGTACCGGTATCAGCCTGCTGACGGTTGTTGGTTAGTGCTACCGAATAGAACTCGCCAACCGACTCGTCACCGCGCAACACCACGCTGGGGTATTTCCAGGTGATCGCCGATCCAGTCTCAACTTGGGTCCAGGAGATCTTTGCCCGCGGCCCTGCACACAAGCCGCGCTTGGTGACGAAGTTGTAAATGCCGCCCTTACCGTTCTCATCGCCGGGATACCAGTTCTGCACGGTGCTGTATTTGATCTCTGCGTCACCCATGGCCACCAGCTCTACCACGGCTGCATGCAATTGGTTCTCGTCGCGCATCGGGGCGGTACACCCTTCCAGGTAGCTTACGTGGGATCCTTCGTCTGCAATGATCAGGGTGCGCTCAAACTGTCCTGTATTGCGCTCGTTGATCCGAAAATAGGTAGAAAGTTCCATCGGACAGCGCACGCCCTTGGGAATGTAGACGAATGAACCGTCGCTAAAGACTGCGGAGTTCAGTGCTGCGTAGTAGTTGTCCCGCTGCGGGATCACAGAGCCAAGGTACTTTTGCACCAGTTCTGGATGGCTGTGCACGGCCTCGGAGATTGGGCAAAAGATCACTCCGGCCGCTGCTAGCGTTTCTTTGAATGTCGTGGCGATGGAGACACTGTCGAAAACTACGTCGACCGCAACGTTGGTGCCTGCGGGTGTGCCGATGGCGGCTGGATCCGGCACCACGCCAGCCAGCGCGGCTTGTTCATGCAGCGGAATGCCGAGTTTTTCATAGGTTCGCAGTAACTCCGGGTCAACTTCGTCCAATGATCTGGGACCATCGGTCTGACTCTTAGGTGCGGAATAGTAGGAAATGGCTTGAAAGTCGATGGGCGGATAGTGAACATGCGCCCAGTTCGGTTCGCGCATCTCTCGCCATTTGGCAAAGGCTTCTAGACGCCAATCGGTTAGCCATTGGGGCTCGCCTTTGCGCGCAGAAATGAAGCGCACGACACTTTCGTCTAATCCCGGCGGCAGCGTCTCCGACTCAACGTCAGTGACGAAGCCTGCGTGATATTCGCTGCCCGCTTCGACTAGGTCATCAACACTGGATTTAGACACTAGGTCTCCTGTTTTTGGTGCACATCGTCACACACCGAGGGTGGTTTGCCGATGCGTTTAAGGCCGCGAATTCTACAGGCGCCTAGTTGCGCAAGCAAAAACCGCTTCTTGGTTAAGAACGTTTAGTGGGGGTGAAACAAAGCCCTGCAAGAGGGCGAGGGTCACGGATTTCAGGCTACGTCAGGCGAAAGCTGGACAATAGGTCGCTCGATAAGATCCTTTCGCTTGGCGCGATTGTTCAGGGTTCATTAGGGCGTAGATTGCCCACAAATTTCGTCGCAGCTGATTCATACTGCGCCGCTAGCATCATCCACCCGATACAGACAAAAGGCCGCTTTATGCCCAAGCTGCAACGGCTCCCAGAAGAACACATTGAATTCGCCTACGGCATCTTTTTACTTCAGGACAGCCACAGGTTAGTCAAGGCTCTGAAGCGCCGCCATCAACCCTCGGTGCATGGTACACGCACCTGGGGTTCTGCGTATTTATTGATGGACTATCTGCAAGAGCATCCGCCAGCCAAGAATCGCAAGGTTATGGAACTTGGATGCGGATGGGGCGCAACTTCCGTATTTTGCGCCCAACAGTTTGGTTCGAAGGTGACGGCAGTAGACCTGGATCCCGCGGTATTCCCCTTCGTCGATGTATTTGCCGAGATTAACTCGGTGTCGCTAACCAACAAGTGCGCCGACTTTAGCCGCCTTACGGGATCGTTTTTGGGACAGCACCCACTGATTATCGGCGGTGATATCTGCTTCTGGGATAACCTGGTTAAACCTTTAAAGCTGCTGATCAATCGAGCCATCAAAAATGGCACCAAGCGCGTCGTGCTAACCGACCCTGGCAGACCGCCGTTTTACGAGTTATGTGACCAGCTGTCGAAAACTCATCAGGTTACGCTGCAAGAGTGGTATGCCATAGAGCCAGACCGATTTGTCGGTGAAGTAGCGGAGATACGCCCCAGGCGCTAGTTCATCGATGGGGTGTTCGACAGGCATCCCAGGTAGTGCAGATAGGCACTGCGTAATTTTCTTTGCAGCGCCGCATCTTCCGTGCGCTCAATGGTCAGCCGTAGCTGCTCGGCAACAATGTCTGGCGTGGGTGGAATGGGCAGGCGCTCGGATTTTAAATTGCAAAGCGCGGGATCCTGCTTCGATGCTGTCACAGACGGGTGCGTGCTGCCTACGGGCTCATTCGCGAGTGCCTCGGCCACTGCGCAGCAAGGCCCGAGCAGGACGAGGCAGCACCACAAGCGCAATCTAGATATCTGTTTCTGCATGACCACATGCTGCAAAATTTGCCGTCGATTTGCACCCATTTGTAGACTTGCGAAGCCAAGACGCTAAGCACTTGGTGTGAATCGAGGGTCATCTGGCCTAACATCGTCGCCGGCAGAAAAGGAGTCAGTGTTGGACCACGATATTCAAATCGACGCTAGAGGACTGCGCTGTCCGGAACCGCTCATGCTGGTAAAAAACAAGGTGCGGGAGCTGGCAGGCGGCGACGTGCTGCACATTCTTGCCACAGACCCAACCACCGAGCGCGACTTTGAACATTTCTGTCAGTTTATGAAGCACGACTATTTGAAGGTTGATCGGGCCGGTTGGCAGGGCGACGACAAGGTGCTGCAGTTCTGGATACGCAAGCACGGCTAGGTAAATGAGGAGTATGGCGAACATAACCGACGCTGAACTGGCCAACTGCATTGCCCAGACCTTTGCCCAGGCATTCGGGCGGGCGCACAACACCCAGCTGATTGGCGGCGCGCTTGAGCCGCTCTACCGGCCTGCCACGAGTACCGCCCCAGCTACTCTGTATTTTCGTGAAGACTATCCCGCATCTGCACTCCATGAAGTCGCCCATTGGTGCATCGCGGGAACCCAGCGTCGCAGGCAGGAAGACTTTGGGTATCACTACATTGCGGGGCCCAGAAATGCCGAGGACCAGGTTGCATTCTTCGAATCGGAGCTGCGCACGCAAAGTTTGGAGCGGGCGTTCGCCCTAGCCCTTGGTCTGGAGTTTCAGCCCAGTGCGGATAACGTGGAGGCAGACATCGATGCATTTACCCAAGCAATACAGGCCCATACCCCGACACTTCACGACTGGTTGGCGAGTTCTGCTGGTGCACGCGCCCGGATCTTTATTCGGGCGCTAGAGCGCACACGAGAGCGCATAGCTCAGGATCCGCATCCGCCATTGGCTCTGGGGGCGGCGCGCTGATGACGGATAAAGTTGAATGCGTCGTTATCGGTGCAGGGGTCATCGGGCTTGCTGTGGCTGCACGATTGGCCGCGGCAGGTCGCGAGGTCGTGGTGCTAGAGCAGCATGACGCCATTGGCACCGAAACCAGTTCCCGCAACTCTGAAGTGATTCACGCCGGCATTTATTACCCTACCGGTAGTCGTAAAGCCGAGCTATGTGTGCGCGGCAAGGCACTTCTTTATGCCCATTGTGATGAATATGCCGTGCCCTACGATCGTTGTGGCAAGGTGATCGTAGCCACCTGCGAATCTCGGCGCAGCGTCGTTGACGGCTACGTAAAACAAGCGGCCGCCAACGGCGTTACTGATTTACGCTGGATCGACCAGGCCGAGTTGCGCGCGCTCGAGCCGGAGGTGTGTGGAATCGGTGCGGCCTTGTCACCCTCGACGGGGATTGTTGACTCCCACGCCTTTATGCTCAGTTTGCAGGGTATTCTCGAAGCCAACGGCGGATTTATCGCCTTTCAAAATCCAGTGACTTCGATAGAAAGCAGCGACCAACTCACCGTGCACTCTCAGCAAATGTCCCTGGCAGCGGACTGGGTAATAAACGCCGGTGGTTTGCAGGCACCCGATTTGTCTCAAAATGTGCCTGGCTCGCCCAAGGCCCACTATGCCATCGGTCACTACTACACCTACTCTGGTGCCCAGCCTTTTCAGCGGCTGGTCTATCCGACTGCTGAACAGGGCGGCCTGGGTGTGCATGTCACCCTAGATCTGGGTGGCCAGGTAAAATTTGGTCCAGATGTGCGTTGGGTAGATGGCATTGATTACACATTCGATGACAGCCTGCGAGAAGAATTTGTCGCTGCCATTCGTACCTACTACCCAAAACTCGATGAGTCCAGATTACAGCCGGGGTATACCGGCATACGCCCGAAAATCGCAGGCCGAGGTGAGGCGGCAGATTTTCTGATACGAGGTCCGAAGGACCACGCAGTCCGTGGTCGTATCGACCTGCTCGGTATTGAGTCGCCGGGTCTTACGTCATCCCTAGCCATCGCTGAGCAGGTTGGCGAGCTAATGGCGCTCGGCTAGTGAGCGCTATGGCGGAATCATCAGCGCCATTACTGCGCCTAGGCTTGGTGGTTAATCCGCTTGCGGGCATTGGTGGCGCAGTGGGTCTGCAGGGGAGCGACGGCGAGGCCTTGCAGCGCGCCGCGCGGGACCTCGACGGCAAGCCGAGAGGGCAGGAGCGACTGACGATATTTTTAGCGGCGCTACAGAGGCAATTGGGCGACGATTTTGCGCAACTGGCCTGGTGCACGTGGGGTGGTGTGATGGGTGCGGAGGTTTTGGCTTCCGTGGGCGTGTCGGCGCGAGTGCTGGGCGAACCCGCAGCTCAAACTTCGGCGCAAGACACACGCTGCGCCGTTGAAACCCTGTGCACGAGTCAGATCGACCTACTGATTTTTGTCGGTGGCGACGGCACAGCGCGAGACGTGCTGGCAGCCATTGACGACAACACCTGTGCGCTGGGATTGCCCGCAGGGGTAAAAATGCACAGCGGCGTGTTTGCGATCAGTCCCAACGCGGCTGCTGATGTGGTGGCAGGCCTTGCCCAGGGGAGTTTGGTGGGCCGCATCGAACGGGAGGTGCGTGATTATGTGCCTGCATCCAATGACACCCCCACCGCCAGACATCAGGTCGTTGCCACCAAGCGCTATGGCGAGCTTTGGGTGCCGGAAGCCGGGGGCTATCTGCAACAGATGAAGGTTGGCGGCAAAGAGGACGAGGGCCTCGTGGTGCAGGAGATCGTCAGCTACTTCCTAGACAACCCAGAACTCTATGCGGATAAAGCCATGGTCATTGGCCCTGGCAGCACCTGCCTAGCCATCAAGCAGGCGCTGGGCCTAAACGGCACGCTGCTTGGATGCGATGTGATGCTGCCGGGCGGTGAGGCCATTGAGAACGCAACCAGTGCCCAGCTCCAGCGTATAGCGGAACAGCAGCCGACCCATGTATTGGTCAGCTTTACCCGCCACCAGGGTTTTTTGTTGGGGCGTGGCAATCAGCAACTTGGCCCGGGTGTGCTGCACGCGCTTAGCTGGGATCGAGACGTTACGTTGATCGGATCCCGCACCAAGCTGGCTACCTTGGAACAGCGCCCGCTGTTGGTCGATACCGGGGATGCGATACTGGATCAGCAGCTATCAGGTTTGGTGAGCGTGCTGACAGGCTATGACGACTTCTTGCTGTATCGGGTCGCCAACACGCTCTTGCCCTAGCAGCCGATTACGGTTGCCGGTAGCTCGCGAGAAAACGCTCTAGGCGGCCCATGGACTCGTTTATCTGCTCCACATGGGGCAGAAATACCACGCGAAAGTGATCGGGCTTCGGCCAGTGAAAGCCAGTGCCCTGAACCATCAGTACTTTTTCTGCCAGCAGAAAATCCAGCACGAACTGCTCGTCATCGCGAACATGAAAGCGCTCGGTATCCAGCTTAGGGAACAAATAGAGTGCGCCCTTGGGCTTTGTGCAGGATACGCCGTCAATTTTGTTCAGCAGCTTCCAGGCCAGGTTCCGCTGTTCATAGAGACGTCCACCCGGTGCGGTGAGTTCGAAAATGCTTTGATGTCCGCCGAGGGCGGTTTGTATGGCGTGCTGGCTTGGCACGTTTGAACACAGTCGCATAGAAGCGAGAATATTCAAGCCTTCAATAAAATCTGAGGCACGTTCTCGGGCACCGCTCACCACCATCCATCCAGCGCGAAAACCCGCTACCCGATAAGACTTGGACAGGCCGCTAAAGGTCATACAGAGCAAGTCATCGGCGTAGGAGGCCAGTGGAATATACTGCTCGTTATCAAACAAGATTTTGTCGTAAATCTCGTCGGCAAATACCACGAGGTCATGTTCCCGCGCGATGTCGATCAGCGCCTGCTGCATGGCGGGCGTGTAGACGGCACCCGTGGGGTTATTGGGGTTGATCACCACGATGCCTCGGGTATTCGGGGTGATCTTTCTGCGAATGTCCTCAAGGTCTGGCTGCCAATCGTCTTCTTCATCGCATAAATAATGCACTGGCGTGCCGCCGCAGAGATTTACTGCGGCACTCCACAAAGGAAAGTCAGGGCAGGGGACCAGAATCTCGTCACCATCGTTTACCAGGGCCTGCATCGACAGCACCACCAGTTCCGATACACCGTTACCGATGTATATATCCTCCACATCGACATCACGAATGTTGATTTGCTGGCAGTACTGCATCACGGCTTTGCGAGCGGCGAAAAGGCCCTTGGAATCGCTGTATCCCTGAGAGTTGGGAATGTTGCGCACCACATCACGCAAAATTTCCTCTGGCGCGCTAAAGCCCCAGGGTGCGGGGTTGCCAATATTCAGCTTCAGGATCTGATGGCCCTCGGCCTCCAGCTGGTTGGCTGCGGTCAGCACAGGCCCGCGAATGTCGTAACAAACATCCGCCAGCTTGTCGGACTTGCGTATGGTCCTTGTGGGCGGTTGAAGCGGTGCTGCCTGTGTCATGAGCCTTCCTAGATTAGCGTCGCAACCTGCCGCGCCGTCGTCCGGCACAGAAGAATGCGCAAGACCACTAGTCTAAGGCGCTGCCTTTGGCTTAGCATCAACTAAGTCAAGAAAAAGAGGCTCAAGTGAGCGTGGAAACAGACAAGATTGTAAAAACCGACGAAGAGTGGCGCTCTCAATTGTCGCCAGAAGAATACGCGGTCGCGCGCCAAGCGGGTACCGAGCGCCCCTTTACCGGTGTCTACTGGGATGAGAATCGCCCCGGCACCTATCTATGCAGATGTTGCGATGCGCCGCTATTCGACGCCGAAACCAAATTTGATGCGGGCTGCGGCTGGCCAAGCTTCTATGCACCACTGGAATCGGAAGCGCTGATTAACCGCGAAGATAATTCGTTAGGTATGCGCCGCATCGAGGTGCTTTGCGCCCGCTGTGATGCCCACCTGGGCCACGTATTTCCAGACGGTCCTGCGCCTACGGGTCTGCGCTACTGCATGAACTCAGTGTGTTTGACCTTGGACGCCGACAAGAGCTAAACAAACAACAGCTAAACAAAGGCTGCCGAAGCACAAAAAGACGAACTATTTTGGGGAGAAATAAATGAGTCCAGCAGATATCGCTGCCACCCATCCGGATAAGCCGGCTTACATCATGGCCGAGACAGGTGACACGGTCACCTTTGCGCAACTGGAAGCCACTGCCAACCAAGGCGCCCAGCTGTTTCGCTCGCTGGGACTTCAGCGCGGTGACCATATCGCTATCTTGCTCGAGAACCACCCGCGCTTTTTCCAGATTTGCTGGGCAGCACAGCGCGCCGGCATTTACTACACCGCCATCAGCTGGCGGCTCCAGCAAGCCGAGGTGGACTACATTGTGAACAACTGCGAGGCGAGGGTATTTATTACCTCCCATGCCCGCAAAGAAGTGGTGGAGCCTCTAGTGGGCAAAATGCCTATTGTCGAGCAGTGCTATATGCTCGACGGCACGATCGACGGTTTCACGAGCTGGGAAGATGCCATTGCCGCCATGTCGGACCAGCCTATTGCGGACCAATGCGAGGGCGCGGCCATGCTTTACTCGTCCGGCACCACAGGCTACCCCAAGGGCGTTAAGCGGCCGCTACCGGAACAAGCTTACGGGGAAGACGAGGGCGTTGACTTACTCAAGGTGCTTTACGGCGCGAGCGCAGATTCCATCTATTTGTCGCCGGCCCCCCTTTACCATGCGGCACCACTCGCCTTCACCATGAACTGCATTCGCACCGGTGTGCCCGTGGTAGTCATGGAGCACTTTGAAGCCGAATTCGCGCTGGAATGCATCGAACGCTACAAAATCACTCACAGCCAGTGGGTACCCACTATGTTCGTACGCATGCTCAAACTGCCAGAAGACGTGCGCCTAAAATACGATGTCAGCTCGCTGCAGTGTGCTATTCATGCAGCAGCTCCATGCCCCATTCCCATTAAAGAACAAATGATCGACTGGTGGGGTCCGGTGATTTACGAGTACTACGCGGGCACCGAAGGCAACGGTTTCGTGCAGCTCAACTCCGAAGAGTGGCTGGCGCACAAAGGTTCTGTGGGCAAGCCGCTGACCTGTGAACTGCATATTTGCGATGAGCACGGCGAAGAAGTCCCCGTGGGCGAGTCTGGCACCATATTCATGGACGGTGGCGGAACCTTCGAATACTACAAAGACGAAGGCAAAACCAACGATTCGCGGCACCCTCAGGGATGGTCAACCTTGGGCGACGTGGGCTACCTCGACGAAGAAGGCTACCTGTACCTGACCGACCGCAAGCACTTCATGATCATTTCCGGCGGCGTGAACATTTACCCACAAGAAGCCGAGAACGCGCTCATCACGCACGACGCCGTGGTGGATGTGGCGGTATTTGGGGTGCCTAACCCGGACTTTGGCGAGGAAGTGAAAGGGGTTGTGCAGCTTAAAGACCCGGCCTTTGGTACGCCGGAGATGGAGGTAGAGCTGCTCGATTATTGCCGCTCCCAATTGTCGAGCATCAAGTGCCCGCGCAGTATCGACTTCAGGGATGAGCTGCCACGCCACCCGACCGGTAAGCTGTATAAGCGGCTGCTGAAAGACGAGTACTGGGCCAACCAGTAACGCGCAAGCTCACTGACTTTGAAGCACGTTCGCTGGCGAAAATTGATCCGTCAGCGGGCGAATGCGGCTATTCCAATCCGGCTTCTGCTCGCTCAGCGACAGCAGGGTGCTTACGTATCGCTTCAGCGGCATGTCGTAAGGTGCCATGGGCGCCTTTAAGGAGTCGGCGTTGGCCCGGAGGGTTTTGCGATCCAGCGGGGTTCGCGCATCAATGTCGAGTTTTGCCTGAGGCACCAAGATCACGCGATTGCCCGAAGTCGGCAGTCGGAAATTCAGGAAACCGCCAAAGGCCTCAGCATAGGTCGCCGATTCATAGTCGTAGAGCTTGCTGCTGGCAAAGGTATTGGCGACCAGCACCCCGTCATCGCTGAGCAAGCCGCGCATCTCGCTAAGAAACTCGACGGTCATCAGGTGCTCGGGAATGTATTCACCGTCAAAGGCGTCGAGAATGATCAGGTCGTACTGCTCTCCGCGCAGCGCCGCGCGCTTACCAAACACCCGCGCATCCTGCACATAGACCCGATTTTGGTCATCCTCAGCAAAGTCAAAGAATCGCTCCGCCACCCGCACAACGGCCTCGTCAATCTCCACCGTGTCAATCACCGCGCTGGGCAGAATATCCCGCAGGGCCATGGGTAGGGTGCCCCCGCCGAGGCCAATGATCAAAATGCGCTCTGGGTCAGGTTTCAGCAGCAGAGCAGACAGGGTCATCTTGGCGTAGTCGAACACCAGTCGCTGCGGATTGTTGCGGTCCATACAGGTTTGTCGACTGTTTTCACGCACCAGCGTGAACTTCAGACAGCGCAGATTTCGTTCGTCTTCGACGATGATGCGGGTATAAACCGAACGTTCTTCGTGCAGAACTTTGGTGTAGCCGGGAATTGACAGCGCGAGCGCAACTAAGGCGAATGTTGTCGCGATCCAACGTTTTGGAGCTGGGTGTATTCGATGCATCGAGATCTCTTGGCTGGCTGCGTGATGTGGTTACTCTATGCGACCCACCTGCGTTTACCAACACAGTTGCTCACGCAGACAGAAGATTTGGCGGACAGACATTTACTAGCTGAGCACTAGTCGCCGAGGATTCGTTCAATCTATGATAGGTGGTGTGTATGATAAACATCATATGATGCCTATTTGATATGTATGGATGGGATAGAAGCATGAGAACAACGCTGAACATTGATGACGACTTGTTGTTAGCAGCCGAACAAGTGACAGGGGTGAGTGAAAAAACGGCATTGGTGAGAGCTGGCTTGAAAGCTCTAATCGAAAAAGAGAGTGCGCGACGGCTAGCTAAACTCGGTGGCACTGAAATGCAGCTTACATTGACCCCGCGTCGCCAATTGAACAGCTCGTGATTTTGGTCGACACCTCGGTTTGGGTCGATCACCTTCAGCGTACTGAGTTAGTGCTGGTTCGCTTGCTCGATGATGCCGATGTATTGATCCATCCTTACATTATCGGCGAACTGGCTTGTGGAAATTTGACGAAAAGAAAAGATTTACTGCAGCTTTTTCACAATCTTCCACAGGCGGTGGCTGCAAGCCATGAAGAAGTCATGACGCTGATTGAACAAAGATCGTTGATGGGTAGTGGTTTGGGTTATGTAGATATCCACTTAATGGCCGCTAGTTTGCTTAGCGGATGTCAGCTGTGGACAAAAGACAAACGTTTGCGGGCAGTGGTGCAGGACATCGGTGCTGATTATTAGATGACTAATGCCCTTTGGAAGTAAATACTGACCAAGACATCTTAGTCGTTAGGTTGGGGAAAGGTTCTAAAAGTGACTGAAAATTGAGCAAGCCAGTTAACAATTAGCCGCGAATCGCCCTGTCATTTCGCTCGTGGGTGAAGTAAAGATAGCCGCGCTGGAAAGAGCGCATACGCAACAAGAACAAGTACATGACTAATCCATCTAGTAGCGGCAACACACCGCCCCCACTCGAAGAGGAGACCGCGCAAACCCTCGCCGACGATCTGGCAGATACCAAGCAACAGTTGGTTAAGCTGGGGCGTCGGGTGTTTCAGTTGTCTTCGCGAGTCGCCTCGGTCAGACACGAAGATCAGGCTTTTTTCGATGACATACCCAGCGACCATCCCATCTTTGGCAACGAAAACCTCACCGAAATGCAGCTCAACGAGTTCTTCAAGGCCAGCGAAGGCTATGTGGCGTTGTTGAAAGAGGTGAACGTGCAGTTGCTGAAGCTGTCGGGGCGGCTGAAGAAAGAGTAACTCTCCAGTCCAGCACCCATCTTTTAACCCGCGATTGTGAAATCACTCACAGACAGTAAACACAGCTCTCACTCACTGGCCATAGACCGGCATACTTGATCGCATCATGCGGCGCGGTCGGATCGCTAGCTAGAGAGAACAATGGAGGGGCCTACCCAATAGATCAAAATCTAGAGCGGTTATCGACTTTTTGAGGATCGCCTCGCCGCCAACATCGCCACACCCGCCACTACCAACAAGACCACCGTCAACAACGTCAGCACCGTATTCACCTCAAACCACAAGATGAAGTAGAACGAGGTCATCAGCGTGCCGATGGCGCTGCCCAGGGTTGAAACGAAATACAGTGTTCCCGCGACTTGCCCGCTTTCCTCTACCTTCGTCACCAGCAGCCTTACCGAGTAAGGCGAAATCATGCCCAGTATCACCGTTGGCAAAATGAACAAGAACGCGGACGCCATCAGTGATCCGTAGCGTGGGTCTTCAATGCGCAGAAAGATGAATTCCATGACCGGTTCTGCGAACAGTATCAGCGGGTAGAGTAGTACCGCGCCTAGCGCGAATATCGCGGCGAAGCGCTGTAGCGACGGGTTGTTGATCGATAGCCTGCCGCCCAGCAGGTAGCCCAGCGACAGCGAGAGCATGAACACCGTAATGATGCTGCCCCATACGTATACGCCGCTGCCGAAGTAGGGGGCGAGGATGCGCCCGCCCAGCAGCTCCATGGACATAATGACGAAGCCGCCGCAGAAGGCGAGTATGTGAATCAGCAGTACCATGACTACTCCAATATGGTGCCAGCCCCTTGAGCTAGGGTGCTATCGACGTCTTGGTTCGACGTCTTCGGTATCAGCCCCGCTGTCTTTCCAGCCCCGGTAGCCGTCGCCTATGTGACAAACACGCTCAAGTCCCATGTCCTGTACTGCCTTGGTAGCCAGCGCCGAGCGCCAGCCGCTTTGGCAGTAAAAAACCAGTCGTTTGCCCGAGGCGAATACCTCCTTGTGGTAGGGCGACGATGGGTCTACCCAGAACTCCAGCATGCCTCGCGGTGCGTGAAATGCATTGGGTACCTTGCCTTCGCGTTCCAGTTCCCGCGGGTCGCGCAGGTCGACAAAGACTGTGTCATCGTCTTCCAGCAGCGCGACAGCGTCATCGACATCCAGGGTGTCAACCTCTGCAAGTGCGCGGTCAATTAGGTCTCGGTGGGTTACTTTCAACATGGTTTATCCCTCTTTTCTTGCCTGCAGCTAAATCAGGCCGCCGTCTACTTACCCTGCCAATTGGGTGCACGCTTCTCGGCAAAGGCCTTGGGACCCTCGATGAAGTCTTCGCTGCTGACCATGGCCTTCACTGAATCGTACTTGCCTTCCATGGCGTCCTGCAGCGACGCGCTGTCGAGGCTCTTGTACACGACGTCTTTGCTGGCACGAATGGAGAGCGGAGCACAGGCGCAGATCTGCTTGGCCCAGTCCATGGCGGCATTCATCAGCTCATCATGGGGTACCACATCGTTCACAAAGCCGAGTTCCTTGCCTTCTTCCGGGCTGACGTGGCGACCGGTCAGAATCATGCCCAACGCCCGCTTCGGGCCAATTTGACGCGGCAGTCGGTTCAATCCGCCCGCTAGGGCCGCAAGGCCAACCTTGGGCTCTGGTAGTGCGAACTTGGCGTTTTCAGATGCGATGATCAAATCGCAGGCTAGCGCTATTTCAAAGCCGCCACCCATGGCGACACCGTTTACTGCTGCGATCACGGGCTTGGTCATATCAAAGCGCGAGGTAAGTCCACCAAAGCCGCGGGGTGTGGGTATGCGCTCGCCGCCCTCGGCTTGGTAACGTAGGTCATTACCGGCGCTGAAGCCCCGGCCCTCGCCGGTAATGATGGCGACCCACATGTCGTCGTCTGCTGCAAAATCATCAAATACTTCGCCGAGTTCGGCATTGGCCAGCGGGTGTAGGGCATTCAATCGATCTGGTCGATTGATGCGCACCGTCATGATGTGTTCGGCTTTTTCGACAATAGAATATTCACCCATTTGCGTTCTCCTCCCTTGCGCAGTTTGTCCTGGGCTCGGCCCGACTTTAACTGAAGGGCAGCCGGTGTGCATAACTGTTGAAATCAATCAGCTGCGCAGGCTCACCGTCGTCGCTCAACCGCAACTGGGTCAGGCTGCAGTTGGCAAAATGATATCGCGCCCATTCCGTGGGGTGGCCGTGTACCAACTCGCCAAGGGCAACGGCCATGGCGACTCCGTGGCTGACCACCAGCACGGTTTCTTCATCGCTATGAGCCGCGCTGATACGTTCAAGGCTTTCGCGCATGCGGGCGGCGACCGTGGCCATACCCTCGCCCTTGGGTGGTGCCCAGTGGATGTCTTCGTTGAGGCGCTCAATCAAATTGTGTTCGCGGTGCAGCACCTCAAAGCGCTCGTCCTCCCAATCACCAATAGACATCTCTGCAAGGCCATTTTCGACTTTGTGATTCGCAACGGATGCTGGTGCTGCTAACGCGCCGGTATGTCGGCAGCGCTGCAGTGGGCTGGTATAAACCGCGGCCAAATTCTCCTTTTTGCTTAGGTATCGCCCTGTGCGCCAAGCCTGCCAGCGCCCGCGCAGCGTCAGCGGACTGTCCGTGGAGCCATGCCAGCGGCCAACGCGGTTGGCGGTGATTTGTCCGTGTCTGAGCAATAACA
The DNA here is from genome assembly GCA_902613475.1 of K189A clade bacterium. Taxonomy (GTDB): domain Bacteria; phylum Pseudomonadota; class Gammaproteobacteria; order Pseudomonadales; family Azotimanducaceae; genus UBA4421. The sequence goes on from CACMHG010000003.1 coordinate 72,659, forward strand.
GCCTTGGGGCCATAGCGATGTCTCTCTTTTTGTTGTCGCTTTTTGTGATTTCGGTGCTGGTTACGACGCGAACCGCTTCGCGACTAAGCACCCCACCAAATCGCCTTCAACATTGACTGCGGTTCGGAAGGTATCCAGTGGTCGCTCGATCAACAGCAGCAGTCCAATGGCCTCAAGGGGTATGCCCACCGCCAGCAGCACCATTTGCATCCCCGCCATGGAGCCGGAGGGTATGCCCGGTGCGCCGACCGAAGACAACATGGCCACTAGGAAAATGGCGATGACGCCAGTGGTGCCCAGATCGATGCCGAACATATAGGCCAGGAACACTGCGGCGATGCCCTCAAAAAGAGCCGTGCCGTCCATGTTGGCGGTAGCGCCAAGGGGGAGCACAAAGGCGCTACGCGCTTGGTCTACGCCCAATTTTTCTTGGGCGGTCTGCATCGATAACGGCAATGTGGCGGCGCTAGAGGAGGTGAATAATGCCGTCACCATGGGCTGGCTGACCGCGCGTAGAAACTGCAGCGGGTTTCTGCCAGAGACCAGCCAAGCGATGGCGGGCAGCACGATAAGGCCATGAAACAGCGTGGCACCAAAAACGACGCCAGCAAGCTGACCGAGGGCGGCGAGGGTGGAGAAATCGATTTTTTGCGCAAGCTGAAAGGTAATGGCGAATAAGCCAATGGGTAGGGTGGTAAGTACCCAGCCCGCAAGTTTGTAGGTGATCTGGGCTAGCTCATCAAAGATTTTTGGAAGCGCAGAATCGGTGGGTAGGGTGATAGCGGCGGCAAGACCGAACAAGATGGCCCCCACCAAAATACCCAGCACGTTCATTTGTGCCAACGCGTTGAAGGGATTGATCAGCATGCGCTGTAACAAGGTGCTCAGCAGACTGAAGGTTGAACCGTCACCGGGATCAATCAGTCTTGCCGATTGCGCCGTCACGTCTCCGAGGACGCCGGGGTCTTCGACCAGAGGCGGAAATGCCGTCCAGGGGTGGTAGAACAGCACGACGATCAGACCAATAAGCACTGCGATGCCGGTAGTGGTGAGGTAGTAGGCGATGGTAACGCCGCCTAGTCGGCCCATCTGGCTGGAGGCGCGAAGCTGCATGACACCGGCGATGAGTGAGAAAAAGATCAGTGGGGCAATCACCATTTTCAGCGCCGAGAAAAAGGCCGTGCGCAATAGTTGGGTGAGTTGATCCAGCCAAACCACGTCGGGTAGCGCCATGGCCGTAAGCCAGCCGAGAATGGCGGCTGCAAAGATCAGCGGTGCAAACCAACGTGATATCATGTCTGTCCTATGATGCTGTGAAGCGGTGCGAGTCGTAGGTGCTGAGGGGCAAGCAGCTGCGCCCAGAGCCCCCAACCCGTGTCGCATTCTCGAAGGACGAAATGGTGCCTTTTGCGGGACGAATTAGCAAAAGTACAGCCGATGTCGTGAATACCGCGTGGCCATGTTTTCAATAGCCATCTGATTTGCCTGCCAAGCGCGTTAAACTGCGCGTCCGAATGGTGCGAGCGCACATGGACACTCTAAATTTTGGTGTAAAACGATGGCTCATGCTGCTGGCTGGAGGGTTGCTCCTCACGGCCTGCGGAAGCGACGCCGACAAAAATCAGGCACCGAGTTATCGCAGTGTTGAGGGCGCCACCATGGGCACCTATTACCGGGTGCAGTATCGCGAGAGTGAAAGCTGTGCAACCAGCCAACAAGGGCTGGATGAATTGCTGCAGGGTTTTAATCAAAGCCTGTCTACCTATGTTGCCGACTCTGAGATCAGTGCGTTTAACCGCGCGGACGAGGAGGGGTGGCAAACGCTATCGCCGCGTTTTTCTTCTGTGCTGCAAGCGGCATTGCAGGTGTGGCGAGAGAGCGAGGGTGCGTTTGATGTGACCATTGGCCCCCTGGTAAATCTGTGGGGGTTCGGACCCGTCGAGGTCGTCGAATTACCCTCCTTGGAAGCCCAGCGCTCGGCCGCACGCTGGGTTGGTATGGAACAACTGCAGCTCGATGCGGCGAATAGTGCAGCGCGGAAAAAGGCGAAGGGTGTCTATGTTGATTTGTCGGCGCTGGCAAAGGGTCTGGGCGTTGACGAGTTAGCCGAGCATATGGCCGCTAAATCCTGCACAGACTTTATGGTGGATATTGGCGGTGAGATGCGAACCGTGGGCTCTAGCCCTGGAGGTCGACCTTGGCGCATTGGTATAGAAAAACCCGTCGCTGGCAGCCTTGGCTCCATACAGCGCGTGCTCAGCGTAACCGGTCAGGGTGTTGCGACCTCTGGTGACTACCGAAATTTTCGCGAGGTAGACGGCATTCGCGTAGATCATGTGATTGACCCGCGCACAGGGCGGCCCGCGGACAATCAGGTAGCGTCGGTTACGGTCATTCATCCGCGGGCCATGTACGCTGACGCCTACGCGACAACGATCATGGTGTTGGGCGGTGATGCAGGTCTGGCCTTGGCAGAGCGGTTAGGTCTTGCTGTGCTCGTAATAGAAAAAGGCGCTGATGGCGCATTTGTAGAGCGCTATACTCCCGCCATGACCGCCTACTTAGTCGCGCCGCCCTCTTAGCCGTCTTGGCTTTTGGAGTAAATTATGGAAACCGTTATCGTTGCATTCTTTGTCATGTTGGCTCTTGTCGGGGCCATGGCCGTTGGCGTGATCTTTGGTCGCCAGCCCATCGCTGGAAGCTGCGGCGGTATGAAAGCTCTGGGCATGGAAATGGAGTGCGAGGTCTGTGGCGGTGATCCGCAGATGTGCGAGAAGTCTCCCTTTTTAAAGGCACCGGCTGATGACTCAGCAGATAGCGCCTCTGCGGATCTGGCGCAAAGGGTCGGTAAATAATTCGTAGTCATCGGCGAGCCTGAACGGTACGCAATGCCGATTAAATTGTTGTTCGACATGGCGGTTCGTTACGCCCTCGGCCGTTTTGGCGCTGCAGGACGCAGCGGCGGCAGCGCGACAGGTGCCTCCTTCGTAGGAGCCCTTGCTCTGGCAGGCCTCGTGGTCAGCATCGCCGTCCTGGTTTTTGTTATTTCCGTGGTTAATGGCTTTGAGCGCGAAATGCGTGAGCGATTGTTGAATGTGCTGCCGCATATAACCGCCACCTCACTTCAAGGTACGCCCCTGGCTGACTTGGCCGCTCTGCCGACGTCCGATGCTTCGTTTGGTTTAACCGCGCTCGCTCCGGTTACACAAAGCAGCGGTTTGCTCGCCGCTAATGGCGAGGTGCGCCCAGCGCAAATCACCGGGGTTGATGAAAGCTACGCCAGCGTGAGCGCGGTGGCAGACTTTGCCGTCGACGGCGCGTTCACTGACATACAGCGAACCGCCTTTGGTATTGCTCTGGGTGGCCGCTTGGCCGACCAGCTACAGGTCGAGGTAGGCGACAATCTAGTCGTGTTGCTGCCGGATCAACGACTCAGTATTGCCGGGGCGCTGCCGCGTCAGAAGCGCTTTACTGTGGTGAACATATTTCGCAGTCAATCTCAGCTGGATGGCAGCGGCGCCTTTATCAGTCTTTCCGATGCGCAGCGACTGTTGCGCTTGCCTGGCCGGGCCCACGGCGTGCAGGGCCGGTTGTCCGACCTGTTTAATAGCTATGGCGCGAGCCAGTTTTTATACACTCAGCTAGCCGGGAGTGAGCCACGGGTGCGTTCGTGGATGACGGAATTTGGCACGCTGTATCAGGCAATATCCGTGCAAAAGGCGACTTTATTCTTACTCTTTTCTCTGCTGATTGCGGTGGCGGCCTTTAACCTCGTATCAGGCCTGATCATGATTGTTGAACAACGCCGCGGCGATATCGCCATTTTGCGCAGCATGGGTACCAGTCGCCTGCGAGTGCTTGGTTTGTTTTGTTTGGTGGGCATAGTACTGGGGATGATCGGCACTCTGGCAGGTATCGCGGTAGGCCTGCTGCTGGGCTGGGGGGTTCCCCCGCTGGTGAATGCAGTCACCGCGTCTGTGCAATACGATTTAATGTCCCAGTACTTTATCGGCTACCTGCCGGTTCAAGTGATTGTGGAGGACTTGCTGCTGATTGGCGGTCTATCCGTGGTCGCGGCCTTGCTCGCCAGTCTGTATCCGGCCTGGCGTGCCATGGGGTTGATGCCCAGTCGAGTGCTTGCCAATGAATGAGCCTGCTCAGATTTTGACCGCCAAGAGTTTGGCAAAGGCCTTTGCCCAAGGGAGCGAGGCCATCACCGTGCTGCAGGATATCAACCTGCAGGTGGATGCTGGTGAACGTGTGGCCATCGTCGGCCGCTCGGGTTCCGGCAAGAGCACATTGCTGCATTTGTTGGCAGGTTTGGATGAGGCGGATGCTGGCGGAGTTGCAGTAGCAGGCGAAACCATGACTCCTGCCAGCAACGAGGCGCGAACTGCACTGCGACGTCAATACATGGGCTTTGTGTATCAGCAACACCATTTGCTGCCTGAATTTACGGCCCTTGAAAATGTGGCTTTGCCCCTGCGTTTAAATGGCGCAAGCCAGCAAGATGCGCAATCGAGAAGTGCCGACTTGCTGGAGCGTGTGGGGTTGGGCTACCGACTGAGCCATATTCCCAGTGAGCTCTCGGGTGGTGAACGTCAGCGTGTAGCGGTGGCACGGGCGCTTATTCACGGTCCTAAGCTGGTGCTCGCGGATGAACCCACGGGCAATTTAGATGCCACCAGTGCTGCGGAGCTGATGTCGCTAATGGTTGAGTTAAGTGAGTCTCGCACCGTGGCTTTTCTGGTGGTCACCCACGATGCCACCATGCTGCATCACTTTGATCGGGTGCTGACCCTTACTGGAGGCGGCTTGGAAGAAAGCAAGCCAAGCGAGGCCTAACCCATGGCTGACCCGAATGCCGCCCAAGCTGGGATGAAGGTAGGTAGGGATCTGCTGACGCAGATGGCCGGTCGCATGTTGTTGCAGGGATCCAACGGATTTGCCCGTTTCGTCACCTGGGTGTCTTTGATTGGTCTGGTGCTGGGGGTTGGTGTGCTGACCTTGGTGGTCAATGTGATGAATGGCTTTGATCATGAGCTGCGCCAGCGGTTATTAGGCAGTATTCCCCACATCTCGATTCATCAGCCGACGCTATCACTGCCAATGCAGAAGGCGTTGGCGGAGCGTTCTGATGTGCGAAGCGTGGCCAAGTTTTTTCAGGGTTTCGGTGTGGTGGGTGGCAGTAGCAGGCCGCAGCCGGTGACGATCATTGGCTTTGCCGGCGATGACCTAGAGCAGATGACCGAGCTCAAGGAGGCCATGCAGCAAGGCAGCCTCAGCCACCTAGACAACTTCGCCGATGCCATTGTTATGGGTGAACCCTTGGCGCGCTACTTGGGTCTGTCCCTGGGCGATGCAGTAGTGATCGCCCTCACGGTAAGCCAGGGCGATAGCGTGGCCCTAAGATGGCTGCGGCTGAATTTGGTCGGCACTTTCGAGCTTCGGGCAGCGCCCGATTACAGCATGGTATTGGTCAACTTGAATCATCGCGACGACGTTGCATGGCAGGCTTTGGGTCAGCTTGGCACGCGAGTCATGCTGGCGGATCCTATGCAGGCATCTGCTGTGGGTTCGATGCTTGCCAGTCTTGACTCCAGCGGAGACCTAGAGACATGGGAAGAGATTTATGGCGAGCTCTTTCAAGCTGTACGCATGGAAAAGTCCATGATGTTTGTACTGCTATTGCTGGTGGTGGCCATTGCTGGTTTTAACATTGTCGCGGGCCAATCGATGATGGTGCACGACAAACGCGCCCAAATCGCCATGCTGCGCACCTTGGGAGCAGATCGACGCTTTGTGCTGTCGTTATTTCTGTCGCAAGGCGCACTGATCGCGCTGGTGGGTACATTGGGCGGCTTGGGTCTGGGAATGCTGCTTACGGTCTTTGTTAACGAGTTGGTAGATTTTATCGGCGCACTTAGCGGCCAGCATCTACTCGACGGATCGTACTTTGCCCTGGTGCCGACGAAATTGGTGATTGCTGATCTTTTGATCATTGCAGGCATCAGTGTGGTGATTGCCCTGCTTGCGGCTTGGATGCCAGCAAGACGTGCCAGTCAGCTCAGCCCGGCCCGGTTTTTACACTAGTCATTCCTCGCCGCGGATTTTTCCTCGCCGCGTAGCCGTCGACGTTTACGCCATTGATGCATGACCCGATTGCGCCACATGAAGTGGCTGGCGGTGAAGCCAATGCTTCCTGCAACCAGGCCGCAAATCACCGAGCCTATGAACAGGGGTTTGCCAATGGCCATAAAATTCGCCAGCACCCAGTCTAGGGACAGTTCGACCTGAAGCTCGGCAACATCAATGCCCAGGACCCAAGCACCGACACGATAAGAGCCGTAAATCATTGGCGGTATGGTGATGGGGTTAGTGATCCATACCAGCGCGACAGAGATGGGCAGGTTCACCCGGGCAACGATCGCAATGATCGCTGCCAACAGCATCTGAGACGGCACGGGGATAAAGGCTGAAAATAAACCTACGAAGGCCGCCCCGGAGACCCCGCGTCGGTTGAAGTGCCACAGCTCCGGCCGATTGAGCAAATGGGCTACAGGCCGGAGGGCAGAAAACTCACGCATCTTGTCGCGGCTTGGAATTAATTTTCGCAGACGGTCTTTCATGATGATCGGTCAACGAATGCCCAATTTTGTTCGAAAGAATTCATTCAAGAGGCGTTACTCAAAATAAGTTCTCAAAAAGAACTTCTCGAAAAGCACTTCTCGAAAAGAACTTCTAGAAAGGAAGTTGATGAAGAGAAGTTGCTCAAGCGAGCGTAGTCGAAAAATGTTGCTGAACTATGTCCTGGCCTTTGCAAATGATGCCCCCGCTGTTCTGCGCGAAAAGGTTACGTGGGTCAATGTCGAAACCTCGTGTTTTTTCTGAACCGCTGGGGTTAGCACGCTGCGGTCTCGTCGGCCTTTGCTTTTGGTGAATGAACAGGGCTTGTGGCTATTGCTGGTCGGTCTGGTTGCCCTTGGCGTGAGCGATGCGTGGTTGTCTGCCAACGAGCAGATCATACCGCAATGTGCTGAGAGCACCGATCATAGGTTGGTTGCGCAAGTGCTCTCTGCGTCGCGTAAATCATTGTCAACACACGCAAATTCGTTAAAAGTCGAAGTGGATCCCTCAATATCTGTTTGGTCCCTGGAGCTTGAAGTGCTGGCGAACTCTGAACGGCTCACGAGTTCTGAAGAAGCACAGCCTGCAGCGGAGCAGCGTTGCCAACTCCAGCCGGGTCACCGTTTGTTGGTCCGATGGCGCCGAACCGAAGCTGTTTCAGTCGGTGCGCAAGTGGAATTGATTCTGCGTTTGCGTCGACCCTGGGGTGCTTCCAACCCCCACGGCTTCAATTTTGAGCGTTGGTTGGTCGCCAGCGGCTACTCGGTAACCGGCTACGTACGAACAGGCCGGGTGCGAGAGGGGCAATTCGAGATGCCATTGCGCGCCAGATGGGTGAGTAAGGTCGACGGCTTGCTGGCTGCAAAAGGCCTAGTGCATCACGGAACCCTGATGGCGTTGGTGACAGGAGACGGTGGTGCGGTGCCAGCCCAAACCTGGGAGCGATATCGACGCACCGGAGCCATCCACCTGCTGGTGGTGTCGGGTCTTCATGTGTCGGTGTTCGCACTGCTGCTGTATGGACTGATCAGCTATCCGGTGCGTCTGGTCACCGTCGTCCAATACCGCATGTTTGCGCCACTGATAGGCGCCGGTCTGGTGTGTCTGTGTGCCATGGTGCTGGCATGGTTTACGGGTCTTGGATCGCCAGTGATGCGCGTCGCGCTGATGCTTCTGGGGCTTTGGCTGCTACAGCTGTTGCCGCGCCGTGCCTCAATATGGCGTATTTGGCTGCTCGCAGCACTGACTTCTGCCTTGCTGTTGCCGCTCCAGGTCTTTCATTCGGGATTCTGGCTATCCTATGGCGCGGTAGCAGTGTTGTTGGCTTTTTTTGGCCCCCGCAGTCCGTCTTCTGGAACCGTGGCAGCAGTAGTGCAGGCTCAAGCAGCTCTTTGGTTAGGGCTAACGCCACTGGTGGTCTTACTCCTCTCTGAAAGCTCCTTGTTGGTGGTGCCTGCAAATTTACTCACCGTGCCGATCATGACGCTGGTCACAGTGCCCACCTTATTTCTCGGCGTCGGCATAGGAATGCTGCAGATGTTCGCTCCCCAGATGGAGAGTATTGCAGCCCTCTGTACGCTTTTGTTGGGAGTGGCCGACTTCAGCCTAGAACTGATTGACGTACTGCTTCACGCATTCATCAGTGCACTACCCCCTCAAAGCTCCAGCATCGGCTTTAATACTGTCCCTACCGTCTTTGTCGCACTCCTCGGCGGTTTGATGCTGCTGTTGCCCCTCGCCGCGTATTTTCGCGTGGGTGCGGTCTGTGCTTGGCTACCCTTGCTAATAAGTGTGGAATCCACGGTCCCACCCGGTGATTTTTGCGTACGGGTTGTAGATGTGGGTCAGGGCAGTGCGGCGGTTGTGGATACTGCCGGTTATCGAATGTTGGTAGACACCGGGCCGCGTTTCGGCAATCGAGATGTTGGGCGCTCCAATATTCTGCCGATGCTGCGCTCAACGGGACCACACGATTTGAACCTGCTCCTTTTGAGCCACACGGATATGGATCATGCCGGGGGACTCGACTTTTTTCGTCGTTACTTCGAGCGCATACCCGAGATTGGTCCGCACAATTGCGAACACGGGATGTCTTGGCGAAAAGATGGTGTGAGTTTTACAACGCTGCAAGCGCGAGGATTGACCACGGATAACGACTTGTCCTGCACGTTGTTGATCGAAACGACAGAGCAGGTTGCCTATCTCAGCGGAGATATATCTGCTCGCGCCGAAGAGCGCTTGCTAGCCCATCTACCCGCAAATGTATCGCTGTTGCTGGCGCCTCATCACGGCAGTAAAACATCGTCCTCCATGCCCTTTCTCAGGCATGTGTCGCCTCGCTTCGTTGTCTATAGCGCGGGTCGATCCAACCGCTATGGACATCCCCACAGGCATGTGGTGCGCCGGTTTGTTTGGGAGCGGTCACAACAATTCAATACTGCCGTAAACGGTGCGATTCAGTGGTGTTCTCATCGGCCTGACAGGGTCGTAACCAACCGGCCTTGATGCGGCTGTCAGCAGAGTCTCAAGCGGGAGGCGGGCTTTTCTGCGAGGTTGCTTAAGCCTGGCTTACCATGGCGGCATCAGCACGTCGCACCATGTCGTAAAGAGATTCAATGAGTTCATCCTTTTCCGGCGAGGTTAGAAAAGAGCCGATCTCAAAGCTGTTACCGCGATGCACCAATGCCACGGTTTTGCGATACCAGGGGTGGATGGCCTCGGTGACGTGAATCTTGGTAAAAAAACGTTCCCAGGTTTCGGTGTTATCCGGCGCATCTATGCCGGTTTCCAGCCGGACTTCATCTGCACTGAATGTGATGACCTCTTGCAGGCTACCCCGTCGCAGGCATAGCCAGAGGCAGTAACTGAGTGCTGCCATTTCCAACCCGGTAAAGGGTAGAACCAGCCAGTAGCCGAAGAACATGAAAGTGATGGCGATGCCAAATGACAAAAGCATCATAAAGGCAAGGAAGTATTTGAGTGCGCGCCAGCTTAGGGAGTGATTCGGCTGCAACACGATTTGCCCAACAGTTGTGCTGGTCTGCGGGATGTCATCGGTGTCGGGATCAAAATACTCGCAGCGAATCATGGTTGGGTTAAGCCTTATAGGAACTTGAAAAATGCACGAAGCATCGCCATTGACTAGGCCAGAGAGCAAGTGAAAGTCACGTCAATCAACCCTCGCAGTCAGCTTTTGTTTAGCTTTGCGGGGCCGTGATGAGCGACTGGAGGTTAAGTGATGACATCAATGGAATTTACACAACGCGTGGAGCAGGTATTTTCCCAGGCCCATGCCCTGGCCAGTGCAAAGCGTAATCCTAGCCTCGAACCGACGCACATCGCCCTAGCAATGAGTCATGAAACGCAAAGTTTAGTAGCTGCGCTAGCTCAATCCAAGGGTCAGAGTGTTTCGACGCTGGCGAACGGGTTGGTTCGTGTGGTCGATGCGCTGCCAACGCTGGGTAAGGCTTCCGGTGATGTGGGCGCCAGTCCGGCGCTGCAAAAAATGCTGCAGCGAGCCCAATCCTTGGCAGAGCAGGCGGCAGATGCCTATGTGTCTGAAGATTGGATCGTGCTGGCGCTCTTTCAGGATGTGCAGGTGGGCAAGGTGCTTGAGTCAATCGGATTGACTGAGCAAAACGCGACGGAATTTATCCAGTCGCAAAGACAGGGTAGAACAGTGGAAAGTAAGAACGACGAAGAAACGCGCAACGCGCTTGAGAAATTTACGCAGGATCTCACTGCACTGGCGGAACAGGGCAAGCTGGATCCGGTCATCGGTCGCGATGAGGAAATCCGGCGCACGGTACAGGTGCTGCAGCGTCGAACGAAGAACAATCCGGTGCTTATTGGCGAGCCAGGGGTAGGCAAGACCGCTATCGTCGAAGGACTGGCGCAACGTATCGTCAATGGTGAAGTGGCAGATAGCCTGAAAAGTAAACGCGTGTTGTCGCTGGATTTAGGGGCGCTTATTGCCGGCGCTAGATATCGGGGCGAATTTGAAGAGCGCCTTAAGGCAGTGCTAAACGATTTGGCGAAACAAGAAGGCAATATCATTTTGTTCATTGATGAGCTGCATACCATGGTGGGCGCAGGGAAGGCTGACGGTGCCATGGACGCGGGCAATATGCTGAAGCCTGCTCTCGCTCGCGGTGAGCTGCACTGCGTTGGCGCGACCACCCTTGACGAGTATCGGCAGTACATTGAAAAAGACGCGGCACTGGAGCGGCGCTTTCAGAAAGTACAGGTAGATGAGCCGGACCTTCAGGACACTATTGCCATTTTGCGGGGTCTGAAAGAGCGCTATGAAGTGCATCACGGTGTCGACATTACCGATCCAGCAATCGTCGCCGCTGCAAACCTGTCCCATCGCTACATTACCGACCGGCAGTTGCCGGATAAGGCCATCGACCTTATTGATGAGGCGGCGAGCCGTATTCGCATGGAAATGGACTCTAAGCCGGAAAGTATGGATGTGCTTGATCGTCGTTTGATGCAGTTGAAGATGGAAGTGGAAGCCCTGAAAAAAGAGGACGACGAAGCGAGCAAAAATCGTTTGCGGGAGCTGCGTGAAGAGGTCGCATCGATCGAGGCGGACTATGCTGAGCTGGAAAAAGTGTGGGAATCGGAGAAAAGCGCGCTCAAGGGATCACAAGACATCAAGGAAGAGCTTGAAGCCGCGCGTTTGCAGTTTGAGGCCGCTCGTCGAGAAAGTGATCTAACGCGCATGTCGGAACTGCAATACGGGGTGATTCCGGAACTTGAGCGACGCTTAGAGCAACAAACCATCACTCAAGATTCAGAGAATGCGGGTGAACTGGCCCAGCCCAGGTTGCTGCGTAACAAGGTGACTGCTGAAGAGATCGCCGAGGTTGTCGGGAGATGGACGGGAATTCCCGTTGCGCGCCTACTTTCCCAAGAAAAAGAGCGATTGCTCCACCTAGAGCAGTCGCTTGGCGAGCGCGTGATAGGCCAGGCTGAGCCGATTGCGGCAGTCAGTCAGGCTGTGCGACGCGCCCGAGCAGGCCTGTCGGATCCGAGTAAGCCAAATGGATCCTTTATGTTTCTAGGGCCAACTGGCGTTGGTAAGACTGAGCTTTGCAAGGCTTTAGCCGAGGTGCTCTTCGATAGCCCAGAGGCCATGATTCGGGTCGATATGTCGGAGTTTATGGAAAAGCACTCGGTGGCTCGGCTGATTGGTGCCCCTCCCGGCTACGTAGGGTACGAGGAGGGCGGCTATCTAACGGAGGCCGTGAGGCGAAAACCGTATTCGCTGATTTTGCTCGACGAAGTAGAGAAGGCCCACAATGACGTCTTCAACATCTTGCTGCAGGTGTTAGACGACGGGCGGTTGACCGATGGCCACGGGCGCACGGTTGATTTCAGTAACTGTGTTTTGGTGATGACATCGAATTTGGGCTCCGAAGCGATTCAGGCTTTCGCGCGAGACGCCGTCGAAGCCGGGGGTACGCAGTCGAACGCTGATTCAAATAGTGGGGATGCCAATGAACGGCTAAACGCCATGGTAATGGGCATTGTCGCTCAACATTTTCGTCCGGAGTTCGTCAATCGGATTGATGATGTGGTCGTATTTAGGCCCTTGGATACCTCTGCTATCGGACGTATCGCTGCGCTCCAGTTGGCGCTGCTGAACCGTCGTCTAGCGGAGCAAGGGTTGAGTTTGAATTTGACGAGTGCCGCTATGAATGCCATCTGCGAGGCGGGTTATGACCCTGTTTATGGTGCTCGGCCCCTCAAGCGCGCCATGGTTCGGCTTATCGAAAATCCATTGGCGGAGGCTATGCTGGGGGATGGCTTTGCCGCCGGTAGCGTGCTTTGCGGAGATTGGCAGGACGATCGCTTGGTCATTCGGAGCGAAAAAAATATCGCCTGAATAGGTTGTATAAATATACAGTAGTTGGTATATACACAGTATGGAAGAACAAAATCAGTCCGACTTCTTAGGGCAATCATCAAGGCCACCCCTGCAGTTAGTGCTCGACGTGCGCGCTGCGGGGGATTCATCTGGGGCGAAAGCACCTCAAGTTGAATCTGCTCCGCAACAAAGTACCGTGAGTCTTGAGCATGCCCTGCTGCGTGATGCCCAAGCCCATTGGCAGGCGGTGGATCGATTGACCCGGAGTTTGCGCAAACGCGCTCGAGGGCCCCGACACCGATCAGCGAGTGCAGCAAATAAACATTCAAATACCCAGACCTCGGCGCAGCGAACGTTGTGGGTGTCGGCTGAGTCCAATGACCCTTGCGAGTCTGAGCCGTATCGGGTGACCCAGCCAGGTGGTGATGCACCTCGCGCAAAACAGAACGTGAGCTCGGATCCGGGTGTGCAAATATGCCGGCACTTGGTTGCTGCGCTTCGATTGCAGCATGAACAGGATCAACTCAGACAGGCAAGCCAGGAGGCAAAACGGTCGGCCTGATACGTTTCACGCCTTTTTAGATGCTGCTATTCGGCATCTATCCCCGCTATGATGGGGCTTCGAGCGAAGCATATTAAGTGGGGATGGACATTGTCTGCAGCATTGGAAATGGCGTTAAAAACGGTGACCACCCGTCCCGTTGAACCGGTCATGCTTAGCCAACCAATTCCGGTCGACCAGCTACCCACTCCTGCCCTTGTGCTAGATCGACCCATCATGGATAGCAATATCCAGACCATGGCCAAGCATTTGGGACGCCACAGCAAGGGCTTTCGTCCTCACTCTAAAACCCACAAATGCCCAGAGATTGCCAAGCAGCAGATAGCCGCTGGAGCGGTTGGAATTTGCACCGCGAAGGTGAGTGAGGCTGCCGTTATGGCCAACGCGGGTATTGGCTCGATTTTAGTGACTTCGCCTATCTCGACCCGAGACAAAGCACAGGTGGTGAACGCGATAGCAACTGAGCAGCTGGAATTATTACTCGTCGTAGACTCTATCGAGGGTATGTTGGCCATGCAGGCCGAAACCGACGACGACAAACGCATCGGTTTACTGCTGGATCTGGATGCCTCTACCGGCAGAACAGGGTTACGCGACAATGATTTGCTGCTGCGCCTGCTCGACGATATTCAGAGCGACTCACGATTCTACTTTGCTGGTGTTCAGCACTATGCCGGCCACGTTATGCATGTGCACGACTTTGAGAAACGGCGCGATAAATCCATGCGCGCCTGGGAGCGCTTGGCGGATAAATTTGAGTTGCTGGGGCAGCAGGGCATGCGACCGGAGATTGTGACCGGTGGGGGCACGGGGACATTTGACATCGATGTGACTCTCGAATATCTCACGGATATTCAAGTGGGTAGCTATATCTTTATGGATGAAGAGTACCGTCAGGTCGGCGGCGCAGACTCTGATCGCTTCCAAGGTTTTGATCTCGCGCTCACGGTCGCCTGCACCGCGATTAGCCAGCCACAGCCGAGCACGATTACCGTAGACGGGGGCTATAAGGCATTTGCCTCTGACAGTGTGAATCCAGTCTGCGATGCGCTGCCCGATGTTGAATTTCGTTTTGCTGGTGATGAGCATGGTGTGTTGATTCTGCCTAGCGCCGATACAGCGCCCGGCGAAAACGAGGCACCGCGGGTTAGGCTAGGGCAGGTACTGGAATTTGCCGTACCGCATTGTGACCCGACGGTGAACTTGCACGATCAGTACTGGATTCGCGAGGCCGACGGCTTGATACACAGCTGTTGGCCGATCTCTGCAAGGGGTTGTTCTTGGTGAGGCGAGTTCGACCGCGCCGAAGAACCCGCATTTCGGACCTCGGCCTATGCTAGACCTGTTTCAGGCCGGCGGTGTCCTCATGTTGCCCATTGCGTTCTGTAGTGTCATTGCGCTGGCCATTTGTTTGGAAAGATGGTGGTCACTGAGGCGTGCCCAGGTACTGCCAGAACCCCTGCTCGTGCGCATGGGTGACACGAACGACTGGCCGTCCAGTGCCGCCGCGCTAACGGAGCTTGGCAACACCTCGGAGCTTGGCTATCTGCTCGCGGTGGGCCTCGCGAACCGAGCCGTGCCTCGCGATGAGTTTGCTCAAGCCATGCAAGGTGCGCTAGACGTCACGGCACATAATTTAGAGCGTCACCTGACCGGCCTCGGGGTCGTGGCTTCAATCTGCCCATTGCTTGGCATTCTTGGTACCGTCGTTGGATTGATAGACGTATTCGATCAGCTGTTTGCGGCGGGACAGACCGATGCACAGTTGCTGGCGGGTGGTATTTCCACGGCCCTGATTACCACCGCTGCAGGACTGTCGGTGGCCATTCCAGCATTGATCTGCCACCGCGCCTTACTACGTCATGTGGATGCGCTGTTGATCGAAATGGAGGCGGTGAGTAATCGCTTTCTAGAACAGCTAAGGCAGGCGGATTAGATGGCTCGATTGAGTGCTGCCAGGCGTGAGGCAGGCATAGAAATAACGCCCTTGATCGACGTGGTTTTCTTGCTGCTAATTTTTTTCATGGTGTCTTCAAACTTTGTGCAAAAGCAGGTGGTTTCGGTCACTCTGCCAACATCCGAGGCGGCGACCGCAAGCGTGAGCAATACCATCGAGATAGCACTCGATACGTCCGGCACGTACTTTGTTGCTGGCGAGCCGGTCGGAAGCGAGCGTGACCAACTGTTAAATGCGTTGAGGTCTGTCGTTGGTAGCCTTGACGCACAGGCTTTGTCGGAGCAACCCGTTGAGATACGTGCCGATGCCAGTGCCACGCATCAATCTGTGGTGCGTGCATTGGATGTCTGCGCCACGCTGGGATTGGTGCGGGTTAGCCTGGCGACCGTGCCGGTGACGAAAACAATGGATCCTCAGTAGTCGATGGACGATAGCGCATCGAATGCCACCGACAGCGTGGCAGGAAAATCTGACTGGACAATATACCGGCGCCTGCTGACCTATGTCGGACGTTATTGGGTTCTGCTGATTTTTGCCTTTGCAGGCTTTGTTACTGCTGCCGCGGCAGAGGGCTACTTCGTTACCCTGTTTGGCAATCTTATTGATGACTGGGATAACGCGAAGGTGCGGGCCGCGGCGACCATACCCTTAATGATGGCGCTCGTAACCGTGGCAAGAGCGGTAGGTGCCATCGTCGGCGAAGCTGCGATGTCGCGAGTCTCCTTTGGCGTGGTTTACGACCTGCGCGAACAGCTGTTCGGTCATATCCTGAAGTCGCCTAGCAGCTACTTTGATAACGCGAACCAAGGCCATATTGTTTCTCAGATTACCTTTACCGTAACTCAGCTGCGGGATACCGGCACCGATGCCCTGCGTGCACTGATTCAAGACGGCTTAAAGGTCATTGCTTACTTGGTCTTCTTATTCTTGATCGATTGGCGGTTGACCCTGCTATTCATTGCCATGGCACCTGTGTTGGGTCTTATCGTCGTCTTCGCCAGTAACCGGTTTCGTCGCATTAGCCGTCGCATTCAACATTCCATGGGTGACGTCACTCATGTGGTCTCAGAGGTTGCCAACGGTTATCGCGAGGTCAAGATCTTCGGCGGCCAGCAACAGGAAGAGGACCGGTTCTTGCGGGCGAGCAAAGTGAATCGCCAGCAAAACATGAAAATGGTAATCACCAAGGTATTCAGCTCACAAACCAACGAGACGATTATTGCGCTTGGTTTATGCGGCCTGATTGTCGTGCTCTACAGCCCCGAATTTGGTGTACAGCTTTCCAGCGGCAAGGCGGTAGAGTTCTTGGTGCTCGCGGGGATGCTCGGCCGTCCCATTAGAAAGTTGTCAGAGATCAATGCGAAGCTGCAGCGCGGCTTCGCCGCAGCGGAGGATATTTTCAAGCAGCTAGACTCCGGCATCGAAAGCAACGAGGGTGATTTCGAGCTTGACCGGGCCATGGGTCAGGTGTCGATTCAAGACGTTAGCTTTCGCTACACCCCAGATGGTCCGGATGTACTGAAGAATATCCACTTGGATATAGCTCCCG